>CAYOTO010000005.1:0-113973 GCA_964406945.1 uncultured Pirellulales bacterium
CGAAAGGTAGTGCATATCGAAGCCCCGCAGGACGAGGAGATAGCCGAACTCAACGCCAGACTCAATACGACCTACGTCGGCTACGGGCGTCTGGGCGCAGCCAATAGCCAGCGACAGGCAGCCCAGGATATGAATGCCTCCGATGCATCGGCCGAGGCCGCTATTCAGCGCGCCGTCACCAAGGCAAGCTCCAACTACCGCAACGACTCCTGGGATCTGATTGACGCGGTCAAGAACGACACCGTCGAGCTGGCTGAGATCGAGACTGAAGACCTGCCGGAAGAGATGCGCGAGATGACCGAGGACCAGAAGAAGCAGTACGTCGAAGAAAAGGCCGCAGAGCGGGCCGAGTTGCAGCAGAAGATCCAGGCCCTCAACGAGGCACGCAGAAAGTACGTTGCCCAGCAGATAAAGAAACAATCGAACGATGGAGACACTCTAGG
The DNA here is from genome assembly GCA_964406945.1 of uncultured Pirellulales bacterium. GTDB lineage: Bacteria > Planctomycetota > Phycisphaerae > Sedimentisphaerales > Anaerobacaceae > UBA2266. Next base: position 444 of record CAYOTO010000005.1, read on the forward strand.
CTCAGCCGTCCTCAAAGCCGTACGCCTCCAGGCCGAAAAGAAGAACTTCGAATTTGAACAGCCGAAAGCACCGAAGTAGCTCCGATAGGCCTGTCATCCTGCGACGCCTCACATTGTCATTCTGAGCGCAGCGAAGAATCTGGACACAAAAGAGATTGCACAACGGAGTTCCCGTCGAACCATTTTCCTTCGGCGGGATCTCCGAATTTTCAAGTCGAACCATCATCCGGGTAACCGACAGGAGATTCCCCCAGTTTACTGCAGATTTGTGTTGAACATCCGTAGGAATTTGGCGATAGTAGCTATACGGTTGAACTATCAGGCCCCCGGCTTTACAGCAGAGTCGGGCTTTTTTTGCGGACGCACACATGTTGGAACAAAAACTTTGAGCAGTGAGGTTGAGCTGTCAATGTAGAACGGAATCTAAGATGGCGATATTCTCTCGAAGATGTGTTCAAGGACTTCTGGATAGAGCCCGCCCCCTGCTGAAAGATGCTTATCAGAAACACTTGGGTAGACTCAACGTGCGAAAAATCAGCACGCAGAGAATAACGGAGGTTTTATCTGTTGAGTGGGAGTTAGCGGTCTTGGTTGCTCTTGACAGTCTTGGCCAGGTAACTTACGAGGCACCTCCTGGTAAGCTTTCAGACCCGGACGTCTTGTTTGAGTCTTCCCAAAACGACTTGAAGTTTCTAGCGGATATCACGACTGTTTCCGATCAGAATCATCATAAAGACAACCCTGTTGAGGAGTTTCAACGCGAATTGCTTAGGCGTGCTAGCAAGCACAACATTCACACGCACAGACTTAGTTATCACATTGAAGGAGAAGAGGTCGAGGCCGAACGTCGCGCGCTGCGTCATAATAGTAATCTGACTATGTCGCTAGGTCCGAAGCTGCGTCCAATTACGAAGGATGTCAAGATGCGACTCCGGCTTCCGAAAAAGGACAAGATGTTCCAATTCGTCAAAACGAATTTCACACCGTTTTTCGAGAAGGTATCACAAAGCCCTGAGGTTGCACACAGCCTCATAATCGATAACGCTAATGCGGGAGTATCCCTCGAATACAACCCAAATCAGAAGTATCTCACAGGGCGATGGCTTTCCTATACTGTAACTCATTCGCCTGACAGAAACCCTGTCCATCGAGCACTGGAAGACAAACGCAAACAACTCTCCAAGTCAGGTTTCAGAGGGATGAGGGGAGTGTTTCTTTGTGACGGGGATTGTCAACTCTTGAAAGACGATGGTTCTGGAGGTGCAAGCCTGAGCATGGAGGAAGTGCTATGGTATTTCGGCAGACGGAAGCATAATTTGGATTTCGTCTTCGTGCTTAGTGTTCACCAAGAGAATCCTCCGGTTCTTTTGCCTGGAGCCGGACCTGTTCGAGGGACTGTGGCCATCTGGACTAGTGACGCCATATCAGCGGCAAGGCCCTACTTCGAATGGTTGGCGGGGGTCTTGTCAAAATCTCTCCCGCCCGTCAAACGCACACCTGCTAATGCTCGAACACTGGTGGCGCGAACAAATGGATGTGGCGATTCCTCATTTCAGGGAGGCGGTACTGTGACCAATGAATCAATTACGATATCGAGCCGGGCGTTCCATATGTTTCTGGCAGGCGAAGTCGATTACGAGCGATTTTGTAATGAGAATCCAGTCGTTAAACCTAGGGGAAATGAGAACATCTTCAGGACAATGCTGCGGCGCGGCAGGCTGATCAAATCTGTACGAGTCCAAGAATGTCCAACAGAAGATGACGATTGGGTTACTATTGAGTTTGGACTTCCCGACCCTGCCATATCCTCCTATCGATGAGGTTGACTCCTATCCTCGCTGAGAATTCCTATGTCGTGCATATCTCCGAGTTTGCCGTTTGCCATTTCGAGGTATTTCAGAGAATTGGGATCGCGGTCCATGAGTTCGCTGCCGATGGCGTCTGTCGCCACGCAGTCGAAGCCGGCGAGAATCAGGCCGAGATGTTTCGGCGTACCGGATAAATGCATGCCGGTCAGCGCCACGGCCGCGTCGACAACGCACAGGTCGGGCCTTTTGTAGGTGCAGATATCGACTACAGCCTTGTCGGTCGAGGGCGTATGCAGTTTGCCCTTGTTCCAGCCGTTCTTGTAGAATCTCTCAGGCGCGATGCCGAACATGTTCTTCATGGCGATCGTGGTGCCGGTAAAGCTGTGGTGTTTGAGAACCGGGATGGAGATTACGAATGCATCGACCAGAATTTCGGGCATTTGGAACTTCTCGAGCACCAAAGCGTCTGGATTTCGCAGTTCAACCGCCGGGGCCTCGTTCAGGTCGATAAGCTCAATGCCGCGGTCTTCGGCGAACTTCGTATATCCCAATTCGTCGAACACGTCAGGCGTTCGGCCGCTGCCGCAGCCCTCGGCTATTGCAATCGAAGCCTGCGTATGCCGCCTGCAGTACTCGTAAACGGCTTCAACGGCCCCGAGATTGGTCGTTACCGGCGGCGGCGAAGTGTTTACCAGGTTGGGCTTCAAAATAATCAGCCCCTCGCCGGGCAGCTTTTTTGCCGCTTCGACAGCATCCAGGGCCTTGGTTACACTGGTTGAATAATCTGAAAACCTGATTTTTGCTACTTTGCTCATAAGTCCTTGCTGGTTCAGAAGATAAGTTAAATATGCGGTCTTGCCTACGCGGATATCCACATAACCGTTCGAATCCGGTATTATTCAAGGAAAAAACCTGGGATTGGACGGTCATCGAACAAAATATTCGCCATTGCGGTATTGACAGTCAACATTTTTCGGGTAAAATCTGCTTCCTTCCCAACGGGTCGTAGACCCGGCATTGTGAGAGTAATGGCAAAGCGTTTTTGGAGATCGACATGATTGAAGTCAAAGAACTTCGACGCTCCTTCGGGCCTGTGGTGGCCGTCGACGGCATATCATTCGAGGTCGAAAAGGGCCAGGTCCTTGGCCTGCTGGGGCCAAACGGCGCCGGCAAGAGCACGGCTATGAAGATGCTGGCGTGCTTCATCAAGCCCGACAGCGGGACCGCCTCGATATGCGGCCACGACATCCTGACGGACTCCATCGCAGTACGAAGATGCCTGGGATATCTGGCCGAAAACGTTCCCGCCTACAACGAAATGACGGTGGGAACTTTTCTCAAGTTCATCTGCGATGTGCGTCAAATCAAAGGATCCGCCCGCAAGAAAGCCCTCGACAGGATAGTGCCTCTGTGTGCAATCGATTCGGTCTACCATCAGACCATCGAAACGCTCTCGAAAGGCTACAAGCGCCGCGTCGGGCTGGCCCAGGCGCTGATACACGATCCGGACGTGCTGATTCTGGACGAACCCACCGACGGGCTCGATCCCAATCAGAAGCACGAGGTGCGGCAGCTCATCACCAAGATGAGCAAAGACAAATGCATCATCGTATCGACCCACATCCTCGAAGAGGTCGAAGCCGTCTGCTCGCGAACCATAATCATCTCAAAAGGCAGAATTCTCGTTGATTCGACTCCCAAGCAGCTCAAACAGAAGCACAATGCGAATCTCGACGAGGTCTTCCGCAAAATCACGCAGTCCAAGGTGAGCAAAACCGTGGGCGCCGCATAACTATTCAACGTAAGGAGCTTTTCTTATGAACAGCTTTCTGGCAGTATTCAAAAGGGAGCTAAAGGGGTACTTCACAACTCCCCTTGCGTACGTCTTTCTGGTCATATTTCTTTTCTTTTCAGGCTATCTGACGTTCAAGGAGGGATTTTTCGAGATGCGTCAGGCGGACCTGCGGCCGTTCTTCACGAATCTGCCGCTGCTTTTCGTGTTCATGGTCCCCTCGACCGCCATGCGGCTCTGGGCCGAAGAAAGAAAGACCGGCACAATCGAACTGGTATTCACGCTGCCGATAACGATAACCCAGGCTGTACTGGGCAAATTTCTGGCCGCGTGGTTTTTCCTGGTAATCGCCATAGCCCTGACTTTCCCGCTGGTAATAACCGTCGCCTATCTGGGAAACCCCGACGAAGGCCTTATAGTTACAGGCTATATAGGGTCGGTTCTGATGGCCGGCGGATTTCTCGCCATCGGCATGTTTTTCTCGGCGATTACGAAAAACCAGGTAATCAGCTTCGTGCTCTCGGTAGTCGCCTGTGCGGTTCTGGTTTTCGCCGGCATGCCGACGACGCTGGACTATCTCAACACCTTCCTGCCGGCGGGTATGATCGGGGCCGTCGAAAGCCTCAGCTTCCAGGCACATTTCGAGTCGATCCAAAGAGGCGTTATCGAATTTAGAGACCTGTCCTACTTCCTGCTGCTGATTGTCGGCTGGGTGGCAGCATGTATTGTAATCTTGGATGAAAGGAAGGCCGCCTGATGAACAGAACGATACGAGCAATTATCGGTGTTATTCTGGTAATGGTCATAACTTTCTGTGCGATAAGCGTCTTCCAGAACATGGGTAAATCGCTCAAGCTGGACGTTACCGAACAGAAGATTTACACCCTTTCGGACGGCACAAAAGAGATTCTCGGCAAGCTGCATCAGCCGCTGAAAATGAAGCTCTACTACGCCAAGACCGCCGCCCTGAAGGGACCTGACCAGATTCGCTTTTTCAATAATTACTACTACTTCGTAAAGGCGCTGCTGGAAGAATACGTGGCGCAGTCGAAAGGCATGGTCAACCTGGAGGTCATAGACCCCAGGCCCTATTCGGACGAGGAAGTGGAGGCCCTCGGCTACGGCCTGAAGCGATTCGCGATTACAGAAGAGGAGAACTTCTTCTTCGGCCTGGTGGTTCAGACGCCTTTCGGAGTTGAAAAGACGATTCCGTTCTTCTCGCCGGACCGTCAGAATTTCGTCGAGTACGATATCAGCTATCTTATCGACACGGCGGTGACCAGAGAGAAGAACCGCATCGGCATAATCAGCTCTCTGCCGGTCACAGGCGACGACATGAGCGGCTACATGGCCCAGATGATGAGAATGCAGGGCCAGCAGCCCAAGCCCGCCTGGACAATAGTCGAACAGCTTAAATCGCAGTACGAAGTCGAGAAGATCGCAACCGACGTTAACGACATTAACGACGTCGACATTCTGCTGGTAATACATCCGAAGGATCTGCCCGAACGCACGCTATTCGCGATAGATCAGTTCATACTCAAGGGCGGGCGGACCATTATCTGCGTCGATCCGCATTGCGTCGTCGACCAGCCCAACCGCCAGATGCAGATGCAAATGCAAAGGCCCCAGAGCCAGAGTTCCGAACTGAACCGTCTTACCAGGACCTGGGGCCTGGAAATGCCCGAAAACACTTTTGCCGGCGATAGAGCGCTGGCGCTGAGCGCTTCGGTTTCGCCGAATCAGAGGGCCGAACCCATCATCGGATACCTGGGTCTCACTAAGCCGGAGTGCTTCAATCAGGATAACGCCATAACGAGCGAATTGAACCAGGTTCGCGTGATTTTTGCCGGGGCATTGCAGGAAACGGCGAAAGACCCGAACGAATCTTCGAACATCGAGCTGATACCGTTGGTTGAGACCACCGACAAAGGCAACACCTGGACGGTCTCAAGCCCGTACGAGCTTATGATGCCGAATCCGAGCAGGCTGATGGAGAAATTCTTCGAAGGCAGCAGGCCGGTCAGAATGGGATACCTGGTAACCGGTAAACTCGAGAGCAGTTTTCCCAACGGCATTTCGATTGAGGTCGACGACCCGAACAGTCCCGATCCCAACGAGCCTGCTAAGATTCAAAAGCAGATTACGGGCCTGGCCAGGGCCAAGGAAGACTGTGTGGTGGTTGTTTACTCCGACGTCGATTTTATGACCGACAGAGTTGCATACCAAAACTCGCTGTTCGGCAAAGCGGTGGTGGGCGATAACAGCGCGATGCTGCTCAATACGATTGAAGACCTCGGCGGCTCCAGTGAGCTTATCAAGATAAGGTCGCGAGGCAACTTCCGAAGACCGTTTACGGTCGTGGATGAAATCGAAGAGCAGGCCGAGGCCGAAACCGCCGAAAAAGTGCAACGGCTCAACGACGAGATCGAAGGATTCAACAAGCGGATCCAGGAGATACTTAGCACGGCCCAGCAGGGTCAGTCCGACGAACTGGTTGGTTCGTCTATAATCCGCGAACAGAAGAAACTGGAACTGCAGAAACGCCAGGCCCAGAAGGAGCTTAACGAAGTTCGTCTGCAAAGACGCCGGCGTATCGAGGCGCTCGGTAACAAGCTGCGGAACTTCTCCATGCTGCTTGTGCCGGCGGTTATTCTGGTGCTCGCAATTCTACTGGAACTGCGTCGGAGCATGCGGAGAAGGCATTACATAAGTCACGCAAGTGACGCCTGATAAGTTCTTTGACCAACGATTGCCTCCAGGAGTTTATACTATGAGCAACAAAACACTCGCAATACTGGCAGTAGTCGCAGCCGTGATGGTGGTCTGGGCGGTTGTCCAGTCGAAAGTCGCGTCTCAGCAGGGAGCCGAACCGACCGGCGTCACCTATCTCATTCAGGGCCTGGACCCGGACGATATCGGCGCCATCGTACTGGGCGCCGGCGAAGACGAAGTCAAACTCGAGCGCCAGGGCCGCGGATTCGTGGTTACGAACAAGGATAACTACCCCGCGGATATCAGCAAGATCAACGAGCTGATCACCGACTGTCTCAAGATTCAGACCAGCGAACTCGTTACCTCGGACCCGGACAATCACGAGGATCTCGAAGTCAACGAAGCCGACGCCAGAAGCGTCGTAAAGTTTCTCAAGGCCGACCCCAACGCGCCGATTCTGGCCGGGGTTGTGATCGGCAAGTCTCGCGAGCAGGGCGAAGGCTCCTATGTTCGCCTGCTGGCTCCGGATGCCAAGACTTCCAACAAGGTCTACATCGGCAGCGAGATCCCGTGGCTAAACACCGGCGAAACCGATTACATCGATAAGGAAATCACCGACATCGAGCGGGACGAGATCGAGCAGGTTACTGTCGCATCGGCGGATGAAACGTATACACTGAGGATCAAGGAACCCAACAGCACGGAGATAATGCTGGATAATATGCCGGAAGGCAAAGAACTTAAGACGTCCGACGCCGAGTCGACCTTCACCGCACTCATGGATCTGCGTTTCGATGATGTCCGCAGGGCAGGCAGCGAACTCAACTTCGACCGACGTTACGTCTGCAAGCTCAAGAATTCGGTCGTCTACACGCTCGGAATCGCCGAACAGGACGAGAAGACTTTCGTCACCTGCACCGCCGAGTACACCGGCGAGGTCCCCAAAACCGTGGGCAAAGACGACGACGAAGCCGAATTGAAGAAAAAGGAAGCGAAACTGCTGGCCAACGATACCGCCAAAGAATTCGCGGCCAAACATCGCGGCTGGGTGTACGAGATTGCCGACTACAAGGCCAAGTACCTCAAATACGCCGTGGCCGATATTACCGAAGACATCGAAGAGCCTAACGAACCGGCCGATACGGCCTCGACCGTGACCGGCGAAGCGACCGTAGAGGAAGCAACGACGACTTCAGAGGATTCATCCTCCACAGATAACGCCGACGAGGCGGAGTCGACAACTGAACCGGCCGAAGACAACGACGCGCCAGCGGATGCCGCAACAACGCCGCCTGCAGATGAGCCGACCGAACCCGCCATGCAGGAGGCGACAGACCCCAACACCGCCGGCAATTAGCAGCAGCGGCTATATTAACAACAAAAAGGGGCACGCTTGAAAACGTGCCCCTTTTTGATTAAGCGGTTATTGTCAAACTGTGACTAGACGTCGCAGAGCTTAACCGCTTCGGTCAGACCCTTCATCGGGTCGCGCGTGGGGATGAACTCGTGTGCGACGTAGCCGTTGTAGTCGGTCTTTGCGATTTCCTCGAAGATCGGCAGGTAGTTGATCTCCTGCGTATCGTCGATTTCGTTGCGGCCCGGACAGCCGGCGGTGTGGTAGTGGCCGATGTAGTCTTTGTACTGACGGATCCGCCGGATAATATCGCCGTCCATTACCTGCACGTGGTAGATATCGAACAGCACGGTCATGTTCGGCGAACCTACGCCCTTTACTATCTCCATGCAGTAGTCCATGTGATCGCCCTGATAGCCGGGATGGCCCTTCATCTCGGTGGCGTCGCGGCTGTTGAGCATCTCCAGAGCGAGATTGATCTTCTTCTTCTCCGCGTATCCGATGACCTTCTTCAGGCCGTTGATGCAGTTCTTTTTGCCGTCTTCCGGCGAGATATCCTCGGCCATGCCGGTAAAGGTAATCACCGTCGGAAAACCGAATTCGGCACATTCGTCGACCGATTTCTTTATCTTGGCGATGCACATATCGTGATACTCGGGGTTGTTCATTCCCTGCACGAAGCCGTGGCTGCCGTGCAACGCGCAAACCAGGCCGTGTTTTTTCAACGTGGGCCAGTGCTCGACATCGATCAGTTCGATGCTCTTGACGCCCAGTTTATTCGCAACGCCGCACATTTTCTCGGCGCTCCAGTAAGGCTCGTAGCACCACCAGACCATCGATTGATTGATGCGGCCTTTGGTTGCCACCGGTGTTGAATCGGACTTCTGCTGCTCCGTGCACGAAGCCAGTCCCAGCGACATCGCCCCGAGTCCGGCGCCGGCGGCTGTTCGCAGCATGCCGCGACGGCTCATACCGTTTCTACCCACACTGTTTGCACTCATATTGCGTCTCCTGCTATTGTTTTATGATTTCGAGTTCTGATTGCAAAACAGACGCTGATTCTAGACTGCGACGGGACTGCTTTCAATTGAAAAAAGCTTCAGCGTACGGTCGAGGCGTACCGGGATGCCGGCGAAATCTCCAGTTTGCGCGTTAGTCTTTGTCTGGCAATAGTTTACGACATCTGGAGACAACCACCGATGGCAAGATCACAGCGCAGCGCTTGAAATAGGGCCTCGGCGGGCGACATGGAGTTGATCGCTGAAGTGGCCGAGCCGAATGACGAAGTTCGCCCGGTAAGATTATCGCCCAAAGAGCCGTGTATGACGCTGGTTCCCTCGCAGGGCCGAACCGCATCTGATGTGTCAGAATATAGTACGTTCGACCCGCCGCCTTACAAGCAACGCCCTGGCTCGCATGAACCGCTGCGGAAGATCAGAGGCGATACCGCGTGCGAGTCAGGTCTGCAAGTGCAAATCTTACGACTTCTGTGCAGGATTGAGTCGCAACGGTGGCAGGATTGCCGCATACACATAGATACAGAAGACCTGTACTACTGTGAACCGTTCCTGTCGGAATAACCTACATGGTCAGCATATTCAGTCGCTGCTGGGCCTCACTGCCCTCTTCGGTCTGCTCGCCCGGTCTGAAAGGCAGCGGCTCGGCAAAATGGACCGCAACGCGTCGAAGCATGCTGTTGACATGATCCACACGGCAGACATGACCGGAACGCATGTAGTTTTCCATATCGAACGAATCATCCTCGCCGTACTTGGGGACACTGAAGCGGGCGGTAACATGCTGGCCCGGAAACGGGCAGTGCTCGTCGGCATAGCAGGTGAACGATGCCGCGGTGCTCGATATATCCACCATTTGTCCCTGCGACAGTTCTTCGTCGTAGTTCTCCGCAAACCAGACCGGCCAGTGGTAACGCAGCCTGCTCTCGATTCGACGATCGTCATGATTATCCATTTGGGAACCTCGGAAAAGTTTTACCTGAAAACGTCTACCTGCCATGAGCATCGACCTTATTGGACGGCTGCTTAACCGGCGCAGGAGGCGCTCGGCGCTTTCGGATGGTTAACAGTGCGTGATCGGTGCATAACGGCGGTAAACGCAGCATTTTGGAGCCGCCGGACGTGAAGTTTTTTTCGTGGCGGCTCGTGAAGTTCCCATAACCCCGCTTCTGGTGTCACAACAGGTGGCGGCATGGCGCCATCGGCTTACTTCATTTGCCTTACAAGAGTGCAGAAAAGCTCGCCGCGTCGCTCGTAGTTCTCAAACATGTCAAAGCTTGCGCAGGCCGGACTCATCAGCACCACCTCTCCCCTGGTCGCCAGTCGCTTTGCCGTTATAACCGCCTCTTCCAGCGATTCGGCTCTGTGAATGTCCGTTCGGCCTCCGCATTGAATGGCCTCGGCGATTTTGTCGGCGGTCTGGCCTATAAGGATGGCGCATTTGGCTTTTTGGCTTATCTTCCTGCCGAATTCTTCGAAACCGATGTTCTTATCAGACCCTCCCGCTATGATAATCACAGGCTCGTCGAACCCTTCGAGTGCGGCTATCGCGCTGAGCGGCGTGGTTGCTTTAGAGTCGTTGTACCAGTGCACCCCATGCACTTCTTCAACGAACTCGAGTCGGTGGCTGAGTCCTCTAAAGCGCCGCAGGCATGCCGCGATCGTTTCATCCGTGACGCCCATTTGCGATACAATCGCAACCGCAGCCGCCAGATTGGACAGATTTGCCGTACCGACAAGCCGATAATTCTGCCGGATGCGGCTGTTAACGTCGGCAGCGCTGTATTTAATGCACTTTCTTCCAGGCTCACCGTCGTATTTTGTGAACCAACCGGCCGCAATTTCATCCTCACCGTTGAAAATGGAGACAGCCGGGTTGGAAGCTTCCGGCTGCTGCAATCTGAAAAGGTGCTCCTTGGCCGCGCAGTACCGTTCGAAGGTCCCGTATCGGTCGAGGTGGTCGGGGGTGAGATTAGTCAGAAGCGCTATTTTTGGCGCTTTGCCGGCCTGGGCCAGTTGTTCGATTTGGAAACTGCTCAGTTCGAGCACAACTACATCGTCGCTGGTGATTCGCTCTGCAATTGTAAGCAGCGCCTCATTGCCGATGTTGCCGCCGACCCATACGTTCCGGTAATCGCCCCCACTGCCGGCACGCAGAATGTGGCCGGTAAGAGCCGTAGTGGTGCTCTTGCCGTTGGAGCCGGTTATTCCGACGATGGGCGCGGGGCACAGCTCGAAAAAAAGGGCCACCCGGGAAGTGATAGCCGCGCCGTGGTTTCTGGCGTGTTGAATGAATTTGTTGTCCGGAGCAATCGCCGGATTTGCTATGACCAGGTCCGCCTGGCCAAAATCGCTTTCTCTATGTTCTCCCAGCCTCAGTTCAATATCGCAGCCGACGCAGCTTTTTTGCAGCCTTCGGACTGATTCGGCCAGTTGATCGGCCGAGGCCAAGTCCGTAACCAATACCCCGGCCCCCTTCTTCGCTGCAAACTCGGCCGAATCCAGCCCCCCGCCGAACCGGCCAAGCCCCATTACTACCACCTTTTTGCCCTTCAGGGCATTTTCGATCATATCCTCGCCTGCATAGCGTTCGCCAACTCCACTTTGGCGTCCGTAACCGCCTGCTCGATGCACCGCTTCCAGTCGTTGCCGAACTGCTCGCGATAATTCGGCCTTTCGTACGCATAAAGAACAGATCGCGAAGCATTGATCAGAGCGCCGGTGCCGTCGGCCTTGCAGTATCGTATGCAGTCGGCGGCCGATGCGCCCTGTGAGCCGTAACCCGGCACCAGAAACCACGCCTTGTCGTATTTGTCGCGCAGCGCCGTCGTAACCTCCGGAGCCGTTCCACCGACAACCATCCCGACATTGCTGTAGCCGCAATTTGCGACTCTTCCGGGTGCTTCGGCGATTTCATTTACCACCGAAGCGACCTTCTCATAAAACGCAACGCCGTCAGCGTCCGCACTGTCCTGAATAACCGCCGCGGACGGATTGCTGGTGCGGACCAGGACGAATACGCCCTTTCCCTGCTCTGTCGCCATCTTGGCAAACGGCTCGATTCCGTCCGTGCCGAAATAGCCGTTTACGGTTATAGCGTCCGGAACCAGTGTATCCTCCAGTCCAGCCAGTTCGGGGTTCTCCAGATGAGCCGCGGCATACATTTCGGCCGTATGACCTATATCGCCTCGCTTGACGTCTCCTATGACCTCCAGTCCAAGCTCGGCGCCTTCGGCAACGAGAGAGTAATAGGTCTCGAGTCCTTCCCACAGATACTTCTCGAAAAAGGCCACGTTAATCTTCACCGCCGGAACCATCGGAGCCACCAGACGCATAACTTGCGTACAGAAATCGAATATTGCATCGACGGCCGCGGCCGAATCAAATTCGTCGTTCATCTGACGGTGTGTCCGGATCGCCGCCGGAAGGCGGGCGTAAACCGGATCAATACCGACAACCAAAGGGGTCTTCTTTTCTTTTACCGCCTCGCATAAACGGTCAGCAAAATGACTTGCCATATAACTGCAAACCTACCTTTCCCAAAAATACAGACTCCCGACCCACCGGTCGGGAAATCCTTTCCAACGCTCTCACAAAGCTCTCAACGACGACAATCAGCCGAAGCTGAATTCGTTTTTATTCATTTTGATTGTATTGACGTATTTCCACCTGACGCGCAGGCCAGTTTGCGACTATAATGATACATACGGCTTCAGGCAAGTCAGAACTGCTTTGAAAAACCATCTTTGCAGAGAGATTTATCTCGGGCGTCGGTTTATCGAAACCCAGTGCGGCGCGGTATTCTAAAAACCGTTATGAAAGAGACAGGAAAGAAGAACCCAGGAAAAAAGCCGAAGATGTCCAGACGCAGGAAGCTCGCGTACTGGCTTGCAATCGATGCGGCGGTTGCAGTTATCATAATGTCGTTGCTTCTCAACAAGCCTTCGATCTACAAACCGGCCGCGATTGATATATCCGCGATGCGCTCGGGCGAAATTCATCCGTACTTCAATCAGATATCGTCCCGTTTTTACAACGGTGCTCAATCGCAGGAGCCTTTCGAGCTGGTCATAGACGACAGGAAGCTCAGCGAGGCAATCGCAAACTGGTCGGAGAATCAGAATCGCGTCGCGCTTTACGCCCCCGCAGTGGTCTTCGAGGAAGACAGAATCGTTGCCATGGCCACCGCCGATGTCGAGGGTGTGGATATGGTCGTTTCCGTGGCGCTCAAACCCGTAATCGACGAGCAAGACCGGCTCAAACTGGAAGTAGATAAGGTGAAGGTTGGCTCAATGTGGCTGACCACGGTTGCCAAGATGACTGCCGAGAGGATGTACTCCGAGCATACGGCCGTAAATGAGATCGACCAGACCCACTGGCGGGCCCAGCTTGCCGCCGCCCTGCTCGCCGGTCAAAGCTTCGAGCCTGTCCTGACCGCTGAAGACAAAAAGGTGCGGGTAGACAGGGTTTCGGTCGAACCCGGCAAGCTTCGCATTCATTTCATTCCCGCATCGGCACGCCCGTAGCGGCCTGGCGCTGAGTCGGCCTGCCCGGGCGGCATCCGCCCATAAAATGACCGATCCAGGCCGCACAGCCTGAAAGAAAAAACAAAAACTCGGCGGCTTTTTCAGTACTGAAAACCCTCCTGCGTCTTGCAGCGGGCGGGTTTTAAAGTCTCCTGGTCGGCAAAAACTTGCGCAAAAGGCTGTGAGAAGCGTTATTTTGGGACGTTTGCTCAGCCGTTGTGAACCGGATAATGAGCAAAAATTGTGCAAATTCGGCGAAAAAATGATTGCTCTTATCGGGTTAGACGATTAGTATTTTACATTCGGCTGCGGCAAAAGCCGCACCGAATGGCTAGTTTATGTGTATAAGCAGAGGTGCTGTAAGATGTTTTTGACAGGATTGGCTAACAGTGAGCGGTAGACCGATTACAGATCGGCGCCGTTGCGCTTCTGCGCGTTTGGCAGCTTGGGATTCCGAGTTTCCGCTTCGAAGACGCCATAGAAATGATATTGTTCCTCTGGAGGCGGCCTATGTAGTGTAACGGATTGACTACAACCGCGGGTGACTTTGGTGGTGTTTAATAAGCGGAAGCTGGCTTGGTTTTCCGCTTTTTTTATTGCTGCCTTTTGGACCGGGTCGACGGCTGACTGGATGCCGCCTAATACAACTGGTTGGAAAGAGAATACAATATGAATCAAGAACTCTTGAGAATCGTTGATAACATCGCCCGCGATAAGAACATCGACAAGGAATCTATCTTTGTCGACCTGGAAGAGGCTATGGTATCGGCGGTCCGCAAACACTTCGGCGAGACCGAAGCCGACATAATCGTCAGGATCGATCGGTCGACGGGTCGCGTTATGGCCGCCATGGACGGAGAACCGATTGATATCAGGCGGCTCGGGAGAATACCAGCACAGACTGCAAAACAGGTCATGATTCAGAAAATCAGGGCCGATGAGAGAGACAGCATATATTCGGAATTCGTTCAGAGAAAAGGCGAGTTGATCAGCGGTACGGTGGTTCGCTACGAAAGCGGCACACTTGTGGTCAATCTCGACCACTGGACCGAAGCGTACCTTCCCAAGGGCGAGCAGATAATGGGCCAGACCCACAGGCCCAGCGAGAGAATCCGATGTCTTATCCTGGAGGTCAAGGAAACCGCCAACCAGGTCAAGATTATCCTCTCTCGAACACACCCGGATTTCATACGTAGGCTTTTCGAGTCAGAGGTTCCGGAGATAGCAGAAGAGATAATCGAAATCAAGGCGCTTGCGCGAGAAGCCGGATACCGGTCCAAGGTTGCGGTAACCTCGCACGACGAGAAGGTGGATCCGGTCGGTGCCTGCGTAGGTGTTCGCGGCAGCAGGATTAAGAATATCGTCGAAGAACTCAGCGGCGAAAAAATCGACATTGTCAGATGGAATGATTCTTCGCAGGTTCTGGTCGCCAACGCCCTGATGCCCGCAAAAGTCAGCGAAATCGCACTGTGTTTCGAACTCGGCAGGGCCACTGTGGTTGTCGAGGAGGACCAGTTGTCGCTGGCGATCGGCAAACACGGCCAGAATGTAAGACTGGCTGCCCGGCTCACAGGCTGGGACATCGATATCCTGACGCCAAACGAATACAACCTGGGTATCGAGCAACTGACAGCGTGTGTTAAAGAGGTCGAGGGGGCCGATGAAACCATAGTAGATAAGTTGATCGCTTTGGGCGTTATATCGGTTCTGGACCTGGACGAGGTCGGAGCCGAGCCGCTTACAACGGAACTGGCTCTTGATCCGGAGCTTGCCGGGGAACTGGTCCGGGCTGCTGAGGAAGCCGCGAAGAGGATTGCCGCCGAAAGCAAGAAAGCCCAGGCGGAAAAAGAACTTGCCGAGCAGACCAAAACGGCAGAAGCAGACAGTGAGCAGTCTCAATAAATCTGGAGTTTTTTTTGGCTACGACAAGAGTATATTTACTGGCAAGGGAACTTGGTGTTAAGAGTTCCGCGATTGTTAAAAAATGCAAGGACGAGGGTCTTGACGTAAAGAACCACATGTCCACTATTTCGGCCGGCCTTGCGGCCACGATCAAGGAGTGGTTCTCGGAGGGGGAAAACGTGACTACGGTGGAAACAGCCGACAAGGTGGATCTGGAGAGGGTGCGCGTCGCCAGAAGACGTAAGAAAAAAGCCAAAGAAGCTGAATCCGAGGCCGAGTCCGACGCCGAGCAGGTTCAGGTGGCGATTGCCGAACCGGAGACCGAAACTCAGGAGCAGACCGCTGCTGAAGCCGCACCTGAGGCCCCGGAGGCGGAACAGCAAGTCGAAGAAACGGCAGAAACAACAGAAACATCCGAGACGACCGAAGAAGGTGAGCAGGCTGGTGAAATGCAAACGGAGCAGCCCGTGGCGCCTGCAGCTCAGGAAGATACCGCCGCGGCCGCCACTGTCGAGCAGCCTCCTGAAGAGGAACAAGGCCCCGAACCCGAAGCCGAACAGGAGCAGGAAGAGCCGGAGCCGGAACCCGAGCCGGTGGTGCCGGCGGGTCCGCAGCTCGAAAAGCCCGAGCCTGCTCAGTTGACAGGTCCCGAGGTGGTGAGGGTGGAGGCGCCTGAACCGCCGAGTTACAAGCCCAGAGGAAGAGGAAAAGGCGGCAATGCATCTGCGCCGTTGATGGGCGCCGCGGCCGAAAGCGAATTTGGAGGCCGAAAGAGGCGGGGAGGCCGAAAAGCAAAAGACCGAACCCACGGGCGCCGCAAGGATTTGGGTGATAGCGGCACAAAACGCGGCAGGCCCAAGGGCAAATGGCGTGAAAGAGATATAGAGGAAAGGCGCGCCCGACTTAGCGCGGCCGGAGGCGAAGGCTTCAGGCTCAGGCCCACCAGAAAAATTACGAGCAAGTCGGAGCGTGAAGCCGCCGCTCGGGCCAGGCCTTCGAAGATTACGATCACCGCTCCGATTACAGTCAAGGATTTGTCGGCCGCACTGGCGGTCAAATCCGCGGATATCATAGCCACACTGATGAAGCAGGGCATGATGGTTACGGCCAACCAGAGCATTTCCGGAGAAGTGGCACAGCTTGTTGCGCTGGAGTTCAATGTCGAACTGACCGTCGAGACAAAAGCCGCCGCCGAAGACCGCATCCGCGAGGAATTCGAGTCGCGCGAGCGCAAGAATATCGAGAAGAGGCCGGTCGTTGCCGCGATGCTCGGACACGTCGACCACGGCAAAACAAGCCTGCTGGACAAAATAAGAGAGACCCAGGTGGCCGCGGGCGAGGCAGGCGGAATTACACAGCACATCGGCGCCTCGGAGATAACCTGGAACGACAAGAAAGTGACTTTCCTGGATACGCCCGGCCATGAGGCTTTCACGGCCATGAGAGCGCGTGGGGCCAACATGACCGACGTGGTGGTTCTTGTCGTGGCTGCTGATGACGGCGTTATGCCTCAGACCATCGAGGCAATTGCACACAGCAAAGCCGCTGATGTTTCGATTATAGTAGCTTTGAACAAAATCGACCTGCCTGGTGTGGACATAAACAGGATTTACGCACAACTTTCAGAACATGGTCTTACGCCCGCCGAATGGGGTGGAGACACCGAAGTTGTAAAGACGTCCGCAACCACAGGCGAAGGAATCGACGACCTGCTGGAAGCCCTGGATTACGTTGCCGAACTGATGGAACTCAAGGCCGACAGCACCATACCGGCCACGGGCTGGGTAATCGAAGCCAGAATGTCGCCGCAGAGAGGACCGGTCGCCACCATACTGATAGCCGAGGGCAAACTCGACAAGAGCGACGTTCTGCTGGCCGGTAACGCTTATGGAAGAATCAAAACACTGCGGAACAGCTTCGGCAAAAACATCAAGACCGCATCCAGCTCGATGCCGGTCGAGGTAACCGGGCTGAGCGACGTTCCACAGGCCGGCGACAGGTTCTACCGCCTGCCGGATATTAACTCGGCCAAGCAGGCCGCCGAGGAAAACGAGAAACGCCTCAGGGAAGACAGCCTCCACAAACGTACGCAGGTTACGCTGGACAACCTCTTCAGTCAGATCGAAGAGGGCAAGACCCAGGAACTCAAGCTTATCGTCAAGGCCGATGTTCAAGGCTCGGTGGACGTACTCGTAAAATACCTAGCCGAGCTAAGCACCGAAGAAATCAAGATTTCGGTTCTGCACTCGGCCGTAGGCGGAGTTACCGAAGGCGATGTCGTACTCGCCGAGGCTTCCAACGCGATCATAATCGGCTTTAATGTCTCCTGTGATGAGCACGTTACCAAACTGGCCGAGGAAAAAGGCGTTGATATGCGATTCTACTCGGTGATCTACCGAATCACCGAAGACATCAGGGAAGCTATGACCGGAATGCTTGCTCCGGAAGAGAAGGAGCAGGTACTGGGACGAGCTATGGTTCGAACGCTGTTCAAAGTTTCCAGATTGGGTACTATCGCCGGCTGTTACGTCAGCAACGGAGTTGTCGCCAAGCACGGAAAGGTTCGGCTCATACGCGACAACATAGTTATCCGGGACGAGATGAACGTCGAATCGCTCAAACACTTCAAGGACGATGTCAAGGAAGTTAAGGCCGGCCTCGAGTGCGGCATCAAAATCGCCGGTTTCGATGACTTCAAAATCGACGATACGCTGGAATTCTACGAAATCATCAAAGTCGCAAGGACTCTTTGACAAAGCGAAATGATAATGGGGACCGGTTGACTTCAACCGACGGCGCATTGAAATGGCAACGAGAAGACAGGAAAAAGTGGCCAGGGTGGTTAAAGAAGTGGTTAGCGATGCCATAATGAACCACCTTAACGATCCCCGGATCCAGGGTTTTGTAAGTGTGACCAGGGTCGATCTAGCTGCGGATCTTAAAAACGCCGACGTCTTTCTAAGTGTATTTGGAACGGATGAAAAGACGCAACATCGGACATTCGTTGCAATAGATCGGGCCTCTCGGAGAATTCAATATCTGCTGGGAAACAAACTTCAGAGCAAATTCTGTCCGATCCTTCATTTCGCTATGGACGAGCAGTTCAAACAGACCCTGGAGACTTTGAGGATTATAGACGAAGCCGTCAAAGACCTCGGCCCCGAAGACGAGGAATCTTCGGAGGACCAGAACAGCGATTCGCAGTGATGCCGGTGGAGAACAATGAAGAACAGCAAAACATACGCAGCCAAGATTCAAAAACTGTATCGCTCTCTAAAGCGCAAAAGCACCGGGAATGATTTTGCTTCTTATGAGGAACCCGCCCATGCGGCTGTGTATGCGGTGCTTGCCGAGCATCTTCCGGAATCCACGGCCCAGACCGCTTACAAGAAGTGCTTCGAATACTTCGTGGATCTAAACGAAATCAGAGTATCCAGAGCCGAGGAGATCGCCTCTCTGATCGGTCCCGGCGAACCCAGGAACGTGAAGATAGCCGCCGAACTGGCCGGGGTTTTGCGCGCAATCTTCAACGCCCACCACAAGATCAGCCTCGAACCGCTGAAGAAGATGGGCAAACGCCCTGCGAAACAGGCCCTCGAAAAAATGGGCTTTTCGCCGTTCGTCGTCGATTACTGCATGCTGACCGCGTTCCAGGGCCACGCCATACCGCTTAACAATGCTATGGTGGAGTTTCTCAAAGCCGAGGAACTGGTTTATCCCTCGGCCGATGCCGCTGACATAGGTGGTTTTCTAACGAAGCAGATTTCCGCCAGAGAGGGTCATGAGTTTTACATGCTGCTGCGGCTGCACTGCGAAACCGCCAAGCCCAGGAAGAAGAAAAAAGTGAACAAGACCGCCAGCAGGAAAGATTCGGCCGCCAAGCCCCAAAAGAGCACCGCTAAACGAGCCAAACGCAAGGAACTCAAGAAGAAGTAGCGTTTCAAAGCACCGAACCGTTCAATCAGTTGTTCACCCAAGGAAAGTAAGAAGAAAAGCACAATGTCCGATCAAATTCTTAAACTCGGTATTCCCGCAGGCAGTCTCAAAAAAGCAACTATAGACCTTTTCGACAAAGCCGGATTTACTATCGGCGGTTCATCGAGAAGCTACTATCCATCAATCGACGATGATGAAATAACTCTGGTGACCCTCCGTGCCCAGGAAATGGGCCGCTACGTAGGCGACGGCGTACTGGATGCCGGCATAACGGGATATGACTGGATCAAGGAAAACGACTGTGATGTGGTAGATGTATGCGAACTTGCCTACAGCAAGGCCACCAGCAATCCGGCCAGATGGGTGCTTGCCGTACCCGAAGAATCGAAAGTGCAGAAACCCGAAGATCTCGCCGGCGGCATCGTCGCGACCGAACTGGTCAACGTCATCCGCAAGTATTTTGCGGAGAAGGATATCGACGTTAAGGTAGAGTTCAGTTGGGGCGCCACCGAGGTCAAAGCCCGGCTGGTCGACGCCATCGTCGAACTTACCGAGACCGGCCGCTCGCTAAAGGCCAACAACCTGAGAGTCATCGACACCGTCGTAACATCCACCACCAGACTGATTGCCAACAAGCAGGCCTGGGCCGATGATTTCAAGAAAAGAAAAATCGAGAACATCGCGATACTCCTGAATGCGGCCATAGAGGCCCGCGGCAAGGTCGGCTTGAAGTTGAACGTCAAAAAGGACGACCTCAAGGCGGTCTGCGAGCTGCTGCCATCCGAGAAGAGTCCTACAATTTCAGAATTGGCCGACTCGGAATACGTCGCCCTGGAGGTGATTTTGGACGATACCGTCGAGAGAAATATCGTCCCTGCTCTCAAGCGCGCAGGCGCTTCGGGCATAATCACCTACCCGCTGAACAAGGTGATACATTGAGCGAGGGGCTTTAGCCGGCCGAAGGGAAGCAGCCGCGAGCGATTACCATCACGAGCAATGGACAGCGAGAAGCAATACATCGAGTCGCTCCACCGTACTTTCGCCCGCTCACAGGCGGACATCGAAACCTTCAATCGAATAGTCGACCTGAGAGCCGACGACAAAAGTGATATTCTGTCCGGCATGGACGCTCTTGCCGGAAGTTCGGGGCTGTCTTACGCACTTCTGGCGCTTTACCGCCAACAAGTCGACTCGGGATTTGTGCTTGGCGATCCACTGGAGACGGCCGACAAGACGGAAAAGCAATTCTTCGATGAACGAACGAATATCACTTTTTGTTTTCAGTGGAATCCGGACCGCGAATTCCGCAAGAACCACGATCTGCTCGTAAGCCACGGCGTGATAGCCGAGAACGTCGACAAGTCCCGCCTGATAAACCCGGATCCGAACGGCAGGGCCTGCTATCTTTGTAAGCACAACATAGAAATTCAGAATCCGGCGGAGATTCCCTATGGTCTGACGCTCTCGGACGAGCGGTACTACATCGCCGCGAACTTTGCGTATATAACCAACAACCATTTTACAGTGATGACTGCCGAACATCGTCCCCAGCGATATGACAGCAATATTCCGGTCGCAATGCTGGATCTTCTCGATGCTACGGACGGCAATTTTCGCGTGATATTCAACTGCCTTGCCGGGGCTTCTATCAAATGGCACGAGCACCTGCAGGCGACAACGGAGCCTTTTCCTGTCGAATCAATTCGAATCAGCGACTCCGATATCACCTTCAGCGGAGATTCGCTCAGGGTCTCGAATCCGTACTACTACATTCCGTGCTGGGTGATTGAGAGCAGCGACAGAGGTTTGCTGTGCAGGGCCACGGACATCGTTGTCAACTCATGGCAATCTATCGATCAGCAGAATCACACCGAAAACCTCATCTGTATGCGTGAAGAATCGACGTACCGAATGTTTATAGTTCTGCGCGATCTGCGAAGACTTACGACGAAGTCGTCGGGCAAGAAGGGCGCATTGGCATCTTTCGAGGTGTCGGGCCGCCTTGTTCTCTCGGCCAATCCAAAGAACCCGGCGGATTCGGGTGAGAAACAGATTTTTGACAACGCCGACCTTTCGTCGGCCCGCAGCCTGCTGAGTGAGATTGCACCGGATGCCGGGAAAGCGAACATTCTCGCCGGTAAAATGGCTCAAACCACCTTTTGAGAGGACCGGCAGGCTCGCGTTAGCGTAGAGCCGGAAAGCCTACCGCCCGGTCGGTTCGACCAGTTTGAACTCGAAGAAGAAGCCGTCGGGTCTGCTGACTCCGTAAAACGCAGATGTACCGAAGTACTGTTTTACCTTCTCCGCATCCGGAAGCAGGCTGAAATCCGCCAGTTCACCGAGAAGCCCCTCCAGGAATATGGTTGCGGGATTCATATCGGAGCCTACTCCCACCTTTATCTCTATATCTGAATCGTCGTCTTCATCGGGTTGAGCCGCCGATTGGCTCTTGATCTGGTTCCAGAGAACCTCCCACGCGGCTGCATTGTCCGATAGCTGCGCGATTCCCACCCTTGCGGGGATTTCACTTCTGACTCGCTTGTACCAGTCCTTCGACTCCATCGATGCATGCGAACCGCCGGTGAGTCTGCGGACGACTTTTTCGACTGAAATATCGGTGCCGAAGAGAAAAAATGTATCCGTAAGGGTGAAAGCCAGTTTCGGCATTTCGGGCATTTCCGGCATCTGTTGAACGCCGCCGGCTGCCATGGGCTCGCTGCCTGCGCCCGGCTGTGGTGCGCCGAGCATCGCCGCCGGATCTATGAAATACATCGTATGGCCCAGCAGTTCGCGACGCATATCGGGCCGGTTCGGCATCAGCATCGAGCCGTGGACAATCGAAAGCGTCCTTTCCAGGGCCGTTCGGTTGCTGATCTCGACCGCCATAATCAGGCCGTCGGGGAAAATAGACGGCTGCGCGGCGCTTAAAGTCGAGGCCGCATCCTGGGTGGCCAGTATCCGGCTGCCTAGATGATCTATGACGGCGGTTTTAATATCGGCCGGTGCGCCGCCTTCGCCAACGGGCAGGAAGGGCATCTGCAGTATGGCGGCGTACTGAGGTGAAAACCGCACGATGATGTTGCCAAGTTCCTGGAAAGCCTTTTGAAAATCCAGGTTCAGCATGAATACGCTTGTCGCATCGGCCGGTATGAAGTCGGGCAAGTCGACGGGGGTTGACGGCATATCCAGCATCTTGCAGACACCTTTCTTTTGTCCGTCGATCCTGAGAGCGAATTTTCCGGAGATGCCGATACCCGATTTCCTGGCGACCGCCGCCGATCCCGCGAATGACATCACATTGCTGAAGCCCAGATTCTCAAGGGTTGTTCTTAATTCCGCACCCTCTGGTCCCGAAGTTACAGTTTCTATGATCTGTTTGATGTTTACGTACATGTCGACATCGTGCCACGGCCCAAGACTTCGCATCGTCGCCTTGTACTCGCTGTCGTCGGAGAGCTTTGCTGCGCTCGAGCCGGTAATGGCCGCGATCGTAAACTTGATATCATCGAGACGGCTGCCGACCAGCAGGGTATCGTCCATGAAGCAGTAACTTACGCCCGATTCTCTCATGACCGGATCGAGTTCTTCACCTCCGGTAATTCCACCCGGGTCCAGGACGGTGGTAATATCCACGCCGCGATAGCTTTCCACCTTCTTCCTGGAGCCTTCTTCAAGGCTCTTATCGGTCATTGCCGCTACGCCGGCCTTGATCGTGCCCAGATGCTCGCCCCATTCGGCCATGAGCAGAAAGGGAGACTCCTGCTGCCAGTCTACCGGTTCGTCGCCGAGTACCAGGGCAACAGCAGCCCTGCCCTGAGGCAGTGCGCCTTCGTTGAATATCGCATTCAGAAGTTTGCTGTCGGCACTGGCGACTTTTTCATCTTTCCTGTCCTTGAAATTCTCGACGAACTCGGACATCGACGGGTCTTTGTACAGCTTGTACAGACTTGTCTTTTCGAACTGGTCTTTCAGCTTGCTGCAGTCGCCTATCTCCGCCAGAAAGACCGTCTCGGGCGGCAACAGATCGGCCGCAGGCGGCAAATTCTTGCCCGAAATCGGCGACGCGGACGCCAGTATGCAGACAACTATCAAACCCGTTTTGGCGCTTGGAACCATATTCATCTCTCAACCTTTCATTGTGCAGGCAAAACTGCGTCTCGAAGCATTGGACCCGCTTGACGTCTACGGCTTCCCGGCTTCGATTTATCGACCGACTACAGCAGTCAGTTAGCGTTAGTTGTTCTCAAGAACTCAGGTCTGCCCTTTTTTCTTCTTTTGTCGGGCTGCAGATATCTGTACCCGGTGTTTGGATTATCTTTGTCGTATGCGAAAGCCTCGTAATTGTCTATGAAATGCTTCACGTAGTTGACGGGAATTGCAAAACCCAGGCCGCCGTAGAATATGTAACCCATGTTGGTCACACCGATGACCTCGCCGGCCAGATTGAACAAAGGTCCGCCCGAATTGCCCGGATTTATATCGGCGTTTGTCTGTATATAGACCAGCCCTTCGAAGACCCGGCTCTTTGTGCTTACGACCCCGTTGGTTACCGTCCGTTCCAGGCCCATGGGATTGCCTATCGCGAAAACCGACTGGCCGCTTTCGATGCGGTCAATATCTCCGAGATAGGCGGGCTTGGCCTGCGTCCGGCCCATATCCTCCACCTTCAGCAGGGCCAGATCCATAAACGGGTTAATCGCAACTATTTTAACTTTCTTGAAGAGATCCCTCTCGAATCCTTTGGCCGCCTTTCGGAATACGGTAATCTCGATCTTGGTCTCCCGCTCGATAACATGGTAGTTCGTGATCAGATAGCCTTTTTCGTTGATGAAAAAGCCCGACCCAAGGCCTGCCGGACTGGATACTTTCACAACCGATTCGGCTACCCTGCGAACGCACTTTTCGATGGTCGTTTTTTCCAGATTGGCCGTACGGTAGAGGCCCGTTTGTTGAGCTTTGGAAGCTTGGCCTTGAGGTTCATTCGGCTCGGTCGTCTTGTCAGGAGTCTGCTCTGGATTGTCGTCTTCTATTCTGTCGATCTCGTCTCGTGGAACAGACAGGACGGTCACACCGATGTCGACGTAAATGACCGTTTCCTTCTCAACGAGAATATCCCCGCTGATGCGCTGGCCCTGCTTGAGAATGACCGTATCGGCCCCGAGTGCGGCTGTTACGGAGAGAAGAAGCGCAAAAATCGCCCCGCAAAGCAAAAAAACTCGGCTTCGAGATGTATCCATACAGGCCATATCGACTCCCTTGTCCGGCGAATTCCAATAACACCCCTCTGCATCTTCACTATAGTCGGAACCGATTATATGGCTGGCAGACGACCGCTGCAATCGTAAATTCGCAATCGTCTGCCGCAAAGAGCCGCAAGCGAGCAATTACCGGTGTATTTGGCAGCGGATGGGATTTTTTAGCATCATGCGGGCCGATTTCTCCACAACCGTGCCCGAATCCGCTATAATAGAACCTTTGAGCGGGTCGCCGGTATAGAGGAACGTGGTTGCCGGCAAGGAACCCATAAAAGTCTTGCTCATCATCTTAGGAGTCAAAAATGACGAGATTACAAAAACTAAATGCGTATCTCTGCATCCTGATTCTGCCGCTTTTTTGGACGATCCCGATTTCTTTCGCCGCTGAAAAGACCGCGGCGCCGCCTGAAGATCCAAACGTTGTGGCCACAATAGGCGAATACGAAGTAACCAAAGCTGACGTTGTGCAGAGGTTTATGGACGATGTTCGACCCCATGACGACCTCAGCATCGAAAAAGCCGAGGCTATGACGCCCTTTGAATCTGTCAGACGAATACTGGCCGAAAAGGCCATGATAATCGACGCCCGAAAAAATGGCCTGCTGAAGAACGATGAGGTCGCCTCGTCGATTATGGACTGGAAAAGCCGCAGACTTGCCTCAAAGCTCGTTCAGAACTATCTCGAGGGCAAGATCACGGTCTCGGAACGGGAAATCCAGGCCATGATGAAAATGAACGAGAAGCTGGACCGCGTG
Organism: uncultured Pirellulales bacterium; assembly: GCA_964406945.1. Taxonomy (GTDB): domain Bacteria; phylum Planctomycetota; class Phycisphaerae; order Sedimentisphaerales; family Anaerobacaceae; genus UBA2266. Next base: position 25,503 of record CAYOTO010000005.1, read on the forward strand.
GCAGCAACTTCTATGATCCGCAGCGCCAAGGCGAAGAAAATGCTCGATCGGTATTATCAGGAGGTTGTGGAAAAGGCCAACATTCAAAAAGTCGAGGACAACATCCCTATCGGGGCAAAAGTCCATTTGAGATTGCTTACCAATCCGAAAACTCCCAGGCGGATGCAGTTCATCCGCAACAGCCAGATCAGGGAGGAGATGACGGACAAGGAGAAGAATCTTGTTCTGGCAACCTATAACGGCGGCGTGTTTACTCTGAAAGAGTGGTTTCATGCGCTTTCACAGATCGCCCCGCCCCGTCGGCCGAGAGGGCTGAGTACACCGTCCGGTTTTGAATCATTTCTGGACAAGGCAATCAGAATGCCGCTGCTGGTAAAAGAAGCCGAGCTTCAGGGGCTGGATAAGCAGGGCGATTTCCAGGAAAAATTGAAATTCCAGGAGGACCTGCGACTGGTGAGCAAGGTGAAAATGGACTTGTTCAAGGCTATTGAAGAACCCAACGAAGCTGATATCGCCCGATATTACGAGGAGCACAAGAAAGAACTCGTGACCGAACGGAGCGTCAAGGTCGAGCAGATCTGGTGCGAAAATCGGGCCACGGCCGAAAAGGTGAGGGCTCAACTCGAAGCGGGCAAAGATTTCGAGGATTTAAAACAGGAATACTCGCTGAGAAAAGACTCGAAGCCTCACAATGTTTACGGGGGCTCCGAAGGGATGTTTTTCGACGATATATATGCAGCCGATCCGAACGAGGTAATAGGGCCTCTTAAAGGGTTCTATGAAAGCGGATTCAAGTGGCGGGTGGTAAAGGTTCTGGAGAAGAAGGCGGGCAGGTCCCTCGACCTGAGCGACGAAAACGACCGCAATCGTGTGAAGTGGAAACTCTGGGGCGAACTTCGCAATGAAGCCATAGATAGAATTGCAAATGAATTGCTGGAAAAGTATCCTCATACGATCTACAGCGAAAGGCTCGAGAAGATCGATCCGCTGGACGTACCGTAGCTACTGGTGAGCACCATCGAGTATAATGCTTTTGTGAGGAGATAAGATATGCATGCCACAAGCAGACGCACTTTTCTCAAAAAAGCCGGCGGGGTCTCTCTGGCTTCGGCGGTTTACTCGATAATGCCTTCAGCGGTTTTCGGCGCCAATGAGAGGGTCAATATCGGGTGGATAGGCTGCGGCGGTCGAGGGCGAATTGTAGCACGGAGCATGATAGAGCAGGGCGCAAGAATCAGCTATGTATGCGACCTTATGCCCGGGCGGCGCAGCTCAGCGGCCGAGGAAATCAAATCGGCCCAGGGGATCAAACCTCACGAATCGGCGCATATAGCCGACGTGCTGGCCTCGGGCGATGTAGACGCGGTGCTCATAGCCACCCCGGACCACTGGCACGCGCCGGCGGCGATTATGGCCTGTCAGGCGGGCAAAGATGTCTATGTGGAGAAACCGCACGCACACAACGTCTGGGAATCACGCAAGATGATCGAAGCCGCACGCAAGTACGACCGGGTACTGCAGGTCGGCACTCAAAACCGCAGCGCGCCCTACAACATGGCCGCGCGGCAATACGTCCGGAGCGGAAAGCTGGGCAAGATATGCCTGGTAAAAGTATACAATCTCAAGCCGGGTGGTGCGTTCCTTCTGGGCGAGCCTGGCGCCAGACCGGACGGTTTCGACTGGGACGCCTGGCTGGGTCCCGCTCCGGCCAGGGCGTACCACCAGCGAATCTTCAGGGGCGGCTGGCATAAGTTCTGGGATTACAGCGGCGGCGACATGGCCGATGACGGCATCCATCAGCTCGATCTGGCGATGATGCTTATGGGCAATCCCGAGGCGCCGGCCGCGGTATCGTGCAGCGGCGGCCGCCTGGCGCACAAAGGCGACGACGCCCAGGTGCCGGATTTGCAGATCGTTTCATACGATTTCGACGACTTCGTCATGACGTTCGAGCTTTCGAATTATCCCCGGTACATGATGAAGACCACCGGCACAATCCGCCGCAACGATGAATTTCCCTACTGGACTCAGAACGCAACCCGGATCGAACTCTACGGTTCCGATCTGATGATGACGGTGGGTCGGCACGGCGGAGGATGGATTGTTACTACCTCCGGGGGCAAGGTGGTTGAGAAGATGTACGGCCGCGTACCTGACGCGCCGCACCAGAGGAACTTCATTGAGTGCGTCAAGAATCGCAAAAAGCCCAACGCCGATGTGGAAGTCTTGCATCCGAGTTGCTCTCTTGTTCACATTGCGAACATAGCATACCGACTTGGAAATCTCAAACTCCGCTACAATGGAGCCCGGGAGCGGTTCGAAGATAACGATGCCGCCAACAAACTCCTGAAGCGAACATATCGCCCGAAATACGCCATAGGCGAAAACGTCTGACAAGCCTCTTAATATGCATTTGCTCGCACTAGAACCATACTACGGCGGAAGTCACAAGGCGTTTCTGGACGGCTGGCGTGCGCGAAGTCGTCATTCATGGCGGGTGCTGACGTTGCCTGCGAGTAAGTGGAAGTGGCGAATGCGCCATTCAGCAGTCACTTTCGCCAAGACGATCGCAGAAGAACAGGCTTCTTCCTGCGACGTGATCTTTTGTTCGGACATGTTGAATCTGGCGGAATTTCGAGGTCTTTGCCCGCAGGCAATAAGCCGCAAACCGGCAGTGGCCTACTTCCACGAAAACCAGCTTACCTACCCCGTACGTTTTCCGAGCGAGCGTGATTATCAGTTCGCAGTCACGAATATGACGACCGCGCTGGCGGCCCGGCGGGTCTGGTTTAATTCGGAGTTTCATCGCGATGAATTTCTGGCGGCCCTGCAGAAGTTTTTAAAGCTTATGCCTGACTTCCAACCCTTCGAAGCCGTAGAGCGCATACGCGAGAGATCGGATGTGTTTGGCGTGGGCGTAGACATCTCCGCTCGAAGACCGCCCGACCGCAGGCCCGGTCCCATGCGGATTCTCTGGGCCGCTCGTTGGGAACACGACAAGAATCCCGAAGATTTCTTCGAAGCGATTGAAATGCTCGAAAGTCGGGGCATCGACTACAGACTAAGTGTAATCGGCGAGCAATTCCGCGAGTACCCCAAAGCTTTTGACCGCGCAAGACATCGATTTGCAGCGAAAATTGACAAGTGGGGCTATCTGCCCGCACGCGATGAATACGAGGGAGCTCTTGTCGAGGCCGATGTCTTTGTTTCGACCGCCAACCACGAATTCCTGGGAATCAGTTGTATTGAAGCCTGCATGGCCGGCGCCTATCCCATTCTGCCGCAGCGGCTGGCGTACCCCGAAATCCTGAGATTGGATGAAGATCCAGATATGGGCAGGTTCTTCTACGACGGTTCGCCGAATCATTTGGCGCAGAAGCTCGTTGAACTGTCCGGCCGCATCGAATCAGCGGGCCTGGTGTCCGAGGCCGACAATGCGCGACGCGTGGTCGAGCGATTCAGATGGCCCAACATCGCCCGCCGCTTGGATGATGCCGTAGAGAACCTTCTGGCTTTTGAATGATCGAAAGGTTAAAGCTAGGAGGCCAAATGCCCGCCCTGCCGATGCGTCTGGGCATCGTCGGCCGCCGGCGATTCCGGGAGAATCTGAGCGAGCGTGGTTCCGGAGATTGCGCTGCGCTGAGCCAGAGCGAGCTGATTGAGGATTTGGGAATCATCGGCCGCGCTTTGGGCAAAGGCGATGTGTGAAAAAGCTTCTGAAATCTCCGACAGCCGTATACTCGCCGGCGAACGCAGCGGAACGAATCCGCTGTTGGGCGCGTCGGTCCGGGCCACGAGCCGGGCGTCGACCAGCCGGTCGAGAACCCTATTGCCGAATTCGGGAGGAATATCCAGCCTGGAACATATTTTTTCCGCTGTAACGGGCGCGTTGTCCGCGATGAAATGTTTGGCAATCTCGCGCATCATGTTGATCGCGGTCAGATCGTTGGCGACGAAGTGTTTTTCTCTTTTTCTGGCTGCGGCAATCTCGGCATCCAGGCTGGTAAGATGCTGAGTTGTAAATGTCAACTGCACGCCGAAGAGCACGATCAGCCAGGTAATATGGATCGAAAGCACGCTCATCGGTATCAGGGCCAGCGAGCCGTAAACGGTGCTGTACGGTTTATAAGTCGCTATATACCAGCCGAACAGATTGCGTGCGACTATCCAGACGAGTCCGCTGACCGCGGCCCCCCAGATCGCCGGCCTGACCCGCACCCTGGTATTGGGCACGACACAGTAAAGCAGAAACAGGCCCAAAACCGTAATAAAGTACGACAGGATCGTCGGCGCAGTCTGCGAGAGTATACTTTCCCGGATCCTGCCGAAGGCTGATTCCTGAGTGGCGATGAATATCGCAACACCGATCAAAAGCGGACCCAGTGTCAGTATCGACCAATAGTTTATCACGCGGTGTATCAGACTGCGCCCCCGACTAACGTGCCAGATGCTGTTGAACGTCTGTTCAATGGTCGAAAGCAGCGCAATCGCCACCCATATTACAATCACCACGCTGATAATGGTGATTGATCCGGTGTTGACGCCCTTGAAGTACCGGCCCAGGATCTGGTCGATGTAGTCGGTGAGCAGGATGTCCTGGTCACTGTTTTCCGGGTCCGGCACTTCAATTGCTCTGAGATTGAGCTGGTCGTACGTGAACGTCTTGATCTTCTCGGTTATGTCCTCGTGAGCCGGGAACAACTGAAAGATCAGCAGCAGTACGATGGCCAGCGGGACCAGTCCGAAGATCGTATGGTAAGCCAAAGCTCCCGCCTGCTGGCTCGCTCGATTGAGCCGCAGCAACCTGGCGCAATGCGACCAGAGCTTGATCTGAAAGACGACGAAACGCCCGGCCTTTCCCAACTGATCGGCCGGCGTTCTAAGCAGTTCGCGCGGTTTGCGAATAATATTTTCAAGCATTCTCCGTCTCACGTTTGTTCACCTGATACACGCGTTACGTTCACGTAGACAACTTACGCTCGAATCGCTTTGAAACATTTTATGCAATCAATTTCACACATCCGGCCGGCAATCAGCCGAATCGGGCACTCAACTATTTGAAAATGTCCTTCAGAGCTTCATCCAGTTTATCCTTCAAAGTTCCTTCGAGCAACTTCTCAAGTGTTTTTTGATCCAGGGCTTTTCCCGGATCCAGTTGGGGTTTATCCAGTGTGCCCTTAACGGGCAGAGAAACTCGATTGCCCTGGTCGGGCTGATCGACTCTTACAGTATTGCCTGAATACGTGTAAGGCAGAATCACGGTGTAGTCGTGGAGCTTCTTGTCCAGACCTATGGCCCCGGTGAAATTCAGCGGCCTATCGCCGAAATCCACCTGCATGTCGTCCTTGTACCGCATTATCGCGTCTTCGAGCCGAAACGCCGTCGGTCGGACCGTAAGCACGGTGCTCGGCGGATGGCCGCCCGTGAACTGGCCGATCTGACCGAGAAAACCCGACCCGGTCAGAGTAAGGTCTCTGACCCCGAGTGTGCCGTCGACTACAATCTGCTTCTGCGTGTCTTTGGCCAGCGGTATCGCCAATTCGTTGCAGTCGAAACTGGCCACGCCCTCGACCGACACTAGACTGGCGAAGATGGGGTTGACGAATTTGAGCATTTGTTCTGTCATGTCGGTGTTCACATGCACATCCTTGGCTATCGCCAGCGGCTTCGGCGTCTCCAGCAGCGGCGGGTCCGCGTTGAGGTCTATGTTGCCGGCGAAGTTGCACGTGCCCTGGTTGAGGCTGGTGGAAAACGGGGCGATGTTGAGAATTCCGTTGTTGATCTTCAGGTCCGTTTCGGCCGCGCCGAACTTGAGGCCCATGTAGTTGGCTCTGTCGAAACCGAATTTCGTGTCGGCCTGCAGATTCTTCATCATGGCCCCTTCGGTCTCGGTCGGATACTGACTGAGAAAATTGATTGTGCTCGTTCTTCGCCCGTAGAGCTCGAGATTTGCAGGCATAAGCGGCCCCACTATAGTGCCCACCGCCGCCCAGTCGTAATCGGCCTCGACTTTGCCCTCCAGTTTCATCTTCTTCTCGGCGACCTTCTTATTCGAGAGATTCGGCGCGCGGACGGTGAGCTGCGGACTGGTCAGCTCAAGCCCGCGAACCTCCCAGCCGCGGGTCTCGGGGAACACGCTGGCCTGCAGCTTCAGATTCACCGTTGATTGCTCGAAGGGTTTCTTGTCCTTCTGCGCGACCTTCAGATTAATGATCTTCGTATTGTCGGTTTCGAAACGGTAGCCGTCTTCTATGGAGGTCACTGCAAAGTCCGAATCGGCCACGCCGGCCATCGACCAGTCCTCGGGCAGATCGACGAACTGCGCCAGAAACGGCTGTGCGCCGGCCAAATCCACTTTCGAGGCGTCCACGGCGAGTTTCAGCGAGCCGGCCTTTTCGCCAAGCGGTATGCGTGCGTTCTTGGTCTGCACGCGGCCTATCTTCGAATTGAGGTCGACATAATTGACGTCGAGCACCTGAGATTCCCTGTTGTAGTTGCTCTCAAAGCCCAGGACAACTTCCGATTCGAATTTGGCCGGAGCAGTCCCCTTCTTGGCGCGGAAGGAAATATCCCGGCCCCTCCACAGGCCGACTTCGGAGATTGACTTCTCTGTGAAGCTGAGTTGTCCCTCGCCTGTCAGACCTCCCGCAAGTTCGTATTCTCCGAAATCCACAAACTGACCCAACTGGCCTTGAAGCTCGGCAAGGTCGGCCTGGCCTTCATAGGAAAGCAAATCGGCGGTCCCGGACATGTTGAATTTCGCGAAAGATGAAGACAGATCGAGTTTGTCAAAGCGCGTCCCTATCTTTGTTGCGGATATCTGTGTTTCCAGATTGATGGGCTCGGTTAGAGCTATCTTCTTGCCGTCGTATATTCCTTTGAGCTCCGTCACGCCGGCGGCGCCTTCTATTCGTCTGGAGCCGGCTTCACCGGTTGTCTTGACATTTCCCGCGAGGCGGCCGGAAGTGATGTCCATGCCCTCCTTTATTCCCAGTGTCCTGGGCATCTGGTCGGTCATCTCGGCCAGATCGAATCTGAAGCTACCGTTGATCTCGGCCGTGGAGTCGGGCGCAACGAGATCATCAAGGGTCTTCAGGCTCGTGGGCAATGTGCCGCTGGCGTTAAGAACCGCCCAGTCGGCGGTCATGTCCAGCTTGCCGATATTGACCCTGCCCTTCTCGGTGGCCAACTGCACATCGACATCGAGCGTATCGGTTTTGAGGCGGTCGCCCTGCAGCGGCTCGGCGGTTACATCCAGACCTTTGGCGGTGACCTTTCCGGTAAGATTCTCTATCTGGCCCTCGGCAATCTTGCCGTCGATCTTACCGTTCACCTTGCCCCTGGCGTCTACCTCGACGCCTGCCAGGGCCAATAACGGTCCGAGCGATTCCAGGTCAAGGTCGTTGACTTCGGCGACAATGGCTCCCCTGGTTCCTCTGAAACTCCAGCCCTCGTGTTTGTCGGGCTCTCCTTCGGCTTCGACGTTCACCGGGGCGGGCTTATCGTTCGCGACAGCCATTTTTGCTTTGACGCTGCTGCGCTGCCCGGCCGGTCTAAACGCTGCATCGCCTTGAATGTCCGCGAGTTCCGTACTGCGGCCCTGGTTGTCCGTAACCTTGAAATTGCCGTCGTTGACCACGAGATCGACCCGCTTTACCGGCAACTCCGCGGGCTTGCCCGGTTCTCCCGGCGGCCTGTCCTTCGGCCTCTTCTCGTCGGGCGGAGCTTTACGCATGTCGATATCGATTCGCGGCTCGTTGACAACTGTTTTGCCAAGCGCTATCTTGCCGCCCAGCAACGATGTGTAATAAGGCTGGGTGGAGAGACTTTTGACCTTCAGGTCCAGTTCGCCGTGTTTGCTTGTATACGAAAGATTTTGCACCTGTATGCCCCGGCCCCACGCCATCTCCAGGTTGCCGAAATCCGCCGTACCCCCGGTCGATTTGTTTATCTTCTTCAGGATGTACTGCTCGCCACTGTCCGACGAAACGTATGCCGGTATAAAGTACACCGCCACGCCGGCCAATACGATCAACACAACCAGAACAAGCACAAGCCATTTCCACGCTTTGCCCGAAGCAGTAAGCTGGTGTTTACCTCTGAGATTCATAGTTGTTACCCCCTTTTTTCATTTACTACAACAGTTTCACCGATTCTGTGCACCGGTAGATATCGAGCAGACGCTCAAAGAGCTTGATGCAATAAACCGGCCTCCGCGGTCCAAGGCTTTGTAACGCCTGGATAAATCACATCCGCTTCTCGCGTTTAAGGCGGAAACCGGGTAAGTGCAGCCGGCGTGCCGGAAACTATAAACACGTTCATCCATACAGTCGCTATAATACAGCCGCGTCACGATTCTGCAATTAAAATCGTCGCGCCTGCGTCGCCGCGCAAACGTGAAAAACGCCCCACTCCGCGGAGCGGGGCGTTTTTAAATTCCTATCAGATTGTCCTGCCGGTGTTATTCTTCTTCATTCAGCGGCAGAAGCACGAAGAAGGTGTAGTCCTCGCGTTTGACCAGCAATAGCGCCTTGCCCTCTTTTCTGGCATCCTTAATGGCGTTGCTGAATTCGGTCACATTGGCGACCTTTTCGCGATTGACCTCCTTGATGAGTGTGCCGGGCGTGATACCGGCTCGTTCAGCGTCGGAACCCGATTCGACCCTACCAACCAGCACGCCCGTTTCGCCTTCGTAACCCAGTTGCTCGGCCAACTCGTTGGTGAGATTCTGCACCGAAAACCCGACGTCGACGGGTTCGGGGGTGTTGCCTCGAACCAATTCATCGCGGCTGGGGCGCTTGTCCAGTACGGCTGTAACTTTCTTCTTATCGCCGTCGCGCCAGATGGTAAGCTCGACCTCCGAGCCGGGGGCATATTTCGCAATGCGATACCGGAAATCATCGGCCGTCTCGACTTTCTTGCCGTTAATTGCCAGCACGATATCGTTGTGTTTGAGACCTGCTCTGGACGCCGCCGAATCCGGGGTAACCTCGGCAATAGCCACGCCCCGGCGGTCCTTGAGACCGAACATCTCGGCCATCTCAGGGTCCACATTCTGTGGCAGCACGCCCAGAAAGCCTCGCGTGACGCTTCCGGTTTCCTTGAGCTGCTCGTAAATATTCCTGGCCATATTCATTGGAATAGCAAAACCGATGCCGATATTGCCGCTCGGGCCCAGAATCGCCGAGTTTATGCCGACCGCCTTGCCGTCCAGATTAATCAGTGGTCCGCCCGAATTGCCGAAGTTGATCGCCGCATCGGTTTGAATAAAGTTCTCATAGGTTGTCAGCCCCACACCCTGCCTGCCGGTGGCGCTGACAATTCCGGCTGTTACGGTGTGGCTCAAACCGAACGGACTGCCGATGGCAATTACCCATTCGCCGACCTTCAATCCATCCGAATTGCCGAGTTCGATATAGGGCAAATTCTCGGCGTCGATCTTGATGACGGCAACGTCGGATTCGGGGTCTGTTCCGATAATATCTGCTTCGTACTTGGTTTGATCGGAAAGCTCCACTTCGACTTTGTCCGCCTCGCCAACAAGGTGATTGTTGGTCAGCACATATCCATCCGGCGTGATGATAAAGCCGGATCCTTGTGCCGTCTGCTGAAATTGTCGTCCCTGTCCGGGCGAGCGCCTCCTGAAGAAGAACTCAAACATATCTTCCTGACCAGGCAATTGGGGAGAAGTCTGGCCCTTTACTGTTCTCTCGGCCTTAATGCCAACTACTGCGGGCGTGGTCTTTTCCGCTATAGAACTGAAGGCCGCGCTTAAGCTGCGCAGCGTCTCAATTCCATTGTCCTGGGCTGCTTTGGCGGATGCCGGCACATAGAGCAGTCCTCCGAGTGCAAAAACAGCGACCAGAGTGAACATCACATAAGTTCTGCTGCTGACTTGCTTTACAAAATTCATTTAATCGTCTCCGTGTATAGCTTTTGTAATTGTGAAAGATTCGTAACTAAAGGACGGCAAAGAATTGCACAACCGCCCCACCATGCCGCGGTATACGATTGTAAGGGTTGTAGGTTCGCCGTCAAAACATTTCCAGATTCTGCGGGTGCGGCAAAGCCGCAGCAAAGCAGGCGTCTGGACTGAACATTGTTGCCGCCGCGTATGTGTGGTATAATGCCATTAAACTCAGTCGGATGCTCTGGACTTAATTGCAGGAGAATCGGCCATGGCAAGGGTTGAAGTTTTTCTGACGCTGGTCATTACAGGACCATTGGCGGCCGCGGTTATTAATGTTGACGATGATGGTCCCGCTGAATTCTCGGCAATAAAGCCGGCCGTCGAAACGGCTCGTAGCGGCGATACGATTTTGGTTCAGCCCGGTATCTATACCGGAGCGGAGAATCGGGACATCAACTTTTCCGGCAAAGCCCTGGTGCTCAGATCCGCCAAAGGACCGGAGACCACTGTAATCGATTGCGGACAACAGGCGCACGGCATCTACATTGTGGACAACATGCGGGGACAGACGGTATTGGAGGGGTTGACGATACGAAACGCAATTCACGGGGCCGTCAAAATCTACAACAGCAATCCGCCTCACTCACCGTCACGCCGCAGTCGGTACAGTCCGGGATTTGATCCGGTCATCATTCGCGATTGCGTGATAAGCGACAACCGCGACGGCGGTATTCTCCTCGACGGCCACGACAATGTCCGTATCGAAAGATGCCGCATCATCGCTAACCAGTCGGGAGTGTACGCGTACAAGAGCGGGCCTTGCTTTGTCAACTGTGTCATTGCTGAAAACGATCACAACGGACTGTACGCCACGTGGCCGGAACTAATCAATTGCACTGTTGCGCGAAACGGTTCTACCGGAGTGATTTTATCCGAGGGCGAAATCATCAATTCCATCGTCTGCAACAATACCTATTCGCAGATACGCAATTCGACAGGCTCGGCCAAGGTCACTTATTGCAACGTCTCCGGAGGCTGGCTCGGAGAAGGCAATATGGACGTCGATCCGTGCTTTGCTGACCCTGTTGCCGGGGATTACCACCTGAAGTCCCTTGCCGGTCGATGGAGTCCGGTGACGCTGAAATGGGTGCAGGATGCCGTGTCCAGCCCTTGTATCGATGCAGGGTCGCAAGTTGCTCCCGTGGGGCCGGAGCCTTTTCCCAATGGCGCAAGGATCAATATGGGGGCGCACGGTGGGACCGCCGAGGCAAGCAAAACGTGGTTTCGGGGCGGACAATGCCGGACCATAATCGCCGGGGATATTAACGGCGACTGCCGAGTCGATTTCGAGGACGTCTCAATCCTCTGCGGCAATTGGATGACCCAGCTCCCGGTCGAGAATCTTGCGCCGAGGGTTTCCGTTGTTTCACCACAGAACGGCCAGACAATCGGCAGGTACGAGCCGGACGATCCGATAATGATAACTGCCGACGCAAATGATCCGGACGGCACGGTAATGAAAGTCCGGTTCTATATCGACGGCTCGGAATCCGGTGAGTACATCGGTATGATTGAAGAAGATACAGACGCCTCCGACGAATGGTCGGCAAACTGGATATGGTGGGGCGCCTGGGGTCATTACGCCGAAGGCTGGTATACGATCACCGCCAGGGCAACCGACGACGACGGGCGATCCAGGACTTCAGAGCCGGTCCGAGTTCGAATCCACGGCCCGAAATGACGGCTCACTTTTGTTTCGGAGCATCCTGGCCAATCGCCCAGAACGCGGCATTTATCAGCATGCGCCTGAATTGGCGATTTTCGAAATCCTTCAGATGGCCCAGTGACGTGTAGAACACGCGGCTTTTGCCGTAAGAATGCGTCCAGGCCACCGGTTCGGGCTCGGCGCCGGGTATGGAACCTCTGAGCAGCTCAGTCGCTGAATCTTCGAGCGGCTTTGCCTTGTACAGCGATGCAACGCTGGTAAAGGGCAGTTCCACCTCCTTGAGAATCGGATGCTTTGACGCTCCGACGGCTGCCGTTACGGTCGTTTCAACGCCGCTGCCATAGTGGCCGTGGTAGTTGCCGCCAAGAACCTCCGGATCGAATTTTCGCCAATCCGCATGTCCGTTCGAAACTTTGCCGCGCGTGTCAAATGCATGACTGGCGGTCCTCAGCCCGATCAGCGGCCCGCCCTTGTCGAGATAATGCCGCAGATACTTCATCTGATCGGCGGCAAAAGCACGCCGCCTTACGAATACAACCGCCAGATCCGCCTGAGCAAGTTCCTCCATACCGGCAATGTAGTTGCGATCGATTTCATCGTCGCCGGCATTGCCCTGCACGATATCGCAGTGAAAGCCGTACCGCCGCTGCAACTGATCGGCAAAGACGGGCATCGACAGCGCAGCTTTGTATTCCCGCTCGGCGGAAATGATCACCGCGCGCGGCCGCTTATCATTCTCGAATACGAACTGAGGCTTGCCGGTAAAAACGGTCGAAGTCACTGTGGGGCATACATACCGCTCAATATGCTCGACGATAAGATCCGTACCCGTAAAATGACTCACAAAAGGTTCGGCCTTCGAATTGTACATCGTGTCGGTCATGTCCCGCATTAGTACGACATTCTTACCATATCGGGCCATGTTCCTGAGTCCGAAAGGTCGGCCCAGCACGCACATATTCGTGTGCACCCCCATGAGAACCACGTTCCTGACGCCGCGGGCCGCCAGAAGATTCCAGATTTCAACGCCGGAGTCGCTGATGGCATCGCCATCCTGAATTTCTATGCTGTCAATCTGCCTCTCCCAGGCCGAATACTGCCTGCACTTGGGCTCGCAGTCGCATCCGCCGTCCGAATGGTCTACAGGATAACCTTGACGCTGTTCTTCATCGTCAATCCAGTGCCGCCATTTGCCGATGTCGCCCGGCACATCCGAAGCTGTGGGGGCCTCAATGGCCCTTTTTCGGGCAGGATGTCCCTTGTAAGCCTGCATAGTCCCGCTGGGAGCGTGAATGATAAAGACGCCCTGGTCTCTTGCGATCCCAACCACTTTGTTGATAACCGGCGCCAGCTCCGCCACCCGCCGGGTCGCGCCCTCGCACCAGTGCTTGTTCCACATATCGCAGATGATTATCGCCGTCTCGTCGGCTTTCCATTCCCATCGGTTCAGCAGAACTCTGGGCCCTTCGCCTGTCAGAATGCGACTTCGTGCAGGCACAACAATTTTATCCCTTGCTTCGGCGCCGGCCGAAACCGACAGGGCCGCGATCACACAAACAAGAACCAACCAGCAGAATCTTCTACAGCAAGCCATCAAGATACCTCTTCTTATCGTTTGTTCTCTTAAAGCAGGGCCACCCAGCCTCCGTCGACGTACACGATCTGACCGGTTATGAACTCTCCGGCCTTGCTTGCGAACAGCACAGCCGCACCGATCATATCCTTGGGCAGGCCCCAGCGCCCGGCCGGCGTCTTGGACAGCACCCATGCGTCGAAATTCTCATCATCCTGCAAAGGCTGCGTCAGTGCGGTGCGGATATACCCGGGGCCTATTGCGTTGACGTTGATACCGTATTTGGCCCACTCCACGGCCAGGGTTCTAGTAAGCATCAAAAGCCCGCCCTTGCTGGTTGCATAGGCCGCAACCGTCGGCCGCGCCGCCAAACAGGTAAGCGAACCGATATTGATAATGCGACCGCCGGTTCCGGCCTGCTTGCGATGCTTGCAGAACAACTGACAAAATCGATAAACCGCCGTCAGGTTAACATCCATAACCCGCCGCCAGCCGTCCAGGTCCATATTCTCGGTATCGCCCCGAACAGTCGTCCCGGCGCAGTTGACCAGAATATCCACCTGGCCCACAGCCTCGACAATGCCGGCGAAAACCTCGTCCAGCGCCTCAACGTCGCCGATATCGGCGGCAAACGTCCAGACCTGGCGTCCGGTCTTCTCTGATATCTGTTTCCGCGCGGCCTCCAACTGCTCGGCGGTCCGAGCTACTATGGCAATATCCGCGCCCTGTTCGGCAAGGCCCCCGGCCAGAGCCAGTCCTATACCCCGGTTTCCGCCGGTAACCAGGGCAACCTTGCCCGACAAATCAAAAAGTTCATTTCCCATACTCGGATAATAGCTCATCTTGAGGCTTGGCCGCAACCCAAATCAGCCGCCGCAGGGCATGGCAGGCAATGAATTCGCCCCCGCAGCGAGGCTTCGCACCGGCCCCACGTCGGATCCGGTCGGCCTGAAAAACCCTGATTTTCCGCGTTATAGATTCACCGCCTGCGGGCACATTAGTACAGAACCGCGGAATGCGTGTTTTCCGCGAGTATTGAGCACTTTTTAGCTGTTTTTGAAAGGAGCAAAACAATGAAACGCCTGTTATTACTTACTGCAGTTCTGGCAATGGCGTGTTCGGTTGGTTATGCCGGTATGTCCGGCAGCGGCCAGGACAGGCCCGGAACCGGTGGGGACACCCAGCAACGAATCACGCCGGAAATCCGCGCCGAAATGGCCCAGATACGCGCTCAGGCCCGACAGGAGGCCGCGAACGCCGAATCACCCCAGCAAAGACGCGAAATCTATCAGAATATGGCCCAGCAGATCCGTCAGTTGATAGGCGATCTGGCCGGAGTAAGAGCCGCCGAGAGAGCACGTAGTCGAGGCACCGCCGCCGTCTCGGAGCGACCGGTTCGCACCCGCGCCAGGCAACGCGCTGAGAACCAGCAGAACGACGGCTCAGGACAACAGGCACAGGACGCCGCTCGAATCAGAACGCAAGCTCAGAACCAGAATGTGGTGCTTGGCCGCCGCGCAGCGCAGATGATGATGGGCAATCTCGCACTGACCCAGGAGCAAAGGCAGGCGATGGCCCAGCTCGAGCAGCAGGCCGAGAAGCAGGTTCGCGCCAGCCTCGAATCTGTGTTGACAGACGAACAGTTCGCCCGCCTTCAGCAGATGCGACGCCGCGCCGAACAGATCAGAATGGCTTGCGGCGCCGATGTCCCGGGCAACAAGCAGGGCCTGATGCTGCGAATATTCGACGCTCTGGATCTGACCGAAGAGCAGAAACTTGCAATCCGGGAAATATGCGACCTTGCGATCCAGGCCCTCCGGGAAGTCACAACGCCCGAGGAAAAACGCGCGATTATGGAGCAGGCCAGGGCGGATATTCTCGAGGTTCTTACCGACGAACAATTGCTTATCCTCGAAGAAATGAAGCAGCAGATACAGCAGCGCAGCCGTCGCCGAGGCGGTCCGGAACAGGGCCTCATACACGCACTTGACCTGACCGAAGAACAGCTTGCAGAAATCGCCGAAATTCGCGCCCGGGCCAAAGCAGCACTGGCCGACGCCGAAACTCCGGAAGAGCGGCAGGCCATATTGGAGGCGGCTCGCCAGGCGATCCTGGACGTTTTTACCGATGAGCAGATCGAACAGTTGCAGCGAATGCTCGACAACAGGAAGCAGCAGTGCGACCGCACGCGTGATCACATTTTGCGACTGGTCAACCTGGTCTGCAGATTGGATTTGACGGAGGAACAGATCGCCGAAATCCAGGCTATCCGCGACCGTGCTGTCGCGGCTCTGCAGGACGCCGAGACACCCGAGCAGAGGCTCGATATAATTCAGGCCGCGCGCGAGGCCATCCTTGATGTGCTCACCGAAGAGCAGCTTGCACAGTTCGAGCGGTTGCAGCAGCAGGTCCGCGACCGCGACCGTGTAAACCGTCCGTAACAGTCCTGAAACGGGCAGAAAGCTCTTTGACAAAGACTTGAACCAATTACTGTTGAAGGCGAGCGGCCCGGCGGATTGGGCCCCGGCCGGCAACCGCTTGCCGTCAGCACAAAAACGAAGCCGGGATCGAAGTTGTCCTTACGATCCCGGCTTTATTGTTTGCGCACAAAGCAATCACTTTGACATTTCTGCTATCATCCAGTAACATTAGTGTCTGTCATTCACAATGTAAAAAGGATGAAGGTGATATGATGAAAAGGGCCATAGTAACATTAATAGGCTTAAGCTTGTGTGGCGCAAATGTTTCAGTTGCTCAAATAAACGCCAAATGGATTGGCAGTTCCCAAGGAAAGTGGGAAACAGCCGCTAACTGGAATCCACCGATTGTGCCGGAAAACGGAGCCGACACGTTTGACGTGACAATAGATGGAAGCAGCATTGAACTGACCTCCGATCACACGATAGATTCTCTAAACACGTTTGGGGCAGTGGGTCTGAAACGGTGGACGCTCAAACCTGTTGTACTTACGGTCTTGAACGACTTTACCAACCACGGTGATTTGGAAACTCCAAATACTACCCATCTTTACGTTCATGGAGATATGATCAATAGCGACAGGGCCAAAATTGACATCCTGAGCGAGGAACTCCGAGTATATGGAGCAACAGGACTTTACAATTTGGGCAGGATCTACATTGACCCCGATGCCGAGCTGAAGTCTGAAGTGTCCGACATAAACAATGTGGGGATCCTTGAACTCAATGGTGGCGCTGTTTCCGCGGATCAGGTTTTTACCAACGGCCCAGGCGCTATTATTAAGGGAAGCGGGATGATCGCCGGCCGGCATGTGCTCAATGCAGGGCTTATAGAAAGCACTGCAGGAACACTACAGGTATTTGGCAAGTCTGTTTCTAATGCTGGGACACTGAAGAATATACCGGGGTCGAGCGTCAAAGTAACCTCGGATTCGCTGAGTCAAAACAAAGGACTGATAACGGCTATGTCCGAGGGAGCTGTGGTGTTTGACTGCAGCTTAACAAACGAACCTAATGGCATCATCGAGCTAATGGGTGGGACAATTGCAGCCACTACCATCGTCCAGAAAGCCAATGCCGCATTCGAAGGTTTTGGTTGCATCACAGCAGATATTCAGATTGAGCCAAATGCTGCAGTGGAGTTAACCGGACCTGCGCAAATCGTCGGAGATATCGATATTGCCGCCGATGCCGCTCTGTATATTGATCAGGGACAAGTATTGGTCACCGGCGCGACAATCTGCAAAGGCAGCATTCGCATAAGAGAAGGTTCCCTTACATTGCAGGGAGGCGGCGATTGCAGCAAATGCAGCATCGTTTATGAGACCGCTGCCGACTACAATTACTTTGACACTAATCTTGACAATGTAGTAGATTTCAACGACCTGGCGAAATTTGCAGAAAACTGGCTTTGGACAGGGAACTGAAATCAGTCAATCGAGTGTTCCTCGAAAACGAGAAAACAGTTTTTAAGTGGAACTGCTGATGAGAAAGCTGGCCATTGCGCAAGTTGTCATAGCAATTTGCATCTGCACAACTTCAAGGGGCAACGAAGACCTGCCCAATATTGTCTTTATTCTTGCAGATGACCTGGGTTACGGCGACGTCGCCTGCTATAATCCCGAATCGAAGGTTCCGACACCGAACATAGACAGGCTCGCGGCCCAGGGTGTCCGGTTCACCGATGCCCACAGCCCGGCAACCGTCTGCACGCCTACTCGTTACAGTCTGCTTACCGGCAGAATGGCCTTTCGCACCGGTTTCGGCGGGGTATTTACCGGCGCCGGCGGACCTTGCATGATAGAGCCGACCCGCCTTACGTTGGGCGGAATGCTTCAAGAGAAGGGCTATACCACCGCATGCTTCGGCAAGTGGCACGTCGGTCTTACCTTCTACGATAAACAGGGCCGGCCGATCCTCAAGGGCGGGCTCGACAACGTCAGGCGCATCGACTACTCGCGGCGGATTCCGGATTCACCCATCCATCGCGGCTTCGATCACTTTTTCGGAACGGCGTGCTGTCCCACCACGGACTGGCTGTATGCCTTCATCGACGGCGACCGCATTCCCGTGCCGCCCACGAAGCAGATCGACAAGTCCGGCCTGCCGAAACACGTCTACTCCCGCGACTGCCGTCCGGGCATGATCGCACCGGATTTCAAAATGGAGGAAGTCGACCTGATCTTCCTGGAAAAGAGCCGCAGTTTCCTCGAAAACCACGTCAAAGAGAGTCCGGGCAAGCCCTTCTTTCTGCTGCACAGCACCCAGGCTGTCCACCTGCCGAGCTTTCCGGCGGATAGGTTCAAGGGCAAAACCGATGCCGGCCCCCATGGTGACTTTATTTACGAGCTGGACTGGATTGTCGGGGAATTGATGGATACCCTGGAGCGGCTTGGCGTGGCCGAGAACACCCTTGTAATGTTCAGCAGCGACAACGGGCCTGAAACTCTCACCACCATAAACATGAGAAAGGATCATAATCATGACGGTGCAAGGCCCTGGCGCGGAATGAAAAGGGACAACTGGGAAGGCGGCCATCGCGTACCGTTTATCGCCCGCTGGCCGGGTAAAATCGAGCCGGGCGCCGCGTCATCGCAGACAGTATGCCTGACAGACGTAATGGCCGCATGCGCTGCAATCACGAATTATGATCTGCCGAACGACGCCGCCGAGGACAGCTACAATATACTGCCGGCACTGCTCGATTCCGATCTGAAGAAGCCCATCCGGCCCTATACGCTCCACCAGACATGGTCGCTCAAACTCGCCATTCGACAAGGACCCTGGAAACTGCTGGACCACAAAGGCTCCGGAGGAAACAACTACCAGAGAGGACAATTGAAACAGTACTACATTCCCGATCCGACAGACGCGCCCGCACAGCTCTATAACCTGAACACGAATCCCGGCGAAACCAGGAATCTTTACAAACAGCAGGCGGAAACGGCCGCTCATCTGAAAGAGCAGCTCGACAAGTACAGAACCCAGTCCCGCTCGGCGCCGATGCGATAGAACTGCGTCCGATCAAAAACTCCAGCCGGGCCTGTATTCTCTGCGGATTAGAGAGTCGCTTGCAACAGGGGTTGTTATCGCGGCTCTGGTACTATCCCACTCAATGGGCCTGCCCGCAAACAACGCCGCATTGCCAAGCAGCACCATTTCAGTCAAAGGCGCCGCGTATTCGAAGTTCGAACAGGGCTGAGTGCCTGACTTGCAGGCGGCGATCCATTCCTGGATGTGCCGGTTGCCTTTCTGCCAACTGTACTGTTTTACGGTCGGTATCTTCTTCACCGGCTTTCTGTTCTTAATCTGCAGGTGTTCCGGAATGGTCCGCGGACCCACCTGGCCGGGGTTGGTCCCGAAGACAGTCGGGCCGAACATCATTTTATGATCGGCGCCCACAAAAAGCGCGCCGTTACTGCCGATTTCGCGCAGATATGGCATGTTCTCGGGTTCGTCCGGTTTGCGGCCGCCATCGTACCATATAACCGTGACCGGCGGCTCCTCGTGCCTTGGCCCGAATCGGTATCGGATTGTCGATGCCTCCGGATAGCTGTGATCGGTTATACCCGTACACTCGGCCTCGACCGTGAAAAACTTCGCCTCATCCAGCTTCAAACCCCAGAATACCACGTCCAACAGGAGGCATCCCATGGCTCCCAGAGCGCCGGTGCCGAAATCGCGCCAGCCCCGCCATCTGTAGGGATGGTATGCGGGACTGTAACCCCGGCCGGATACCGGACCCAGCCACAAGTCCCAATCCAGGTTTTCCGGTACGGGTTTTTGCTGGGGGCGTGCGTTTATGCCCTGCGGCCACTGCGGTCTGTTGGTCCAGCAGTGGACCTCTCTGACGGCACCCAGCCCGCCGCCCCAGAGCATCTCGACGGCCTTTCTAATTCCGTTGCCCGAATGGCGTTCGTTGCCCATCTGCGTAACAACGCCCGTTTCCTTTGCAATACGTCCAAGCTGTCGCGCTTCCCACACGTCGTGCGCAAGCGGGGTTTCAAGATAGACGTGTTTGCCGCGTTTCATTGCCTCGGCCGCGATCACCGCGTGCGTATGATCCGGAGTCGATATCACCACTGCGTCAATCCCAGGCTCTTTGTCCAACATCCTGCGAAAATCTCTGTACTTTGCAGCTTTCGGACACGATTCGAAGGCCGTGGCCGCCAGTTTCCAGTCAACGTCGCAAAGGGCGATAATATCGGCGCCTTCGCATTTCTGGAGATTGCCGAACCCGCGCGCCCCCAGTCCAACGGCTGCGATACCGAGTCTTTCGCCGGGATTATTGCCCGAAGCACCCAACACTGCATAAGGTATGCCCAGGCTCGCCGCAGCAGTGCTTTTCAAAAACCTGCGTCTGCCGAAATCTTTATTGCCGAATTCCTGTCGTGATTTGTTCATTTGTTCTTTCCGAAGCAAATAAGCTTGCCCTGCATTGTAGACATGTAGAGCCTCTCGCCGGCCGCTATCAGACCATCGAACACAGGCGCCTCACTGAGCTTGAACTCATTGACCATTCGCCCGTCGGCGGTCGCAACTATCCGGAACAATGCGTTTCGCTTGCCGATCATTGCCTCATAGGCCTCTTCGCCGGGTTCGAGGTCCGGTGCGCCGGCTACGTAGAGGTGGTCTCCCGCCAAGAGCATGCCGTGTGCACGTATCGGTATCTTCTTAACCCAGATCGGCAGTTCCGTTCGCGAAAAGCCCCGGCCTTTTTCGGCGCCGATATCCATTTCATCCAGAACCGGCTCGGTTGTATTCCGGTCGGCAACTAGCTGATAGCCCGTTCCCGGCTTGAACTCCGGACTGTGACCGACACGCTCCGTATAGACTTTGAGAGCGTAAGTCGCTTCGTCGTCAAAGACCAGAATCTGACCGGACTTGGGCGCCCGATAGGTGAAGTAGTATCCGGGCCAGCGTTTTCCGTAGCTCCAGTAAGTTCTGTTGAACCAGGTCTTGTCGAGAAAACCGTCGGTAACCGCCAGGTGAGCCTCGCCCACCCGGTCGCCCAGTTTCGTGACCCTTGGCATCGGCTTATGATTAAGGCGGGCGTCGAACCTGTTCTGGTACAGGTAAATGTCTTCCTGACCGGCAACCAGGATGTCGGACCTGGATCCTTCCATATCGAACGGCCTGCCGCCGTACTTTGAGACGTCAGGTTCTTCGTTCTGGAAAAGCGTTTTGTGAACCACTCGCCCGGTGTGCGGTTCCAGTGCATATAAATAGATGCCGCCGTCAAGATAAGTGGACCGTCCGGCCGTCAGATATACCTTGTCATCTCGAACCATAACGCTTCCGTGAACGGGCCAGGCGGATTCGATTTGATCCTTAACACAAATCTGACATTCCCGGGGCGCCGCCCTGAAACGCCAGGCAAGTCTGCCGTCCTCGGCATTCAGACAGTACACCCAGCCGTCAGTGCAACCGAAAATGCAGAGCCCGTCGTGGATCGTAGGCGGCGAATCGACGCGACCGTCGGCGGTAAACGTCCAGAGCCGAGTGCCGTTTTCCGCACTGACGGCGTGAACCGCATGAGCATCGCTTTCGGCGATAAACACGCGACCGTTCGCTGCGACCGGCGGCGTCAACTGTCCGTTTGCGTACTCTCGCAAGTCCTGCTGTTCATCCGACTTGCCTGAGGGACTCATAGCCGGATTTGCCAAAGACGTTTCCCAGATCACGTCCAGTTCGACCGGCAGTGATCTTTCAACCGAACCGCTTCTTTGCGGATCGTGGCGGTACGTCGGCCAGTCTGCCGGATCGGCCTTGATGCGGCTTCGGCCCGTAACCGTCTCATATACCGGTCCTTGAACCAGAGCAGGCTTTGGATGTGATTTGCCGGTTTGACGCTCCGCGGCAAGTGCGTTAAGACCGCTCAGCAGCACCCCTTGATAACAGAAGCACTGCGAGGGCGGAGTGTACAAAAACCCGTTTGCCGGGAGCATTCCGAATCCACAGGCGCCGCGCGTCCAGTTAGCCCTCATGTGATTCTGCCCGTGAATATCGAAGAATTCCACGCCCCGTTTGTTCAGCAGCAGATAACGCTCGGTCGCCTTTGGCGGATAGCAGCGTATGTGATGGCCGGCCGTAACCAGGCGCTCCGCGGTGATCTCCCTGCGAACCTTCCCCGTGAGCGGGTCGAAACCTTTGCGCACCTCTTCCTGGTGCTGCCAGACGAAGGATCGCGGTCCGACCCTGTCCCAGGCCGTCCAGATCAGACCGTCGGCCCCGAACAGCCCCGGCGGATTCCGGGCGTGCGGATTGCCGTCGGGCCCGGTCCACAGCGGCCTGCCATCCTGCAGCGAAAAAGCCCTCGTGCTGCCGCCCGTCATGAACACCACGCCCTCATAAAGAACGGCGTACCTGCTCTTTGAGTTCTTCATCTCGGTGCGCCACTGTTCTTCGCCGTCCTTAAGCGAAAGACAGACGAGTTCGCCGCCCGCCGCGTAACAGATGCGACCGTCGCCTGCAACCATCGTATTCTGCTCGACCGAGCGGACACGTTTCTTCCAGATGATCCCGCCGTCCGCGGGTTCGGCGGCGACTATATACGGATGCGGTTTGCCGTCTTCACCCGCAAGGCGTGCGGCGAGGATAAGACGGTCGTCGCACAGCGCAATTTCATTTACCGCCCCGGTGTGTGTGGACGTATGCAGCGTTTCGCCGGTTGCGGCATCCAGGATACACAACGGACCCTTGTTCTTCAGCGTTACGTAGACTTTGTCTTCGACGGCCAGCAGGGCGTGGGGATTGATGCGGCTGCACGGCCGTCTCCAGAGCATTTTGCCGTTAAACGCGTCCCGGGCTATCAGCGTCCAGAATGTCGGAACACCGCGGGGTTGTCCGATAATACCCTCGTCCACGACACTGAAGAGACGGCCTTTTGCCGAGACCATCGCCTGAACGCTGGAGGCGAACTCGTGGCTGCGACACCACATCGGCGTGGCTTTCCACTGTAAATGCTTCGGCGGGCCGATCCGGCTGTCTTCGGCCACGGCGTTGTTACCCGCATCATGCAGATAATGCGTCCATTCGTCTATCTCAGCCGGATATGGCTTGCGAAACAGAAGGTTCACATCCCCGTCTTTACCAAGCGAAACCGCTGCACCGTGCGGCGCCAGCACTCGCTCGATCTCTTTTGAATCCACTGCCCGCCCATCTTCGACCACTATGAGATTGACAAGATTGTCCGCGTACGGCAACCCCGGCCCGTCGAATTGACGTACGGAAACCGGTCCATAAGATTCTGTGCTTCTGATGTAATTGCGGGCCGCCGACACTTTTTCCGAATCACTTTCCAGACCCTGGACGGTGAAGCTATCGTTCGCGCGCAGCGCTGAAGTCAACCGACCATCGGCGCAGCCGAGGTGAACAACCAGCCCTCCCCGAACGCCGGCTTTTTCCAGAATGCGTTTGGAAATTGCGCCCGGATCACTGCTGTTATTTTCGCGGGCTGCAAACAGGGTCGTCTTTAGCAGCAGGAAGGATACTGTCGTGATGATCGCCAGTGCTGCATGAGAGAACAGTCGTCTATTTCGAATCATAGTGCGGTCTCGTCTTCTGCTTACCGATATTCGTAACCTGCGGGCAATTCGCAGTTCATATTAACATGCGGCGTACCCGAAAGGCCAGCCTTTCTTTGTGCCATGAGTTCCAACTGAGGCAGCACCATTAGAACACATTCCGGGCCTTTGAACAACACATCCGGTCAGTTTCCAAGCAGACCGTGGGCATACATCCCGCCTGCAGCGGTTCTCTCGGGAGTTGTATCATTAAAGGCTGATAAGGTTCAATAAGTCGCCAGCCATTCCTGCGACAGGCAGGCGAAAGTCTTGAAGTCGGGCGCTTTCATACTCATAGGCTCGCCCGGAATCTGCAGTTTCACCGCTTCATCGTCCTCTTCGCCGGTAAAGGGACCGCGGGCAATCAGAGCAAAACCGACGTCGTGCTTTTGCCACCACCACCTCTTGCGGCTGAAATCCCATACGTAGACGGCATACTGCGTTGTCGCGCAGAACGAGCCCAGCGAATGGGTTACGTCCACTATGTCGTCGATATAGCTCTGCAAAGTCCATTTCCTCGTCTCCCTGTCCCAAACGTACATCGCCTGGTCGGTGAAAACCCAGAAATTGCCGAAGGATGTGACTATACCGCCGTCGGCCCTGCCCACGAACACCTTTTCGTACCATCTCGTGGTTTCATGGTCCCAGGCGTAAACCGCCTCGTCGGTCAAAACACAGAAATTTCCCGAAGTGCCCCTGATCCTTGGATTTGTTCCGACGATCTGATCGTACCACTGCTTGGTCTCGTCGCCCCAGGCGCTGGCGAAGTTATTGGCGATCAGACAGAAATTTCCCTGTGTGCCCTTTACCTCGAACAATTCCGTTGCCGGCTTGACGAACCATTGACCTGATTCCATATCCCACAAAAAAGCGCCGTTTTCGGTATACGCGCAAAAATCGCCTTGCAGCGTGAAGTGTGCGGATGCGGCGCCGCAAAACACCAGAACAGAGAAAAAGACCGTCAACATAATTCTTGGATGATGAAGATAAAATTCGCCCGCCATTGTACTGCCCCCCAAAAAAAACGTGCGTTTTTGCCCTCCACCGCCCGGCTATATCGACCCGGCGGCGTCCCGGCCTTTAATTCAACCCGATAGTCCGGTCACCGTGCGGGTTTTCATTTGTTCGAATGTTCGTGCCTTTGAGACTGCTTTCTGCTAAGCTGTCTCGCACAAAACGCCGTTATCAGTGTAACACAGGTAGATTTCCGTCTTCGAGGCACTTTTGACATGAACAAACTTGCCAGACAATTGGGTTCGTCGGACGTATTCTCCGTCGCCGCCGGAGCAATGATAAGCTCCGGCCTGTTCGTTCTGCCCGGAATAGCATACGCCGAAGCGGGCCCGGCCGTGGTGCTTGCATACCTGATCGCGTCGCTGCTCATCGTGCCCAGTGCGCTGAGCAACGCCGAACTCTCAACGGCTATGCCGCGGGCCGGTGGAGCATATTTCTTCGTCGAAAGAAGCCTCGGATCCGTTCTGGGCCTGTTCACCGGATTTGCAAACTGGCTGGCTCTGACCCTCAAAAGCGCATTCGCAATTGTGGGAATGGCGATTCTGGCCGAAGTCGTTCTTGGGGCACTGTTCGGGCTGTCCGTAGGTGTGTGGCTCAGCAGAGCCATCGCAGTCGGTTTTTGTCTGTTCTTTACGGGCATCAACATAGTAGGAGCAAAACATGCCGGCAGGCTCGAAACCCTCTTCGTAGTAGTATTGCTCGCGATACTTGCGATTTTCATCGTGGCTGGAACGCCGGCGATAAAGTCCGGCCGCTTTTCAGGTTTCGGAGATACCGGGTTTCTCCGGATTGCCTCAACCGCCGGCCTTGTGTTTATAAGTTTCGCCGGCCTGACACAGGTGGCAAGCATTGCCGAGGAAGTCAAGAATCCGGGCCGGAATATCCCAATCGGGATGATTCTGGCCTGGTTTGTGGTGGCCCTAATATACGTAGCAGTAACTGCGGTTACCGTGGGCGTCGTGGATGGCGAGGTACTGTCTGATTCGCTGACGCCCGTTGCCACGGCCGCAGGTGAATTCCTGGGGACCGCCGGCCTGGTGCTGCTCAATCTTGCGGCGTTCGCGGCATTCGTTACCACCGCCAATGCGGGCGTTCTGGCGGCTTCCCGCTCACCTCTTGCCATGAGCCGCGATCGGCTGCTGCCGACTTTTCTGGCCCGGATCAGCCAAGCCTACAAAACTCCGCACACCAGCATCGCTCTTACGGGCGCGTTCATGATCGCCGCTATAGTATTTCTGGACATCGAGTCGCTGGTCAAAACCGCATCCACGCTTGGAATCATCTTGTTCATCCTGATTAACGTAAGTGTAATCATTATGCGCGAGAGCAGGATCCAGAGCTACCGCCCCAGATTTAAATCTCCACTCTATCCGTACGCTCACATAGCCGCGATTCTGGCTTATGCACTGCTGCTGGTCGATATGGGCGCGGTTCCGCTTTTGATAACCGCCGCGTTCTTCGGCTCCAGCGCCGCGTGGTACCTTTTGTATGTATCCCGCCGGGTCAGCCGTGCCTCGGCCGTGATGCACATTGTCGAGCGGGTAACCGACCGGCAGCTCAGGACCGTAACGCTGGAAGATGAACTGCGGGATATTCTGCTCGAACGCGACGAGATTACCGAAGACCGGTTCGATACCCTCGTTCGCAACTGCGAGACCATCGATATCGAGGAAAAAACCTCGTCCGAGGATGCGTTTCGCCGCGTCTCGCAAATTCTGGCGCCGAGGCTGGACACCGGTGAAGATGAGTTGTTTGAGAAATTCCTGCAGCGCGAATCAGAGGGCACAACCGTCGTACAGCCCGGCCTGGCAATCCCCCACGTTATCGTCGAGGGCGAAAACCAGTTCGATGTCATGCTTGTTCGCGCCAAAGAGGGTATCATGTTCCCGGATACCGCCGAGCCGGTCAGGATAATGTTTGTCCTGGCGGGCAGCAAAGACCAGCGAAACTACCACCTCCGCGCACTGATGGCGATAGCACAGATAACCCAGGAAAAGCTCTTCGAACAAAGATGGCTCGAAGCCCGCGACACACAGGCGATAAGAAATCTCATCCTGCTTTCAACCAGAAAGAGAGATACACACTAAGCCCTGTATCCGGCGCGATCAATCCTTCGGGCCCCCGTAGTAGCTGCAACAGGTCTTGTCGGTTTCCCAGACGGTGATGCAGTGCAGTTGCGGCCCGCCTAGTTTGCCTTCCAGGCACTCCCAGGCGAAAACGGCGATATTTTCGACCGTTGGGTTGGTATCCGCGAAGTAATCGACGTCGACATTAAGGTTCTTGTGGTCGATCCGCTCGATCAGTTCTGTGTCGATGATCTGCTCGAATCGGCCTACCTTCAAATCTCCCGGGCCGGTCTTGACCGTAACCTCGATAACATAATTAT
The DNA here is from genome assembly GCA_964406945.1 of uncultured Pirellulales bacterium. Taxonomy (GTDB): domain Bacteria; phylum Planctomycetota; class Phycisphaerae; order Sedimentisphaerales; family Anaerobacaceae; genus UBA2266. Next base: position 52,154 of record CAYOTO010000005.1, read on the forward strand.
GTCCATGCCCGGATGGATTGGCGCATTTGCCGAAAGTGGCCAGGTTCTCCTCGTCGGTCAACTGCGTGTTCCAGAGTTTGTGCATGGCCGCAAATTCGAATTTCTCACCGTAATAAAGCATTTCAAAATCCCCGCAATGAATCGCCGCCTCCCTGTAGGGATTCAGCTTCAAACCCAGTCGTTTGAGGTTTGCCGACCCGAATCGTCCCTTCAAAACCGCCCAGGACCGCCTCAGCAGTGCTGCAATCTGACAGAAACCGATATGCCCGCCCTTGCGATAATGCGATCTGATGCGCTGTGCGAATACCGGTACAGCGTATTCCCGCACGGCCCGGTCGATATCGACCACATTCACGAGAAACCCCGTCGCTGGATCGATGCCGCCCTCCAGTTCCACATTCAGCTCCAGAAATACGCCAAGGCCCTCCCCGGAGGGTTTCGAGCTGAACGAGTTCGCTCCTTTGCTGTCGGCCTCCAGAAAGGGATTGATCGTAAATCGAACGCTCCTTCGCAGCCTGTGCATTTGGCCCCCTACTGCCGGGTTTCTCGCATCAGCGACAGCACCTCGGCGCGACTGCGCGGGTCCCTGCGAAAGATACCCAGAAGTGCCGACGTTACCATCGTTGATCCCGGCTTCTTAACGCCTCGAATCGTCATGCAGCTGTGAGACGCTTCCAGAACAACCGCCACGCCGCGCGGCTCGACCTTTTCCATAATGAAATTGGCGATCTGAGAGGTAAGGCGCTCCTGGCACTGCAGCCTGCGTGCGAAAGAATCTACAATCCGCGCCAGCTTGCTGACGCCCAGAATCTTGCCTGCAGGCAGGTAAGCCACATGCGCGGTCCCTATGAACGGCATCATGTGGTGTTCGCAAACGCTGTAAAAGGAAATATCCCGCAACAGCACCACCTCATCGCAATCTTCCGTAAACACGCTCCCGGTGTGTTCCTCGGGATCCTCGGCCGTTCCGCCCAGCAGTTCCTGATACATCCGCGCCACGCGTTCCGGCGTTCTAACAAGTCCTTCGCGCTCGGGATCCTCGCCCAGAGCCAACAAGATCTCCCTGGCCGCCCTCTCGATCCTCTCCAAATCTATTTGTCGCTCACTATTACTCATAACTACCTGCCGGTACACTCCTTTCAAAAAAAAGGTCGGCGGCATCACTTGGTGCTCAGGTTCGCAAGAAAACGCGTCAGCAATCTCACTCCGAACCCGGTCGACCCGGGAGCCGAAAATTTCGTGCCTTTTGCATATATATCCATGCCGGCGATATCAAGATGCGCCCACGTTGTCTCCCCGGCGAACTGCCGCAGAAAGGCCGCCGCGGTCGAAGCTCCGCCCCATTTGCCTCCCATGTTGCGAAGGTCCGCGATCTTGCTCTTCATTTGTCCGGCGTATTCGTCTCCGCTTGGCAGGTGCCAGAGTCGCTCGCCGCTCTCCTCGGCCGCCTTCTGCAACTGCTTTAGCAGGCTGTCGTCGTTGCTCATCAGGCCCGCCATGTGATTGCCCAGCGCAACCATACAAGCGCCCGTAAGAGTGGCTATATCAACTATAATATCGCATTTCTGCTTCACCGCATAGGCAATTCCGTCGCACAGTATCATACGGCCTTCGGCGTCCGTGTTGAGGATCTCGACGGTCTTGCCGCTGTAGGTCTTGATTATGTCGCCCGGCCTGTAGCTTGCTCCACCCGGCATGTTCTCGGCCGACGGTATCAGCCCATAGACCTTTATCGGCAGGTTCAATCCCGCAACCGCCTGCATTGTAGCCAGCACAGCAATGCCGCCGCTCTTGTCGAGTTTCATCTGATCCATATTGGCGCCCGGCTTGATGCTGATGCCGCCGGAATCGAAAGTCACGGCCTTGCCGACCAGGGCCACCGTCGGAGTATCCGCGGCTGCTTTGTTGGGGGTGTATTTCAGCACTATAAATCGTGGTTCACTCTTCGAGCCCGCACCGACTGCAAGTATGCCGTTCATTCCCTGTGCTGTAAGCCTTTTTTTATCCCAGACGGTACAGCTTAGAGTCTTATGATCCCGGGCCAGGGCTCTGGCTTTGGCGGCCAGGGCCGGCGGGTCGATCACGTTTCCCGGGCGGTTGGCTATCGTCCTGCCGAAACTCTGGGCTGTTCCCACGACGTCTCCCACGGCAACTCCCTTGCGCAACTGCTTTGCCTTCTTCGAATCCGCTTCGACCACAGTTGCCTTGAGCGACGATAATCTGCCGTTCTCGTCATCGCTTACAAATTCATCATACCGGTAGCTGCCGAAATAAACGCCCTCGGCCATTGCCCGGCCCGCATCCTCATCTGCGAATCTTGCACCGAAAGCGGTGTGCAGCGAGAGGTTAAGGCTGCCGATTCTGGTTTCAACCGCCCTTTTTGCAGCGTTGGCAGCTCCTTTGCGAATGGTATCGAGTTTCGCTTGCTTCTTTGCACCGAGCCCAATGACCAGAATCCGTTTGGGTCCGATCTCCTTGTTTGCGTAAATTATCGATCCATCGCCCTCTTTTCCCGAAAAGTCGCCGCTCTCGATGAGCCGTTTGATCGCCCCGTCCAGTTTGGCGTCGAGCCTCTTAGCTACGGGGTCGAGTTTTCGCCAGTCCGAAAAAAGACCTACAGCCAATGCATCCGCTTTGGACTTGAGAGGATCGGTTGTCCTGCACTTGACGCTAACCTTTATGATAGCCTTCATCCGGTGAGTCCCTTTCTCAAGCTGATAACGATTAGACAAATTTACATCACTGCTACTGGTAGAAATCCGTCCCCAAAACGTGGGCTCAACAAATGATTCGGCCTGAACGCCCCTTTCATTTAGTCTCACTTTTTGGTTCTGTCTTTAGCACGGTGCCTCAAATAGCTCTCGATAAAGCCATCGATCGCCCCGTCCAGCACCGCATCGACATTGCCGGTCTGGTGGTCGGTTCTGTGGTCCTTTACCATCTGGTACGGCTGCAGTACGTAGCTTCTGATCTGATTGCCCCAGGCGATCTCACCCTTGTCGCCGTACAGTTTTGCAATCTCGTCGTCCCGCTTCTGCTGTTCCAGCACGTACAGCCTGGCCTTGAGTACCTTCATCGCCTGCGATTTGTTCTTGTGCTGACTTCGCTCGTTCTGACATTGTACCACAATTCCGGTAGGACTATGGGTGATTCGCACCGCCGAACTCGTTTTGTTAACGTGCTGGCCTCCGGCCCCGCTGGCCCGATAATAATCCACTCTGATGTCTTCCTCGTTGATTTCGATATCGATATCGTCGTCGAATTCAGGAATAACATCCACAGCGGCGAAACTGGTGTGCCTGCGGTTCTGGGCGTCGAACGGGCTGATTCGCACCAGCCTGTGGACGCCAACCTCGCACGAGAGCTTGCCGAACGCAAACGGGCCGCGCACCCGCAACGTTATCGACCGAATGCCCGCCTCCTCACCAGGTGTGATGTCGAGTTCTTCGAATTTGTAGCGGTTGTTCTCGAAGTACCGGCTGTACATCCGCAGAAGCATGCTGGCCCAATCGCAACTCTCGGTTCCCCCTGCTCCGGCGTGAATGCTGAAGAAGCAGTTCTTCATATCCTGCGGCCTGGAAAGCAGCCCAGCCAGCTCGATCTCATCGCAACGCCGCGAGAGCGATTCAACGTCGTCGGCGAGCTGTTCGAGTTCCTCTTCATCGCCTTCGGCCTCGGCCAGTTCCAGCAATTCCGCCAGGTCCGCCACCTCCCGCACGACTTCGTCTACAGGCTCGGCAACCGATTTGACCGCGCTGAGTTGTGTGACCACCCGCTGGGCGGTTTCCTGGTTGTCCCAGAAACCGGGCGCCGACATTCGCTTTTCCAACTCGCTCAGTTGCTTCTTTTTGCCGGCCAAGTCAAAGCCACTCCCGGATGTTTTGCACCCGGGCCTCGAGTTCCTCGATCGAGGTTTTAAGTTCAGTTGTTTCCATAAACATCTTTCCTGCAATCAATTATAAAAAGTTATCGGGCGAAGATCCCCGCCCCACGAAACGTACTACCGCCTCATCACCGCGGTTGTTCTGACGTGCGATACGCCCGTCAACCTCGGCTGTGTTTTGCTTTGGTCCTGCACATGCGTAGCACAGTCGCAGCTTTGTACCAAATCCATCGGCACGATGCAAGCAAACGCTGCACAAGTTATTTGTCTTTCAATCCGACAGCGACTACGGCTGTCTGCTGGTGGGTTCAGGGGCCAGGGAAGACTCCCAGTCAGACCGGGAACCCTGACTGTCCGTTTGCAAATTAACAAATAGCACGCGGTAGTGTGTGAAGAATGCGCAGCGCGGAACAATCTCTGAAGTGCACCCGGCCTGGCTCCGCACCAGGATTTGGCTTTGCCCCCCCCCCGGCCGCTGGTCTCAGCAGTTGCTGTGCATCCTCCCAAACATTTGTTGGGGTCATAGGAATTGGCTCACGCGGGCGATCCAGTCATTCTTGGGTTTCGCATTTGAGACAACGAGACTCACCGGCTTGCTCTTCCCGAAGGACAAACGGCTTCTGCACGGGGCCGATGGCTGGCGGTCTTTTCAAAGGAAACACGCTTGGCGAAATGTTCCACGTGGAACACTCCAATCCCATACCCCCCTGCTGTCCACATGAAGAATAGATGCGACCCGGCCAAGGCGACTGCGGCCAAGCATCTGGGGAAAGAGCATGTACCGCCCCACCTGACGCGGAAGTCGTTCCAATTGCGAATCTGCGAGGCAGCGCAGGCCCCAGCGTGTGTGCATTCTATTGTGTGCGAGGTGGTGCAATGTTCCACGTGGAACATCGGTGTGCCCCCCCCTGCCGGGCGGTTCGGATACGCCTGAGGGCCGAGACGCAATTTGCACAGTTCACACCCTCGGTGTGCCCGCTGGCTTCGGGGCGTACGGGCGGATGGCTCTTTCAAGGAAAGTGATTGTTCCACGTGGAACATTCGCCAGCTGAAGGTGAACTGGTCCGCATCGGCGGGTGTACGGGCTAGGTAAAGGCGGTGGCCCGGCCTGAAATTTCTCGCAGAAGCTTCCAAAAGAAGACGCTCTTTAAGTGGAGAATAGGCGCAGTATGCTTTAGTAGCGTGCAAAGCCCCCGGCGGGATACTCGGGCGTGAACGGCATAGGCCACACGGACGCCCGGCAGAACCGTCGGTGAGGGGTGGTGCAGTCAGAGATTTTCCCCAGTGAAAAAGTTGTTGGCGGGCTGCAGCAAAATCAGGTAAACTTCCGATATAGTGTAAGTTGCTTTTGGATGCAAACGCATATGAATGGCTGTTTCCCTTAAGAAGGAGCGAAAGAAATGGCTGAAGAGAACAAGGAAAAGCCGAGACATCTCGGCAGGGGGCTTGCCTCCCTTCTAGGTCCGATAACAATTGACGATGCAGAGGCCGACGAGCTTCTAGCGCCTCCGGCAGGGGAGGCTAACCTCCCGCCGGATAAAGAGTTACGCGAATCCATGCAAGAGCTGCCGATCGAAGAGATCGTCCCCAATCCCTATCAGTCGCGAACCGAATGGGACCAGGAAAAGCTAAAGGAACTGGCCGGGTCCATCGAGGCTAACGGCATAATCCAGCCGATCGTGGTCCGCCGCATCGAGCAGGGCTACGAGCTGGTTGCCGGTGAGCGGCGGTATCGAGCATCCAAGATGATAGGGCGACAGACCATCCCCGCAATCGTCAGAGACGCCACGGACGCCCAGATGTTCGAACTTGCCCTGGTGGAGAATATACACCGGGCGAACCTGACTCCGATCGAACGAGCCAGGGCGTACGAACATTACCTCTCGAATTTTTCACTCACACAGGCCCAGGCGGCCGAACGCCTCGGTGAACCGCGATCAGTTATTGCTAACTACTTGCGGCTGCTGGAGTTACCGCAGGAAATCAAGGAAATGCTCAGCGATGGAACTCTATCGATGGGCCATGCGAAGGCAATTCTTGCTTTGCCGACGGACGATTTGCGGCGAAAGTTGGCCAACAGGGCCCTGGCGGGGCGGCTCAGCGTTCGCGAAGTCGAGCGTCTTGTCCGCGGGTATCTGACCGAGACCGGCAAAGCCCGGCCAAAAGCGAAGGAAAAATCTCCCCACATACTGGATCTCGAGCAGCGCCTGGGCAGCGAACTGGGCACAAAGGTCAGTATTGATACTAAAAAGGACGGTCGCAAAGGCAAGATAGCCATCGAATTCTATTCACTTGACGAGTTCGACAGCATCATAGAACGCTTGGGAATCAGCCTGAACGAGCAGGTATAGCAACTGAGGCCGCGACGCCCATTATTGTCTTGCAAAACAGGCCGCTTTTGGTGTATAAATACGGAATCTTGAGAAGGGCCTGCAAACATTACAAACACTATAGGAGAACCAGCAATGGCACGCCGCACTATCTTAGTTTGCGTAATCACCGCCTTCGTGCTCACAACTCTACCGACGTTTGCTCCCGGCATGCGCAGCCTGACCAGCCGTATGCGGGATCGGACCCGGTCCGGCGAGGAGACTGATACGAGGAATCCATACGACTCGCAGGCCAGGGGTCGCGAGAACAGCTCGGCAGAGGACCTGTACGCCGATATGCCCGTGAGTTCAGGCGTCGGCACAATGACCAGGCAGGGCAGTCCCATCGCCGATCCCAACGCTGTCAAGGCCAGAGTTGCTGCTTTTGCGGATCTGGCGTCCGCGCTGGAAGCCGTCAGCCGCAGAAGCACGCCCGAGGTCAGCCAATGGCTCAACAGCCAGAAGGAGGATAATCGGATAATGCAGATTCGCAGCGCCTACCGGCAGGCCGCTACGGAACTGCTGCTTGTCAGGTCGCTGGCGGAGAAAGACGGGGCGGCCAAGACCGTCGCGGCTATTGACGGTATACTGCTCGAAAGAGAAGTCCGTTACCAGAAGCTGATCCGAACAATCCAGAAGACCGAAGCCCTGGCCGAAAGGAACGATACGGATGTAAGGGGCCGCGGCGACACCAGGGGCCGATACGATCGCAATTCGCGCTACGGCAACCGCCGCGGTGGATACAACACAGGAAGACGCCGCCGGTGAACGACGACTTGTAAATGAAACGAGCCGGTATCGGCCATATCAACCCTGATATGGCCGATTTCTTATAGAACCGTAACTTTCTTGCCAATACAATTTGGAAAGACGCATACTTAGAAGGTCATGACTGCGAAACTTAAAAGCAAAAAAGCGATTGTTACGGGTGCGTCGCGCGGGATAGGCCGGGCGATTGCCGTGAGGCTGGGCGGCGAGGGCTGCACCGTCATGCTTGCCGGCAGGGCTATGGAGCATCTCGAAAAGACCGCCGATCTCGTTCGCCAGGCCGGCGGCGGGGCGGATGCCGCGGTAGTCGAACTGACGTCGGAGGATTCAATCGGGCGGTTTGTCGCCGAAAGCCGTGAGAAACTCGGCGGACTCGACATACTGGTCAACAATGCCGGCATCACCCATTCGGCATCGCTGGAGGAAACAACGACCGAGGCCTGGGATGCTGTGATGGCGGTGAATTCGCGTGGGCCGTTCCTGCTCTGCCGCGAAGCGCTGCCGATGCTGAAACAGAGAACTCGCTCCTATATAGTTAATATAGCATCGGTCGTGGCCGTAAAGGGCTATCCGCAGCAAAGTGCTTATACAGCATCCAAGCACGCCCTGCGGGGTATGTCCATGTCGCTGGCCGAGGAGTTGCGTGGTACGGGCGTTCGGGTCCACCTGCTTTGTCCCGGCGGCGTCGATACGGAAATGGTCAGTCGCGTCAGGCCGGACATCGCTAAAGATGAGCTTATCGACCCGGAGGAGATAGCTGAGTTGGTACTGTATCTGGTAACGCACGAGGGCAACGCCGTCGTCGATGAGTTGCACATCCGCCGCTCGGCGTCTTCGCCCTGGTTCATCAGTTAATTGCATACCCTACAGGACAGGTAGATTCAGATGAGAGCAGTAGTTCAGCGAGTCTCAGAGGCCAGAGTCGAAGTCGATGGAGAAGTGGTCGGGCAAATCGACGCCGGGCTGCTGGTGTACCTGGGCGTAGGCAAGGGCGATTCTTCCGCTGACGGAAAATACATCGCAGACAAAATCGTTAACCTGCGGATATTCGAGGATGAAAACGGCAGGATGAATCTGAGCGTTGCCGATACCGGTGGGGCGGTTCTGCTCGTCAGCAATTTCACCTTATACGGTGATTGCCGCAAGGGCCGCAGGCCCGGCTTCGATCCTGCCGCCGGACCGGAAGAGGCCGAGCGGTTATACGAAGAAGTGGCTGAAGCAGTCGCCGGCAGGGGGGTACGGACCGCAAAAGGCGTCTTCGCGGCATTTATGCAGGTATCCGGCATCAACAACGGCCCGGTCAATTTCCTTCTCGACAGCGGCAGAGCTTTCTAGAGTAACCATAAATCCCCACAATCCCTGGTCTCCTGCGCCAACTCCGCAACTCGTGCGCTTAATGGCCGGCCTTGCGCTTGCGGCGTAAATTGCGTATTGAAGTCGCCGATTAACTTATCCGATGAAATCGTCGGATGTAAGAGCACGGTGCTCCGGGGCTTCGGTTCCGAGCCGATTGAAACCCCCGCGGCAGCACGCAGTGTGGTCTAAGAGTTGAAGGGGAAACGCACATTTAGAGAGCAAGAAGGTCGGGAGAGTGGGTCTTTATGAGTACCTACAAAATAATAGAACTCGTCGGAACAAGCACAGAATCGTGGGAAAAGGCGGCCGAGGCAGCCGTTGAAACGGCGGCCAAATCAATCGAGGATTTGCGAATCGCCGAGGTCGTTCAACTGGATATGCACCTCGAACACGGCAAGGTCAAAGCCTATCGGGCGAAGGTGAAGATTTCGTTCAAGTATCACGACGAAGCCTGATGCGGAAAATGGCCTGCTGCTGCAATGAGCGGCGGCCGGATGCAAACGGCGCAATCTGTCCAGGTCGGCATCGGCCTCATTGAGGACGCATTAAGAATTGTGCTTCGGTCGAAACCCCGACGGTTTCAAATCGTATGCACACAACTTATGCGTAATTCTAAAGCTCAAATCTTCGGAGTTATTGATACGGTCGCACCGCGGCCGTAATAACGCCCATCTCGTCCGCGGCTGATGGCCGGGCCGGTATTTCCTCCGGCCGGGCGATGCCGAATAGGTTCATCAAACCGAACTTTACGGACAATGTTTTTCGCGGAATTCTTGACAGGCAATTCGGAACGGTTATAGTAATAGAAAGTTGAACGGTATCAACCGGTTAAACCGGTTTCAGGTCTTATGTCTAGAATGTCACTTACATCGGTATTTTGTTGTCTTCTCGCCGGATTAGCCGTCGTACAGGGCTCAGTCGTACGTGAAGCACTCTTGAAAGCGGGCGAAGCGAGTTTCTTTGAGAACCCCTGCGCAGTTGTGCAGAGCGATCACTTCCGGCTGGTTCATGATATGCAGCATGCGGAAGCCGAAGAGCTTCTAACGGCTCTGGAATTCGCGTACGGTCAGTATGAGTCGTATTTCAGAGGGTACGGATTTGCATTCAGCGAGCCGCAGGAGTCACTGGACTGGATGTGCTTCAACGACGTTAATTCCTTCAGAGAATACGCCCGGATAAACGACAGAATTGATATACCCTGGTTGACCGGATACTACTCATCCCGCACGAATCGCGTGGCCGTTATCAGGCCCGGGCAGGCCGGCGACTGGCAGAACCAGAGAGAGCATAATGCACGCGTTGCAGCCGGAAGAACGCCCGAGGCTTCGGTAGATGTCGGCCTGGTTAAAGTGATGCACGAGTCGGTCCATCAATTCACATTCAATACAGGACTGCTGAAACGCGGAGTTATGTACCCCTTATGGGTGGCCGAGGGCTCTGCAATGCTTTTCGAGGATTGCGCCAGCTTCTATCTGTCCGGGCGCCGTTACAGCCGGGCCCGCAGAAAGCAACTGCTGGAGCTTCATGCCCGGGATGATTTGATCGACCTCGAACAGTTAGTGGTTCTTTCAGGCCTGCCGCGAGGCGTTTCCGAAGCCGATGTATATGCCCAGGCGTGGGGTTTCTTCGTGTTCCTCTGCGAAAACCGTACAGAAGAGCTTATAGACTACCTTTCCTACCTGTACTCGGTTCGAACGGGTCGTCGAACGTCATATCGCCTGCGCCGTGAATTCATAGAGTCTTTTGGCTCTATCGACAAGCTTGAACAAGAATGGATCAAGTTCCTCTCTTCCCCACTGAGACAGGCCGAACGAACCTACGCTAAGCATCCTCCAACAGTTGATGAAAGCGGTGACTAATAGGAGGGCGCCACAGACGCCGGCAGCCCCCGAATTCTACTTAAACTCCTCTTGGATGATGTCTGTTAGTAAAGATGGACGCCACCAGCGCGATCACAAACAGCACCAGGAAGATGTAAAACAGCACCTCGCCGATACCCGCCGCAGCGGATGCAATCCCGGTAAATCCGAACACTGCTGCAATCAACGCGATAACGAGGAACGTTATTGCCAATCCTAAGAGACTCATCACTATACCCCCCAAAAAAAGCTTTTGCTGTTTCTTCAATTCTTTTTAAGCCAATCCCTGTGTCGCTTTCCAAACCTGGCCTAGTTTATCTACGTCTTGGCGATAATCTCGCTACAGGATTTTTAACATTATTTTGAGCGTCACCGTCATGGGGGCCAAGACAAAGGCCAATGGCAAGTCTGTCGCAGCAAGCAACATCTGCACGGCCGACCCGGAGGCGGCTGATGCTTCCGGGTCGGTTTTTATGCTCGTCGGTGGCTTTGCGACTGCGCCGAGGCCGTTAGCAGTGACAGGCGATGCTGCTGACCGCCTTTCGCTCTGCTATTCATGGAATCTCCGTTATGACTATCACGTTTGGAGCCACCGGCAGTAACGACTTGCGAGCAGTAGTAGAAAACCGGCAAAAGCGGTAAAGTACTTTAGAGCGTTCTCCGATTCGGAACACGATGCATCGTGGAAAAGGTGCTCAACCGGGGGTACAGGCAAGGTGAAAAAAGTCTTGCGGGGATGGGTTTCGAGGAAAGGAGGGCAGACATACCAAAACCAGTGCTTAACGAGAGAAGGAGAGTCCGGGGATCAAAGAATAATCACCAGTTGTAACAGTTTGTATTTTTCAGGAGAGAGATAATGAACTTCAAAACCAAAACAAAAGCGGTTCTTTCGCTTACCGTAGCCACTCTGTTGGTTGCGTCGGTAGTGGCGATCGGGGCTTATGACCGTCAGAAGGAAAGCGAATTGCAGAAATCGCAAACGTCGCAAAGTCAGAAACAGTGGTCGCAACAGCATCAGCAGATGCAGCAGCAGTCACAGCAGCTCGGTCTGGTAACCGGTAAAAAACTGATGGACGCCAAAGTTGTCAGTTCCAGCGGCTCGGGCTTGCAGTGGAAATCCCGGCAGCAAAGCAAAACGACCCACCAGCAGGACAAGCAGAAGAGTTACAGCGAGTCCGAAAGTCTTGGGAAGGTCGAAGAGCTGATCCTCAATGACTCGCAGGATACGGTGCGATATGTGATCGTGTCCTCCGAGGGCAAGCACTATCCGGTGCCGTGGGCGGCTTTCGACAAACAGTGTATGCAGGCCAGTTGGAAGAGCCAGCAAAAAGCACCGCAAGAGAAAGACCAGCAACAACAGACCCAGCAGCAGAAGGACAGCGGCCGGCAGGAAGAATATGTTGACGTCCAGGGCGAGAAGGAATCCAAAAGCGACTGGAGCTGGTGGAGCGACGAAGAGCAGCAGAAGCAACATCCGCTTTGTCTGAAGCTTACCAAACAGCAGTTCAAACAGGCGCCGACAATCGACGCCGTTGAGATCAGCACGCTCAACGACACCTCGCTGATGCGCCGTGTCTGCGATTTCTATTCCGAGCACACGCAAGGCAAGATGGGCCAGACAATGGAGATGAGCCGTCAGCGGCAGTTTGCTCAGCAGGTCATAGGCGGTGCGGACCTCTGCAAATTCAGTGAGATAAAGGGCTTGGAGGTTCAGAATTTCGAAAATGAGCAAATCGCGCAGATCGATGACGTTGTGATCGACGCTTCACAGGGAAGTCTGGCCTACGGCCTTGTCAGCTACGGCGGCTTCGCGGGAATCGGCGACAAGCTCGCGGCGATTCCATGGTCGGCAATGTCTTTGAGGATCGACCAGGGCTATGCTATGCTTGATGCCACCGAGGATGAGCTGCAACAGGCGCAAATCGAGAAGGGCAATATTCAGAAGCTTTCTCAGCGTCAGTTCGCACGCAGTCTTCACCAGAATTTCGAGACCGAGCCTTATTGGGATGTTTTCCTGTTCGTTCCGACCGACCTCGAGCAGGCCCGGGCTCCGTGGCGACAGCAGAGTTGGTACAACCAGAAGTTCCAGGAAGGTCAGAAGACCAGCATCAAGGGCACGATTCGCAACGTGGGATTCTTCCGTCCGGAGCAGGCCTCGGTCAGGGGACTCAGGCTGCAGGTGAAAACCGACCAGGGCGAGTCGATGACCGTATACGCCGGTCCGGCCCTATACGCACGGCGCCAGGGCATACAGCCCAAGGCCGGTGACCAGGTTGCCGTCCAGGGATCCAAGACCGAAATAGACGGTAAACAGGTAATACTCGCCAGCGAGATCGAAGTGACCAGTAAGCTGAAACTGCGCGACCAGCAGGGTAAACCACACTGGAAGGAGGGCCAAATAGACGAAGATACCTCCGAAATGCAGGGCATGCAGCAGCAACAGCAGGACCAGGACATGGAGGACGAATAATCGCACTTTGGTGCCAAGAACTCATTCCTTAACCACCGATGTTAGAGCCGGACGGGAGGGCACAATTGTCCTCCCGTCCGGTTTTTTATCGCCTCTGACCGTACCGGTTGCATCGAAATCAGCTTGGCCATCCCTTGTGCCCTCTGTTATAATAAGCAAAAGGTTGAGCCGCTGACAGAGTCTGCTCAGTCGGCAGTTCGCGCGGCGATGTTTCTTTGCGAGCATTATCAGGAGTCGCTTATGGCTAACTACGTCAGGAAGGATTTCGACGATCTGGAGGTGGTGGATTGTCCTTGCGGTTACGCGCAGCGGGCGTTTACGGATGTCGAAGCAGCGCCGGTTTCCGTCCATCTGGTCGAGATCACGGCCGAGGCAAAGGTCCACTATCACAAGAAACTGACCGAGACCTATATGATCCTTGACGGCGACGGCTACATCGAATGCGACGGACATATTGTGCCCGTCAAGCCCATGGTCGCTGTCCTCATAAAACCGGGTTGTCGGCATCGGGCGGTCGGCAGGATGCGGATAATCAACATCTGCAGCCCGCCTTTCGACCCCCAGGACGAATATTTCGATTAAGCCGATTTTTCCCAAACCTCTTTACAGCTAAGGCCATAATTGCTATTATATGCGGCTTGACCGCCGATGTAGCTCAATGGTAGAGCACAGCTTTCGTAAAGCTGAGGTTGAGGGTTCGACTCCCTCCATCGGCTTTTATGACAACCGAGGATAAATACAGGACCCTCCAGGAACATCTCCGCAGGCTTGGAAAAGTGGTTGTGGCCTACTCCGGAGGTGTGGACAGTACGTTTCTGCTCAAAGCCGCCGTCGACACGCTGGGCGCCGAGAACGTCCTGGCGTGCATCGGTGTAAGCCCGTCGCTCGCGCAGTCGCAGTATACCCAGGCCATTGAAAACGCACGGAAGATGGGCGCCAGAGTGGTGGAAAAGCAGGTCGATGAGGTCGAAGACAGCAGTTATTCCGCCAACAAGGCCGACCGCTGTTTCCACTGCAAGAGCCACCTATACAAGCTGCTTGTCGATTTCGCCAAAGAGCACGGATACGACAACGTGATTTGCGGCAGCAATTTCGACGACAAGGACGATTTCCGGCCCGGAAATCGCGCCGCCAAAGTCTTCGGGGTCGGCTGGCCGCTGATGGATGCCGAAATGACCAAGTCCGACATTCGCAAACTCAGCAGAGAAATGCAGCTTGCCACAGCCGATGTGCCCGCATCCCCGTGTCTGGCTTCTCGCATGAGTTACGGGCTGGAAATAACCGCCGAACGCCTCAGTCAGGTAGAGAAGGCCGAGGATTTCATGCGAAGTCTGGGCTTTGTGGAATTCAGGGTGCGGCATCACGACACAATCGCCCGCATCGAGGTCAAACAGGACGAAATCCCCAGGATCGTCGCAGAACCTGTTCGCAGCCGCATCGTCGAAAGATTCAAACAACTCGGATTCAAATTCGTAACGGTCGAACTGCAGGGCTTCCGCAGTGGAGCGCTCAATGAGGCTCTGTCCGAAGAAGAAAAGCAAAAGAGCGTATAGCCGCCACCTCACAATCACAACTTCTAAGGAGTTCTTCATGCACTCAGGCAAAATCTCCGTACTTATCGCAGGGCTTTTAATCGGCGTTTTTCTGACTTATCTGGGGTGCGGACCAGTGGCCGCGGCTGAACAAGATAACTTTCAAGTGCGTGTGATGAGCTTTAATATTCGCTACGGAAGCGCCAACGACGGCCAGAACAGTTGGCCCCACAGGCGCAAGCTCGTGTTCGATCTCATTCGACGCCACGACTGCGATGTTGTCGGACTGCAGGAGGCTCTGGGCTATCAAATAAGAGAAATAATGGAAGCGGTGCCCGGCTATGACCTGATCGGCGTTGCACGAGAGGACGGAAAAGACGAAGGCGAGTACTCCTGCATCCTTTACAGGAAGGACAGGTTCGAAGCGGCGAAGTCCGGCACCTTCTGGTTCTCGGATACGCCCGAAGTGCCCGGTTCAAGGCACTGGGGTAACGTCTGCGTGCGAATCTGCAGTTGGGCCAGATTGGTTGAAAAAGAGACGGGCAGGGCGTTTTATGCATACAATCTCCATCTGGACCACGTTTCTCAGCCCTCCAGGGAAAAAAGCGCCATTCTGCTGGCCCAGAGGATCGCCGCCCGCCCGCATTCGGATCCGTTCGTTGTTACGGGCGATTTCAATGCGGCCGAGCAGAACCCCGTCATACGCTATCTCAAAGGCGAGGCTCCGCTCAAAGAGCAGTGGGGCGCCTCCCGCGAATGCCCGGTGCCGATGGTCGATACATTTCGCGCACTTCACCCGGACGCCGCCAGGGTAGGCACATTTAACGGCTTCGACGGTAAGCGCGACGGAGGCAAGATCGATTTCGTCCTGGCGCAGGCATCAACCGAAGTACGTGAAGCGGCAATTCTCTACGACAACGCCGACGGTCGATACCCGTCCGATCACTTTCCTATCCTTGCCGTGTTGGAGTTTCCACAGGCCGATAAGATCGCTGCCCGGAATTCCGATACCGACGATTCTCAGGTCAGGTAATGCTTGGCCAGAGCGGCCGCTCCGAAGATTCCGGCATCCTCGCCCAGTGTTGCGAACATGATCTCGATAGGCTCTTCCTTCAGATTCCAGACCTGCTCCTGGAAATACTCACGGATCCGATTCAGCAGTACGTCGCCTGCGGCTATCATTCCGCCTGCGAAGAGAATCCGCTGCGGTTCGGTTACGTGAAGCATGTTCACGCACGTGATCGCAAGCGCTTTGGCCGTGCCGTCGGTGATCTCTTTAGCAAGCTCATCCCCGGCCGCAAGGTGCTCGTACACGTCCTTGCTCGTGATCTTGCCTTTTTCGTCCAGAACCGCCTTCAGCGATGATTCCCGGCCCGCTTCGACTGCTTCGGTGGCTCTTCTGGCTGTCGAATCGGCCGAGGCATAAGCTTCGACGCAGCCCTGCTGGCCGCAGTTGCACTTTCGTCCGTCCGGATAGATGATCATGTGGCCCAGTTCGCCGCCGTTCTCATCGCAGCCGTGTACCAGTTCACCGCTGTTGACCACGCCGCCGCCGATACCCGTTCCCAGTGTGAAAAAGACCATGTGCTCCACGTCTTTTCCTGCTCCGCAGGAATACTCGCCCCAGCACGCTACGTTTGCGTCGTTGTCGAAAGCCACCGGCGCCCCGAGTTTGTCTTTGAGCATTTTGCAGATAGGCACATTCCTGAACTTGGGCATGTTGGTTGATTTGATGATTATGCCTTCGCTGTATTTGGCCGGTCCCGGTGTGCCAATGCCTACGGCGGTAAGATCCTGCAGGCTAAGACCGTTTTTCTTCAGAAGTTTTTCGGCCGTTTCGGCCATGTTTTTTATGACAACTTCGGGGCCCATATCCGCATTGGTTGCGACCGCCGTCTTGGCGATAAGCTTTAGTTCGGCGTCAAAAAGCCCGATTTTTACGTTGGTCCCGCCCAGGTCGATTCCGATGAACTTGCTCATTATCTGGTTCCCTGCAAATAGGTTACGGTTATGTACTTGGCCGAATGGCTTCGAAAGCGGTAATTATAGTGGCTCCGCGTTTAATGCTCAAGCTGTTTTGGGCTTCGAAAACCCCTCAGCCGCCGGCGGAGATTCGGTAGACCTTGAAATCGCGGTTTGCGAACACTTGTTCCAGGTTCTTGGCGTAGCGCTGCAGAAACTGTACGAGAAAGCCCATATCCTCGCGAAACGGCCTGCCGACCACTACGTATCGAGCGTCAATTTCCCCGAAATACTCCCAGAGTTGCCCGGGATTTTTCGTCAGATGGTAAACCGACGACGGCCGACCAGTCATAAGGGCCATTACTCGCGGTTTACGGAAGATGATGACGTCGTCAGGCTCCGTCCTGGTCTTTATAAAGTCGAAAAGCTCAACGCTGTCTGGTTGTGCAATGCCCTGCTCGAGGGGGCCATAGTCTACGCTGGTATACTTCGCGGCGTACGATACTGCGATAATGGCCGTAAGAACCCAGAAAACCCCGCCCGCCAGTTTCTTTCGCTGCAGAACGGGCCACTCATTCAGCGCTGCAAGTGCATAATAGACGTACAACGGGATAACAGGAATCAGATATCGTGTGCCGTAAACCGCCGGGGCTATCACAATCGGGATCATGTACAGAACGGGAAATATCTCCAGATAGCTGATTTTCGTCCGCAGCCTAATGATATATCCGACGAAGGCAAGGAGCGTCAAAACCGCAAAAAGCAGCATTTTTACAGCCGGAAGGTAGCCGTTGGCCCAGAGATCGGAAACCGGGCGGGTATCCAGAAACAGCTTATATATAATAGATTCGGGGCTGTAGACTATCGACGCCAGATAGCTCGCGTCGCTGCGCAGGAAAATTGTTTGCAGGCCGACAAATGCCACGAAAATTGCCGTAACTATCGACGAAAAGCGGGTCGGCTTGCGGTATCTGATAAGATCGTGCAGTATGACCGACGGCACAAGCATCAGCCCCAGACTTCGCGCGCCGTAAGACAGACAGACCAGAACGCCCGTCATAACAGCGTTTCTGATTCGGGGTTGGCCCGCCTCGTATGAGTCGTAGCTCTTTTGAATGTAAAGCAGGGCAAGATAGGTAAACAGCAGAAAGCTGATGTCGGAAAGGATTTCATCCTTAAAATCCCAGAACCACGGATTAAAAGCGATGATTCCCACAAGAACCGCGGTGTAGTGGAAAGGCAGTTTCCTGCGAAAGAACAGATACAGCACTGCCAGGCATGCCAGAAACAGCAGCACATTCTGGACCTTCATGGCGGTCAGATTCAGCCCGAATGCCTTATAAACGGGCGCCAGCAGCAGCGGATAGACCGGCGGATAGCTGTCCGGCGACAGATGCGGGTAATACGGGTTGTAGATGAACCCCGTATCGGCGTAGGGCCTGCCTTCGGCGATATTCTTTGCGTGAGAAATGTAGAGGCTGAAATCGCCTCCCCACCTGTGGCCGGGCCGGATGGTTGTAAGGTACAGAACGCCGGTGGCTGCAATAATCGCCAGAACAACCAGAATTCTGGTTCTTTTCGCGGTCATGAGTGTTTAGTATGCTAGTCGCCGTAGCCGTCGGGGTGTTCACTGTGCCATTTCCACGCGGTTTCGACGATCCTGTGAAGGTCCGGAATCTCCGGCGTCCAGCCCAGTTCCGTCTTTGCTTTCCGTGCATCCGAAGTCAATACGGGTGGATCGCCGGGCCGCCGCTCGGTCTCGACTACCTGAAAATCCCTTCCCGATACCGCTTTTACGGTGTCTATAACCTGCCTTACCGAGTACCCCGTGCCGTTGCCCAGGTTGAAAGTCTGTTCCGCCTTATCATCCAGCCGGTCTATCGCCAGCAGATGCGCCCGGCAAAGGTCCTCTACATGGATGTAGTCGCGGACGCATGTGCCGTCCGGCGTCTGGTAGTCGGAGCCGAATATCTTGATGTCCGGCCGCTTGCCCATCGCTGCCTGTATCGTCAGTGGAATAAGGTGGGATTCCGGACTGTGGTCCTCGCCCAGGCGGCCGTCAGTGGACGCACCGCAGGCGTTGAAATAGCGCAAAACCGCGTATCTCAGACGTCCGGTTCGACTCTGATAGCCGAGCATCCGTTCGACTGCGAGCTTGCTGTCTCCGTAAGGATTAATTGGACACGTCGGGCAATCCTCGTTTATGGGGATCATTTCCGGCACCCCGTATACCGCCGCGGTGCTGCTGAAGACAAACTTATCGACTCCGGCGGCCTCCATCGCACTGAGCAGGTTCTGCGTGTTGGATAGGTTGTTGTGGTAATATCGCAGAGGCTCGCGCACCGATTCACCCACCTCTATCAGGGCGGCGAAGTGCATTACCACCTCGATTTTGTGATCCCTTAGCGTTCTGACGAGCAGATCGTAGTCGGCAAGGTCTCCCTCTACGAGGGTACAGCCCGAAACGGCTGATTTGTGGCCTTTGCTGAAGTTGTCGAAGACAACCGGTTTGCGGCCGTGCGCGGCCAGCAGGGCCGTCATGTTGCTCCCGATGTACCCGGCGCCGCCGCAGACAAGAACACTCATGAAGTCCGCTCTTTCTGATGTGTTGAGATTCTCTGCTCTATTCGCCGCAGTATCTCGGCAGCCAGCCTTTCATCATCGCCGATATCCGCCCAGACCATGCTTTTTTTCTGATAGCCACTGAATTCCAGGGTCTGAAAAGAAGAAGAACTCTCCGAGAACATCATATACGCGCGTGTGCCGCTCGCGATCCGATGTTCGGGAAGGCTCAGTCTCTGAATAAGAACGCTGCACGCCAGCCGGACCTGACCATTCACGGGCTCGGCCCTGACCTCTACTATTCGACGTATGCTGTGCAGATTGGCTTCCAGAGCGTTGCGGTCGCCCACGTTGTCATTTCGCCAGAATTCGAAAAACTGTGCTCCTCTCAGCGGAGTGGTGATTACTAGTCCGGCATCGGCATCCGATTTGTCTATTTTGAAGTGCATGTCCGTAAGCACATCTTCGGCGACCGCAAGTGCTTCGGCCTTTTCTACGGTGGTCAAAACCGGTTCGGCGGGCGCGACGGCCTGCTCCTCGGCGCAGCCCGCAAGCAAAAGCAATCCCGGCAGCCACAGGCCGGCAAGACAGAATAACCGTATCAGATTCTTGCGAACTTTCATATCACAGCTTTCGCGCTGAATAGCAGTTACTGTTAATCGACACGGCAGATTATATAGCCGAGTTCGAAGGCCCTCAAGCGCTATCATCAGTTTTATCGTTTTGTTACCGCAGGTTCATCAGGATACGATTGAACCGATGTCGATCAGGTGCATCTGCCTGCCCTTACCGGTGTGCGGTGAATCGATGCAGACGCTGCGGCCGTCCGGGCTGAACCGCGGATGAGTATCGCAGCGCCATTCGCCGGTATATGCTTTAGGCAGGTGAAAACTGCCAAGTGCAACGGTTCTGCCGCTAGCCACATGATACAGATAGACGTTCTGATTGCGGTTTCCATCCGGGTACGTATCGTTAAGAATCCACTCGTTTCCTGGCAGATAAGTGCAATGCCCATTGCGGGTCATAACGCCTTTGCCCACCACTTCCACTTTGTTCGAGCCGTCTTCATAAAGATAGAAAGCGTTTTTATGGCTCGGATGCCAGGCCCAGGCGAGGATGTGCTCCGGATCACGCCAGATGAAGTGGGAGGTCCTGCCGTAACTGTCGACGATATTTACGTTGCGGCCATCCCGGTCCGCCGTCAACATTCTCGTGCCGAAACTCCGCAGCCCCGGAGCGCGCCAGCGATGCAGGAAGATAAAACGCGAGCCGTCCGTGTTGAACAGGAGGTGGTTGAAGTAGTGCTTGGCGTTTTTGGGATTTCCCGGGATTTCGCCCAGCTTCGATATTCTTGCGAGAGAAACAATAAGATCTCGTTTGCCCGTATCCAGGTTGATGCGATATATACCCGATTCAGCCGGCGCCGGATCATCCTTGTTCGGATCCGGCAGGCCCGGGTAGCCGTAGCCGGGACGCATATCCTGGATTCTGCAAAAGTCCGGGGCTACTGCGGTCTTGCCGTCAGGGCTGAGGCAGTAAATCGGATACCCCAGTGTGCGTCTTTTGCCGGTTCTTACGTTGAGAATATGGCAGACATAGCCGTCGTCCTGACGGTCGTTCCATATTATCTGCTCATTCGAGCCCGGGCGCCACTGCAGCATGCACCCCTGCTGCCAGCACCATGCCCTGCTCGTTCCGAGCTGGGTCCAGCGGTCGTTATCCTGGAGATCGACCATGCCGATTTTGATCTGGTCTTTGGCCGTCGGGCTGCGGTGCTCGAAATCCACTTCCATCCCCAGGACGAAACGTCCGCCGGGATCGAATTGTAGCTTGTCGTAATAGCTGAACCAGTGGAAACCGGGCCCGCGCGTTATGGTACGGACCGGCGGAAGCTTGCCGATTGCGAGGCTCGGCCATCCTGCCAGCGCAGCCGAACCGAGCGCGGCTGTTTTCAGGAAATCGCGGCGTGAAAGTGGAATCTTATCCATATTTTCGGTCCTTAGTCGGTCCGGCTGTCCGGGCCGGACAAGATTTGAAGATTATATATTATACCCGATTGTATCGGTTGTTCCTGTAACTTCAAGCATCAAGGATGCGTGGCTGTACTGGAAAGCCGCTTATACCTGTCTAGAGAACCCCGGCGTCCGCCGAGCCAGGCCCGTCGAGCTGTTTACCGGCTAAAGGCGCCGGCGAACACGGGCCGATATTTCCATTGAGGTTCGATTCGAAACCAGGACCGGACACAGCAAAAACTGGTTGCCGGCATTGTGGCTGGTGACGATCTTTGCGGGCCGGCATACCGGCCGCATCTGGGGTGGACGCCATGCGAGCGACGCAAGCCGACCGGCGGAGAGTTTGAGATGTAGATAGCCGTACAGATACAGCCCATGAGTTCAGTGCAGATACGAAACATAACGACGCAGTTGCAGGCGACGGCACTGGGCCGTGTGGCCAAACAGTTTCTCGACTATCTGCGTGTGGAAGCCGGCCTGGCTTCAAATACAATCGAGGCTTACGGACGCGACCTTCGCGATTTCGCCAAGTACTGCCACGGTCGCAAACTCGACCGCCTGGCGCAGATTCGGGCGGCGGTCGTTCAGAAGTATCTCAGGAGGCTCACGGAGGACGGTTTGAGCGAGGCGTCGATTAAACGCCGCCTTGTGGCCATTCGCATGTTTCTTCGCTTCTGTAAACTCATGGGTCTGATAGAAAATGACTATGCGTCCGTACTGGACGGACCAAAGCTGTGGCAGAGATTGCCCAATGTGTGCAGCAAGCCTCAGGTTGTGAAGCTGCTGGATGCGCCGGACCCGGCCGAGCCGTTCTATCTTCGCGACAAGGCATTGCTGGAGCTGCTCTATGCGACGGGCATGCGGGCAAGCGAACTGGCGGGCCTGAAAATATCGGACATAAATCTTGACATTGGATATCTGCGTTGCTGCGGCAAAGGCAACAGAGAGCGTGTCATACCGATGGCGCGAGTAGCCGCCGAGGTCGTGAGGCGATATCTCAGCGAACTGAGGCCGAGGCTGATGAACGCGCAAAGCGGCGATTTTATGCTGTTATCGCGAACAGGACGGCCATTCAGTCGTATAGAAATTTGGCGCTTGGTCAAGAAACATGCTGGGCGGGCTGGCATGGGTAAAGGAATCAGTACGCATACTCTACGGCATTGTTTTGCGACCCACCTGCTAACGGGCGGCGCGGACCTGAGAAGTGTACAGGAGTTACTCGGTCACGTAGACATTGCTACGACACAGATTTACACGCATGTGGACAACGAGCGGCTGAGGAACATTCACAAACGCTTTCACCCGAGGCAGTAGTAGCCTGATTTCTCGGACGACGGCTTTTTGGTTATTTTCGTATCGCCGCCGGTAAAATGGGCAATATCAAGTTGACTTTTGGCATTTGCGGCTGTTATCATAATGTTCTGTAACTAACGGATTGTTCTTCGGGGCCTTATAATGAATCTTAAGGGGTTTAGTCTTGTCATCTTTCTTATGGTGATGGCCGGATGGCATTTTTCCGCATTGGCCCAGGACAAGCCGGAGACCGGCAACACCGACGCCGCCGAAGAAAAGGTCGACGAGCAATTCGAGATAATCAAGAACGCCCTGCTCAAAGGCGACAGCGAATCAATCCGCGTCAAAGCCGCGACGGTTATGCTGACCGACACGAGACCGGCGGCCCGCAAGATTCTTCTCGACACACTTTCCCAGACACAAAACTCGGCTGCGCGTGTAGCGATATGCAAAGCGCTGACTCAGGCCGAGGCCGAGCGTAAGAGCGTACCCGACAGAGAGAACTTCATTGAGCCACTCCTTAATATGCTGGCGACCGGAAGCGGTGATGAAGCGGCTGTTGCCGCCGTGGCCACAACGATTTTCAACTACGATCAGTTACAGGAGCCGCTTGAGAAGATGGTATCCGACCCTGCGTCGGAGGTTAAGCCGCGGCTGAACATGATTCAGTGCCTGAGCCTCCATCCGGACATGCGCGCTGCAATTAAACTGATCCAGCTTGTCGACGACCCTGAACCGAAGGTCTCAGCCGCTGCGGCTCGGACGCTCAATCTGCTGGAGATAGATGTCGGAGCGGACCCTGACGCCAGGGCCGCGACGATAAAGCGCCTGGTCGCCGAAGGGCCGGAGTTGTTCCTTAAAAAGCGGTTGATGAATCAGGAAGCCGCAAGGCGGAAGCTCCAAAGCGAGTTGGAACACTGGCGAGGTGAGTATCTTGCCGCACTGGGCAAGGTTTACGAATCGCTCGAGGACGATGCTGCCAAAGGAGCATTTCTCGGCGAGAATCTCAAGAGCCCCGAATCAATGGTTCGCCTGTGGGCGCTGGAACAGGTTGCCCGCGGACGCAGGAGCACCACAAAAGCCAAAATCTCCGGCGAACTCGGACAGATAATAATAGGACTGGTCTCAGATCCGGACAGAGATGTCCGCCTGGCGGTTGCCAAGCTGCTTTCGCGTATGGGTGAGTTGGATTCGGCGCGGCAGTTGTTGGCACAGCTCAAAAAGGAAAGCGACGATGCGGTCGAGATGGAGCTGTTTTCGGCGCTGGGCGGTGCATGTTACTATGCCTCGTTGCCCAATTCCGGTATTAAGGTGCCCAAGGAGGTTCGCAAGGAAACTCTTGATTGGGCTGTGAAGTACTTGGGCGGCAAGGATCCGGTCAAGGCTCGCGAAGGAGCCGACGTTCTTAGAAAGCTGCTCGAGCAGAATGGCTTTACGGGCACCGAAGTCAAAACTTACCTGACCTCGCTGAGCAATCGCTATCGGCAGGAGAAGGAATCATCGAACGAAGTGTTGCGGGCCGAACTGATCAGCGCTATGGCCGGGCTTTGCGGTCAGCGCAGTCTGTCGAGAGCCCCTGCGGCCGCCATGTATAAACCGATCTTCGAAGAGGCGCTTAGCGATTCGTCTCAGGCCGTTCGTCTGGGCGCAATGGACGGGCTGATTCAGATCGACAGCGGTGCGGCTCTGGCCAGATTTCGCAAAGAGCTTCTCAGCGATCCCAGTCTGGCAGTGCGTCTGAAACTCGCTGAACTGGCCGGTTCGATAGGTTCGGCCGAAGACCTGGACTGGCTGGCCGGCAAGATCGGGTCCGACGGAGAAAGCGAGGCCTCGTGGCAGGCGATGCTTAAGATCTTCAGCCGGTCCGGAGCAGCCGTTGTCTCACAATGGCTCAAGAAGATCGACGACGGGGCCTTGAAAGTGAATCAGGAACAGCTAATTGCTCTTCTGGAAATAGCCGAACAAAAGGCTGTCGCCGAAAAGGATGATGCGATGGCTATGGCCGCCAGACGCAGATTAGCCGCCGGATATCGCGGGGTGGATAATTTCGAGCGGGCCGCGGAATATTTGCTGAAACTGCGGCAGACATCGCAAGGCCAGGAGAAAGACCGTATCGACGGACAACTGCTGGAGACGTATCTGAGCGGTTCCAAGCCCGAATTGGCGGTTGGCCTGATCAAAGGTCGGCTTGCGCAAGGTGATATCGATCCTGAGGGCATGTTCGCTGATTTTATTGCGGCTTTCCTGGACAATCCGCCGGACGGTGCGGATCCGGATGCACTGCTGGTGGAATTGAGCCGAATAAAGACGGAGGCCGATGACAGGCCCAAGTGGCAGGCTTTGCTGAAGCGGTGGGTGGAACAGTACACCAAGGCCAAAGAGCCGGAGACGTCAAAGGTAAGCGGCAGCTAGCCGGCTGATGCGGCGCTGCCGATAAAGATTATCAGTGCTGGAAGGGGGGTTTTCACAAAAAAGTTGTGAAAACGCAAGTTTTTTTGATGTTTTTCACGCTTTTCTGTTTGCACTGGAGGGGCCTCATCAGTAGAATCACCCATTTACTACATATAATGCGGGCTCAGCCTCGGTATTCCTCGTACTTGACGTTTCTGTCGAGGACTGGGATCAGGTGGGTTCCGTATACTCATTTTGGCGTGGCAGGCCGGAATGAGTGCTGTGCTTGTTCTCGGTTTGGCACGTTTGCGAACCGTTATGCTGCTGTAGCTCAGTGGTAGAGCGCGTCCTTGGTAAGGACGAGGTCATGGGTTCAACCCCCATCAGCAGCTAAGTGTAAGTATACCGGATACGCGGTAATAAATAGATAATGGTAGTGATGGTCCTGCCGAGTGCATGGCTGTCAGAAAATGTTCTACTCAGGAAAAACACGGAGTACCAGTACTAACCGGCTCATAGGAGGTTAATTCTAAGATGGCTAAGGCGGTATTTGAGAGAAAAAAACCACACATAAATATTGGCACAATCGGTCACATTGACCACGGCAAGACAACGCTGACGGCTGCTATAACCATGCGCATGGCTGGCAAGTGGGGCTCCGGCGTTAAGAAATTCGAAGACATCGACAACGCTCCGGAAGAGAGAGAGCGCGGCGTAACGATCAATACCGCGCACGTCGAGTACGAGACGGAAAACAGGCATTACGCCCACGTTGACTGCCCCGGACACGCCGACTACATCAAGAATATGATTACCGGCGCCGCCCAGATGGACGGAGCCATTCTGGTAGTCGCCGCCAGCGACGGTCCGATGCCCCAGACCCGCGAGCACATCCTGCTTGCCCGTCAGGTGAACGTACCGAGCATCGTTGTCTACATGAACAAGGTCGACCAGGTCGACGATCCGGAACTTCTGGATCTGGTCGAGTTGGAAGTTCGCGATCTGCTCAGCAAGTACGAATTCCCGGGCGACGATATCCCGATCATCCGTGGTTCGGCGCTTGCGGCGATGGAGTCCGAAGGCAAGGATGACGAGGCTTGCAAGAGCATCGACGAACTGATGGAGGCAGTCGACGACTACTTCCCGCTTCCCGAGCGTGATGTCGACAAGCCGTTCCTTATGCCTGTCGAGGACGTCTTCAGCATCAAGGGCCGCGGTACTGTCGGAACCGGTCGTGTAGAGCGCGGCATCGTCCACAGCGGCGATGAGGTCGAGATTGTCGGTCTTGCCAGCGAAGTCAAGAAGACCGTTTGCACCGGCGTTGAGATGTTCAACAAGACGCTTGACGAAGGCCAGGCCGGCGACAATGTCGGACTGCTTCTCCGCGGTATTGAGAAAAAGGAACTTCTCAGGGGCCAGGTTGTCGCAGCTCCGAAGTCGATTACGCCTCACCGCAAGTTTGAGGCCGAGGTTTACGTCCTGACAAAAGAGGAAGGCGGCCGTCATACACCGTTCTTCGCCGGCTACAAGCCCCAGTTCTTCTTCCGCACCACGGACGTAACAGGTGCGGTAACGGGCCTGAAGAGTCGCGAAGGCAAGAGCGCTGAAATGTGTATGCCCGGCGATAACATTGCGATGTCCGCTGAGATTATCCAGCCGATCGCTATGGAAGAAGGGCTTCGATTCGCGATTCGTGAAGGCGGTCGTACGGTAGGCGCCGGCGTCGTCATCAAGATTCTCGAGTAATCGCCCGTTGATTTTATTCTGACTTGACTGATTGTACGGCAGGATGACCGTCGCAGGTTTACACTGTGGCGGTTCCTGCCTTATATCGCCTTGTCGCAATGTTCGCCCGCAGGCGGGCGGGGATGAGTCCTTAGTTATGGCGAAGAAGAAAAGTAAAAGAGAATACGTCTGGCTCGAGTGTTCGAAGTGCAGCAAGCGTAATTACCGCACCGAGGTCAGCGTGGCCGAAGGCACGCCGAAGTTCACGCTTAAGAAGTTCTGCCCGAATGAGCGCGAGCACACGGTTCACAAGATCAGACGGAAATAGGTTAGTACTCGAATATCCCAAAGGCCAGTAGCTCAATTTGGCAGAGCGTCGGTCTCCAAAACCGAAGGTTGGGGGTTCGATTCCCTCCTGGCCTGTTTTTCGGTCGCCCGGTTACGACCAAGAGCAGAGATAATGATTCGTCATTGAGGTTGCAGGCATGAGCTTAGGCATTTACAAGCGCGGACAGGGCAAATACACGAGACTTGGCAGCGGCTTCGCCTTCGGGTTAATCGTTGCGCTCGGCTGCTACAGGCTCTACGCCAAACTCGGCGGCACGGATTTGGGCCTGTGGGTTCAGGTGATGGCGCCGGTCGGCGTTTTTGCGGTGCTTGGCGGTCTTGTGTACTGGTTGATGAATAAGCCATCGATTGCCGACTTCATGATCGCAGCCGAAGGCGAGATGAAGAAGGTAAGTTGGTCCAGCAAGAAGGAGATCACGGTTTCGACCACAATCGTCATAGTGGTTGTTGTCCTGATGTCGTCGTTGATCGGCATTACAGACCTGATCTTCACGATTCTGTTCGGGTTCATTTTCGGCCGGACAGGGTAGTTCATTCACCTAATTAAGGTTTTGTTATGCAATGGTACGTTTTGCGAGTTGCGGCTAATAAGGAGATCCAGGTCAGGGATACTCTGCTGCAGAAGGTCGAGAAAGAGGGCCTGCAGGATATCGTCGGCAGGATCGAGGTACCCGTCGAGCAGATCAAGCGTATCCGAGGCAACAAGCAGACGGTGCACAAGCGTAAGTTGTATCCGGGTTATGTCTTTATGGAGATGGAGCCGACCGAAGACGGCCGGGTCCCTGAGCAAGCCTGGTTCATGATCAAGGGAACGCCCGGAGTCGGCGATTTTATCGGGACTGAAGGCATTCCGACGCCGATGCGTGATACGGATGTGGCGAAAATGCTTCTGGAAGCTGAAAAGCCCGAAGAGGCGCCCAGCATCAAAGTGGAATTCCAGAAGGGCGACATGATCAAGATTCGCGAAGGAGCTTTCGAGAATTTCGAGGGTGTTGTCGATTCGATCGACGCCGAGCGCGGCATAGTGAAAGTTATCGTAACAATATTCGGCAGAAGTACGCCGCTTGATATCGAATACTGGCAGATCGAGAAGCTGTAACTGCAGCTTTGCTCGCATCGGCCGTGAAAAAGAGATTACGAGGTATATTACAGTGGCTAAAGAAGTAGCTGCACAAATTAAACTGCAGGCCCCGGGCGGGCAGGCGACTCCCGCTCCGCCGATCGGACCGGCCCTGGGTCAGCATGGCGTTAACATAGGCCAGTTTGTCTCCCAGTTTAACGAGAGAACCAAGGACCTTAACGGCACAACCGTGCCGGTGGTTCTGACGGTTTTCGCCGACAAGAGCTTCACTTTCGAGGTCAAGAGCCCGCCTGCGGCGGTTTTGCTCAAGCAGGCGGCCGAGATCGCGAAAGGCAGCGGCGTTCCCAATAAGGAGAAGGTCGGCAAGGTCACCGCCGAGCAGGTCCGCAGTATCGCCGAGCAGAAGTTCAAGGATCTCAACGCATACGATGTCGATGCCGCGATGAAGATTATCGCGGGCACGGCTCGAAGCATGGGCATCGAGGTCGAAGGTTAGACTGGAACCGCGAGCGGGCGGCCATAGGCAAAAAGAGAGTTGAGATGAGATACAGAAGCAAAAGGTACAGAAAGGAGTCCGAGCAGGCCAGTAAGGAGCCGATCGGGCTGACTGCGGCGATCGAAAAGATCAAGTCGTTCAAAACGGTCAAATTCGACCAGACGGTCGAGTGCGTCCTCCAGTTGGGTATTGACCCGAAGCAGGCGGATCAGTTGGTCCGCGGTTCGATATCCCTGCCCAACGGAATTGGCAAGCAGAAACGAGTGATCGCCTTCTGCGACGAAAGCGAAGCCGAGGAGGCAAAGAAAGCCGGCGCGATGGAAGCCGGCGCCGACGATCTGGTTCAGAAGGTTACCGACGGCTGGACCGATTTCGACGTGGCGGTCGCTTCGCCGAAGGTTATGTCGAAGGTTGGTAAACTCGGACGGATCCTGGGACCCCAGGGTAAAATGCCGTCTCCGAAAAACGGAACGGTTACCCCCGATGTGGTCAAGGCGGTTTCGGAATTCGCAGCCGGTAAAGTCGAATACAGAAACGATTCGGGCGGCAACCTGCACGTAGTGGTGGGCAAGCAGAGTTTCGATGTTAATAAGCTTAAAGAGAATATCGAGGCGCTTATTGCCCATATCAAGGCGGTCAAACCCGTTTCGGCCAAAGGCACATATCTCAAGAAGGTATTGTTGTCGGCGACGATGAGCCCCAGTGTGGTTGTTGAGGTGTAGTGTGGAAATTGCCTGTTCACAGGTCGCACTCATTTGTTTGAAGGTGATATTATGAGCAAATTCGTAAAAGGACTGCTTCAGAACGAATTCGAGAAGTTGATCGCCGAAGACGAGCTGAGCGATTTCCTTATAGTCAGCATTAAAGGCGTTAAGGGCGTTGACAACAACGTCATGCGGGGCGAACTCAAGAACAAAGGCATCAAACTGACAGTAGTCAAGAACTCGCTGTTCAGAAAGGCCATTGCCAGTCAGGGTCTCGAAGGCGCTAAGGACCTTTTCGAGGGCCCATGCACGCTGGCGTACGGGGGAGACAGCATAGTTGACGTGGCCAAGGAAGTGGTGGATTGGGCCAAGAAGCTCAAACCTTTCGAAATCAGGGGTGGTTTTCTCGAAGGCGAAATGCTGGACGCAAAACGGGCCGAGGCAATCAGCAAGATGCCGACCCGAGGCGAACTGCAGAGCCAGATCGCCGGAATGGCGCTATCGCCCGGCGGTAATGTTGCGGCGGCGCTCGGCGGACCGGCTTCGACAATCGCCGGGTGCATAAAGACTATTATCGACAACGCAGAAAAGGAAGCTGCATAAGAATAGCCCGGACGGCGCCGGTTGCGCGTTGCAGCCGCCGATTGAGCGGCGTACTGCTATTGGGCCGCAGCCGATACATCGGGTCTTTTGAGCAAATTGAGGTTGCCAGGCAGGTTGCCCCCTTTGAGGGTTAAACGAGACGGTGGAGTTTCGGCTACCTGATGGCGCATTTTCAATACAGGAGTTTTCAAGATGGCAGAAGAAGAAAAAACACAAGAACAAGAGGCCGGCCAGGCCACGGAATTCAGCGCGGACATCAAGGAATTGGCCGACAAGATCGTCGGTCTGACGCTGGTTCAGGCCAAGGAACTGGCTGATTGTCTTAAAGAGGTGCATGGTATCGAACCCGCTTCCGGCGGCGCCGTAATGGTTGCAGGACCGGCGGGCGGCGGTGGCGAAGGCGCCGCCGAGGCCGAGGAAAAGACCAGCTTCGATGTAATCCTCAAGGAATTCGGCGACAAGAAGATCCAGGTCATCAAAGAGGTCCGCGCACTGACCGGTCTGGGCCTGAAAGAGGCCAAAGAGCTGGTGGATGGCGCCCCGAAGCCCGTAAAAGAAGGCGTTTCGAAAGAAGAAGCAGATACCGCGGCGAAGCAGCTCGAAGGAGCAGGCGCAACCGTGGAAATCAAGTAGTTGCATGTTTGAAACCGTGCTGTACATGGCATTGTTGATCCTGAGCTTGGGAGTTTCAGATGCGAACACGAGCCGTTCGTAATTTCGGCACAGTCCCGGATGCGGTGGATATTCCGAATCTGGTCGATGTTCAAAGAAGGAGCTATGAAAAGTTCCTGCAGTCCGACACTGCGCCCACTAGGCGCGACGATTACGGTCTGGAGGCACTGTTCCGAGAGATATTCCCGATCGAAAGCTACAATAAGAAGCTGATGCTCGAATATCTCTACTATGAACTCGAGTCGCCTCATTACACTCCGACCGAATGTCGACAGTTGCGTCTGACCTATGGTTATCCGCTGAAAATCCACTGCCGGCTGAGGAGCAAAGAAGGTGAAGATCTGGCCGAGCAGGCGATCTACCTGGGCGAAATGCCCGTGATGATCGGCGGCGGCGAGTTCATTATCAACGGAGCCGTCAGGGTCATCGTGAGCCAGCTTCACCGCAGTCCGGGCGTCGACTTCCTCATCGAGAGCAAAGAAGGCGACCGCGTGCTGCACGGCGGGCGCATAATTCCCCAGCGAGGAAGCTGGATTGAGATCAGCGTTACGCACAAGGACATTCTGATCGTCAAAATCGACCAGTCCAGCAAAATACCGGCGACGATTTTCCTCAGGGCGATCGAGCCTTCTTACGGTTCGACGGAGGAAATTCTGCGATTGTTTTACCCGACCAAGTCTATCGCGGTCTCTAAACTTACGCCCTCGATGTGGGCCGTGGGACCGCTGGTGGACACGGAAACCGGTGAAATCATCGTCAAGGCCGGAGCACAGATTGCGGACAGGGTCTCGGTCATTCAGAAAAGCGGCCTGAAGAAGGTCGAGGTTATCGAAGAGGTTCGTGATCCGATCATCCTCAATACGATAGCCGAAGATGACTGCGACAACCGCGAAAAGGCGCTGCTGAAGTTTTACACAAGGCTGCGACCCGGAAATCCCCCCAATGCGGAGAAGGCCCAGATCTTCTTTGAAGAGAAGTTCTTTGACTCGAACCGGTACCGGTTGGGCAAGGTCGGCCGTTTCAGGCTGAATCGGAAATTCGGCCAGAACGTGGATGAAGACGTGATGACTCTGAGGCCCGAGGACTTCCTTCACACCATGAAGTACATCATGGCCCTGCGAAACAACCAGGGTGAAGTCGATGATATCGACCATCTCGGGAACCGAAGGCTGCGTACAATCGACGAGTTGGCCTCCGATGAAATCAGAAAAGGCCTGCTGAAGCTCCGCAAGACGGTTCAGGAACGGATGAGCATGCGAAAAGACGCCGAAGATTCGGTCCGGGTTGCGGATCTTATCAATTCCAAGAGCGTCTCGAGCAGCATCAATTATTTCTTCGGCCGCGGTGAATTGAGCCAGGTGGTCGATCAGACCAATGCCCTTAGTCAGCTTACTCACGAAAGGCGTCTTTCGGCTCTGGGCCCGGGCGGTCTGAACAGGCGGCGGGCCGGTTTCGAAGTTCGCGACGTTCACATCAGCCATTACGGTCGTATCTGTCCGATCGAGACTCCCGAAGGTACGAATATCGGCCTTATTTCATCGCTGGCCATCTTCGCCAAAGTCGATGAATACGGCTTTCTTCTGACTCCATACCGCAAGGTCGATAAAGGCACGGTTCTGGATGAAGTCGATTTGCTGCGTGCCGATGAAGACATGAGGGCCACTATCGCCGCACCGAATACGGTCGATAAGAAGACCGGCAAGATTCGAAAAGGCAACGTGCTGGCGATGAAGGGCGGCGAACTGGGCGTGGTCGACAGTAAAGACGTTGACTACGTGGACGTTTCCACCAAGCAGACGCTGGGCGTATCGGCCTCATTGATTCCCTTCCTCGAGCATGACGACGCCAACCGCGCTCTGATGGGTTCGAATATGCAGAGGCAGGCCGTGCCGCTGCTGAAGACCGAAGCTCCGCTGGTCGGTACCGGTATGGAGAACGTGGTCGGAAGCAACTCGAGTATGGTGGTCCGCGCAAAGAACAGCGGCACGGTAACGGCTGTGGACGCGACCCGGATTGTCATAGACCAGACGGATGAATACGAACTCGATAAGTTTGTCGGACTCAACGAACGAACATGTCTGAACCAGAAACCCATTGTGGCTCTCGGCGATAAGGTCAAGAAGGGCCAGGTCATCGCCGACGGCGGCGGAACCGACGACGGGGTACTTGCTCTCGGAAAGAACGTGCTGGTCGGATTCGTCTCATTCGACGGTTTTAACTTTGAAGATGCAATTATCGTCAGTGAGAGGCTCTGTAAGGACGACAGCTTTACCAGTGTTCACATCGACGAGTTCACGGCTGAGGTTCGTGAGACCCGCCTTGGCAAGGAAGAATTCACAAGAGATATCCCGAACGTGAGCGAAAAAGCTCTGCGGAATCTCGACGAATACGGTGTTGTTCGCGAAGGTACGCGGGTCTGCCCGGGAGATATTCTGGTCGGCAAAGTCGTGCCGAAGAGCAAAACCGAACTGACCCCGGAAGAAAAGCTGCTGCACGCGATATTCGGTCGTGCCGGCGAAGACGTCAAGAACGATTCGCTCGAGCTGCCCAGCGGCTACGAAGGCGTCGTAATTAAGACCCGTCGTTTCACCCGCAAGGGCGCCGGCACCGAAGAAGAGAAGAAAGCACTGGCCGCTCAGATCAAGCAGGTCGAGCAGGATATCAGGGCCAAGGAATGCCTGGTGTTCCGGCAGATGGTCAACGCCATTCACGAGAAATTCGAGGTAACTATCATTGATCCCTCGACTCGTCAGCGCGTTGGAGCCAGTGATGACGACGACGTCATTTACGAGCAGATAGAGAACTTCGACATCAAGTGGGTCAAGCCCGCGGCCGCTCGCGACGAGGTTAAGACGGTTGTCGATCGCTTCTGGGGCAAAATTGTTGAGCTTCAGGAAGAAAAGAAACGTCGCGTAGACGGCATGAAGCACGGAGACGAGCTGCCCAGCGGCGTACTCCAGATGGTCAAGATTTACATCGCGATCAAGCGGACGCTTTCGATCGGCGACAAGATGGCCGGTCGGCATGGGAACAAGGGTGTTATCGCCAAGATCATGCCCGAAGAAGACATGCC
This sequence comes from uncultured Pirellulales bacterium, assembly GCA_964406945.1. Taxonomy (GTDB): domain Bacteria; phylum Planctomycetota; class Phycisphaerae; order Sedimentisphaerales; family Anaerobacaceae; genus UBA2266. Next base: position 85,313 of record CAYOTO010000005.1, read on the forward strand.
GTTCCTGGAAGACGGAACGCCGCTGGATATTCTGCTCAATCCGCTGGGTGTGCCCAGTCGTATGAATGTGGGCCAGATACTGGAAACCCACCTGGGGTGGGTTGCGAAAGTTCTGGGCTTTAACGCGATGACGCCTGTGTTCGACGGTGCCAGCGAAGAAGATATACAACAGCTTACTGAGGAAGCAAACGAACTGATGCGAAGCCGTGCCGAAGAAGCCGAGAAGGCCGGGGAGGCTCCATCGGACAAGGATTTCCTGATTGAGGTGCCAAAAACCCTCAAAACACAGTTGTACGACGGCAGAACGGGTCGACCTTTCGATCAGTGCGGTACTATCGGATATATATACATGCTGAAATTGCACCACCTGGTCGATGACAAAATTCACGCCCGTGCGACAGGACCATACAGCCTTATTACGCAGCAGCCTCTTGGCGGCAAGGCGAGAACCGGCGGTCAGCGATTCGGTGAAATGGAGGTCTGGGCGCTCGAGGGCTACGGTGCGGCTTACGCTCTGCAGGAAATGCTGACGGTCAAGAGCGACGATGTCGAGGGCCGTACGAAGATTTACGAGTCAATGGTCAAAGGCCAGAACACTCTCGAAGCGGGTACACCTCTGTCTTTCGACGTACTGTGCAACGAAATCCGCGGTCTTGGGCTGAATATCCAACTGGAAAAGAAGCGGCTCGGAAACAGCGTTTTATGAGTTGTCTCAGGGCAATGGCGAAATTTGATGTTCTGATGAGGAGTTAGCCTTATATGTTAGGGGATATTTACGATCGCATTAACGATTACGGTTCGGTAACGATCTCTCTGGCAAGCCCGAACGACATTCGCAGTTGGTCTTTTGGCGAGGTTCGCAAGCCCGAGACGATTAATTACCGTACTTACCGCCCGGAAAAGGACGGTCTGTTCTGCGAGCGGATATTCGGTCCCGAAAGAGACTGGGAGTGCGCCTGCGGCAAGTACAAGGGGACCAAGTTCAAAGGCATTATCTGCGATCGGTGCGGTGTAAAGGTCACGCACAGCCGGGTTCGCCGTAAGAGGATGGGCCACATAAATCTGGCCGCTCCCATCGTGCATATCTGGTTCTTCAAGGCCATACCGAACCGGCTGGGTACGCTGCTGGCTATGAAGTCGTCGGACCTGGAGAAGATAATCTATTTTCAGGACTACGTCGTTACGGATCCGGGCCAGAGTCCGCTTTCGCCCGGTCAGCTCCTCAGTGAAGAGGAGTGCCGCGAAGCCACGACCAAATACGGCAGTTCGTTCAAGGCCCTGATGGGCGCCGAAGCGGTCCGCGCTCTGCTCAACGAACTGGATTTGCCCACGTTGAGCATCGAGCTGAAAGACGCCATCACTAAGACCAACAGCAAGCAGAAAATCAAAGACCTGACCAAACGGCTCAAGATCGTCAACGAGGTCCGCAACTCGAATAACCGGCCCGAGTGGATGGTCATGGAGGTTATTCCGGTGATTCCGCCGGACCTGAGGCCGCTGGTTCTGCTCGAACGCGACAACTTCGCGACGAGCGATTTGAACGATCTGTACAGGCGCATCATCAATCGGAACAACCGGCTCAAGAAGCTGATCGACCTGAACGCTCCGGAAGTCATTATTCGCAACGAAAAGCGCATGCTCCAACAGGCGGTGGATTCGCTTCTGGACAACGGCCGGTGCCGCAGACCGGTTCTCGGCAGCAACAATCGACCGCTGAAATCTCTTACGGACATGATTAAGGGCAAGCAGGGTCGATTCCGCGAGAACCTGCTGGGTAAGCGTGTCGACTATTCAGCCCGTTCGGTAATTGTGGTCGGTCCGAACCTTAAGTTGTATCAGTGCGGGCTGCCGAAGAAGATCGCCCTTGAACTCTATCAGCCGTTTATTATCAGAAAACTCAAACAGCATGGTCTGGCGGACACAATCAAAAGCGCCAAACGCATGATCGAACGCCGCGACGACCACGTCTGGGACATTCTAGAAGAGGTTATTCATCAGCATCCGGTTCTCCTGAACCGTGCGCCTACGCTGCACCGGATGGGCGTTCAGGCGTTCGAGCCGGTGCTTGTCGAAGGTAATGCGATTATGCTTCATCCGCTGGCCTGCAAAGGCTTTAATGCGGACTTCGACGGCGACCAGATGGCGGTTCACCTGCCTCTGAGTGTCGAGGCTCAGGCCGAGACGCACGTACTGATGATGACCACCAGCAATATTTTCTCGCCCGCGAACGGCTCGCCGATGGTTGGGCCTTCTCAGGATATGGTGATGGGTAATTACTATCTGACGCATATCGAGAGGCGCGGCCCGGAGGACAAGAAGCCGCCGGTCTTCCGCGATCAGTTCGAGGCCATGATGGCCTACCAGATGGGCAAGATAACTCTGCACGACAGGATTCGCGTTCGACTCGACAAGGACCGCAAGGTAATACACGAGGAGCGCAGGCCCCGCAAAAGCACTGCAACGACCAACGTTGTCGAGACTTCGGTCGGCAGGTGCATATTCAACGACATCCTGCCCGAGGGGGCGCCTTTCTACAATCTGACGATGTCCCAGAAGAAGATGAGCCGGGTTATCAGCGACTGCTTTGAAATCAGCGGCGCCGCTTCCACAGTTGATCTTCTCGATAAAATCAAGGATATCGGCTTCAAGTACGCCACGCTGGCGGGTCTGAGCTTCGGAGTTACCGACCTGAAGATTCCGGCAAGGAAGGCCGAAATTATCGGCGGCACTGAAACAAAGGTGGCGAAAATCCACAGAAATTACGACCAGGGTGTTCTCACCGAGCGCGAGCGTTACAACCAGGTCATCGACGCTTGGACCAATGCTCGTGTGGCTGTTACCAATGAAATGATGCGGGGCCTCAAGGAAGACACGACCGACGACGGTGAGCCTTATCTGAACCCGATATTCCTGATGAGCGATTCCGGCGCCCGAGGCAGCGTCGACCAGATACAGCAGCTTGCAGGTATGCGTGCATTGATGGCCAAGCCCAGCGGCGAAATCATCGAAACGCCGATTAAGTCCAACTTCCGCGAGGGACTGACCGTTCTGGAATACTTCAGTTCTACTCACGGCGCTCGTAAGGGTCTGGCCGATACGGCGCTTAAGACCGCAAACTCCGGTTATCTGACGCGTAAGTTGATCGATGTATCACAGAATGTGATTATATTCGAGCACGATTGCCAGACGCTTCAGGGTATTACCAAGAGCACGGCGGCCCGAAGCGGCCAGGTGGATATGCCGCTTTCGGAATTGATCGTTGGCCGCACTGCAAGAGATAATATCCGCAATCCGATCACCGACGAGATGATCGTCCGGGAAAACGAAGTGATTACACCCGAAGCGGCCGGCAAGATCGAGGCGCTCGGCCTGGACGCGATCCGGGTCAGAAGCCCGCTGACCTGCGACAGCCCCATCGGTGTTTGTGCCAAATGCTTCGGATGGGATATGAGTCTTAGCCAGTTGGTCGAGGAAGGCTCGGCCGTCGGTATTGTCGCGGCCCAGTCCATCGGAGAACCCGGCACGCAGCTTACCCTGCGTACGTTCCACACCGGTGGTGTTGCTTCGCGAGCTATCCTCGAGCGCGAGCAAAAAGCCACCTACACCGGAACAGTCGAATTCCGCGATATCAACGCGGTTGCTTTCGAGGTCGAAGGCGGCGGCAAGCAGGTGGTTGCTCTCAAGCGAAACGGTGAAATAGCTATTCTCGACGAAAAGGAGCGCGAACTGGACAGGTTCAAAGTTCCGTATGGAGCAATCGTTGACGTCGAGGACGGTCAGAAAGTCGAAACCGGAGCGGCGATGTTCAAATGGGACCCGCACCGGACGCCCATTCTTGCCGAGGTTTCGGGTGCTATCAGGTTCGTCGATATTATCGAAGGCGAAACCATTCAGATCGAGGAAGGCAAAATCCGGTCGCGGGCGAAAGGGGCCCAGGGCCGCATAGCCGAAAGACCTGTCGTTATTGAACATAAGGGCGATAAGCATCCGCAGATTATTATCGAGGATGAAAACGGCAAGATTCTTGACGTTCACTATCTGCCGGCCCAGGCGCGCATCGAAGTCGATGAAGGCCAGAAAGTCCAGGCCGGGCAGTTGCTGGCCCATCAGCCGCGGGCCACAGGCGGTACCCAGGATATTACAGGTGGTCTGCCCCGTGTTACGGAGGTGTTCGAGGCCCGCAAGCCCAAGGATCCGGCCGCCATGGCCGAGATCAGCGGTCGCGTCGAACTGCGAAGCGATAAGCGCAAAGGCAAGATGACCATCACCATCCGCAGCGAGAGCGGCATGGAAAAAGAACACCACGTTCCGCGCGACCGACATCTGAATGTGCACACCGGTGATATGGTCGAGGCCGGCGACGCACTTACCGACGGACCGCTCGTTCCGCACGATATTCTGCGAATCAAGGGCGAGGAAGCCCTTCAGCGGTATCTCATCGCCGAGATCCAGAACGTCTATAGAACGCAGAACGTGGCCATAAACGACAAGCACATTGAAATCATCTGTTCGCAGATGATGCGCAAAGTCGAGATTGAATCGGTCGGCGACAGCCAGTTTCTGCCGGGCGAAGTGGTTGACAAGTTCCAGTTCCGCCAAGAAAACGAGCGGTTGATGAACAGCGTGAGAATCGACAGCATCGGCGATGCCAGCGGTGTCGAGAAGGGCCAGGTCGTGGACAAAAAGGAACTTGCCGCGATCAACGAGAAGGTCGAGATGATCGGTGGTACGCCCGCCAAGGCCAAGAAGGCCAGACCGGCGACCGCTCAGACGCTGCTTCTTGGAATTACCAAGGCTTCGCTGTGGTCGGAAAGCTTCATCGCCGCGGCCAGTTTCCAGGAAACAACTAAAGTCTTGACTCAGGCGTCTCTTGCCAGTAAGATGGACAATCTGACCGGTTTGAAAGAGAATGTTATACTCGGTCATCTCATTCCGGCCGGCACGGCGTTTAAGCCGCATCTGGAGATGAAGGTCAAACATCTCGTCGAGGCGCCGCTGCCGAAGGAATTCGAGGAATCCGAAGAGGTTAAAGAAGCCAAAGAAGCCGAAGCCAAGGCCGATGCCGCAATTAAGGAGGCTTTGGGGCTCAGTTAGTATTGCAAGCAAGATTAAAGAGATAAGATTATGCCTACAAAAAACCAGTTAGTCAGGGGTGCGAGAGGGAAGTCGAAGGGGCGCAAACGCGTCTCGGATATCAGCGGCTCCCCGCAGAAACGCGGTGTCTGCCTTATTGTCAGAACCCAGACGCCCAAGAAGCCGAACTCCGCGTTGCGTAAGGTCGCTCGTGTACGTTTGACCAACGGCAAAGAAGTTACCGCCTACATCCCGGGCATTGACCATAATCTGCAGGAGCACAGTACGGTTATGATTCGCGGCGGCAGGGTCAGGGACCTTCCCGGTGTGAGATATCACATTGTTCGCGGGGTTCTGGACTGTGCGGGCGTGGCCGATCGCAAGCAGGGTCGCAGTAAGTACGGTGCCAAGAAGGGCAAGTAGATAACAACTTTTACTTCAAGGACTTAGCCCTTTGTTTAGAGCAGGGGCGATTAGAGGATAAGCGATGGCGAAGAGATTTACAGCCTCAAGCGAACAGTTGAAGCCTGATGCCAAGTTCGGCAGCAAGCTCGCGGCTAAATTCATCAACTGTCTTATGCTGGACGGCAAGAAGAGCACCGCTCAGCGGGTTTTCTACGACGCTATGGCCATAATCGACAAGCGAGTCGACGATGCCGAGCCGCTGGAAGTATTCGAAAAGGCGATTAATAACGTCAAGCCCATGATCGAGGTGCGAAGCAAGCGCGTCGGCGGCGCCAGCTATCAGGTTCCGATGCAGGTGAGCAGCAAGCGGCAGCAATCGCTGGCGTTCAGGTGGATACTGGCTTCGGCCCGGGGTAAGAAGGGCAAGCCGATGTCCGAGTGTTTGGCGGGAGAGTTGCTCGATGCATACAAGGAGCAGGGCGGGGCTGTTACGATGCGCGAAAACGTGCATCGTATGGCCGATGCCAACAAGGCTTTCGCCCATTTCGCCTGGTAAGAAGTGTACGAACTTATATGCCACGGAAGTTTCTAAAGGACAGCCGTGGCATTTTTTTATTGATGAATAGCTGAGCAAATGTGCGAAATAGTCACAGTAGAAGGGTGTAACTGAGGAAAGAATGAATTATGGCAAGGCCGCTCGAAAAACTTCGCAACATTGGGATAATGGCCCACATAGACGCCGGCAAGACCACGGTAACCGAGCGGGTCCTGTACTACACGGGCAAGACGTACAAGATGGGCGAAGTCCACGATGGAACGGCGGTCATGGACTACATGGAGGAAGAGCAGCAGCGCGGGATTACGATCACCTCAGCCGCCACGCGTTGCCCGTGGAAGGATTACGAACTGAACCTCATCGATACCCCCGGTCATATTGATTTTACGGCGGAGGTAGAGCGTTCGCTGCGTGTTCTGGATGGTGCGATAGCCGTTTTTGACGGCAGTGAGGGGGTGCAGGCTCAGAGTGAGACCGTCTGGAGGCAGGGGCAGAAGTACGATTTACCGGCTCTATGCTTTATCAATAAGATGGATAAGGTCGGGGCCGATTTCGAAATGAGCGTGGCGAGCATACGCGATAAGCTGCTTGCCAATCCCGTCGTACTGCAGATTCCGATGGGAGCCGAGGACTCGTTTGCCGGAATTATAGATCTTATCACAATGGAGGCGGTCTTCTACGACGCCGAGAAGATGGGGGCCGAGTTCAGAGAAGCCGAAATACCGCAGGAGTATGTCGATCTGGCCGGGCGGCAGCGCCACGCAATGCTGGAAAAAGCGGCCGATTTCGACGAAGAACTGATGGAGGCTTACATTCACGACGAACCCGTGGATCAAGACATCATCCAACGGGCTATTCGTGCGGGAACGCTCAAGAACGAGCTGCATCCGGTATTCGTGGGTGCGGCCCTGAAGAACATCGGCGTCCAGAGGTTGCTAGACGGTGTTATCGCCTATCTGCCTTCTCCGCTGGAGAGACCGTCGCTGGTCGGACACAAGCCCGGCGACGAAAGCAAAGAGGTGCCCGTCGAATGCGATCCGAAGGCGGGGTTGGTTGCGGTTGCATTTAAGATTACCAGCGATGTGCATGGCGATTTGAATTTCATTCGCATATACCAGGGCACATTGAAGTCTGGCAGCCGGGTTCTGAACGCCAACCGGGACAAGAAAGAAAACATTACACGTATATTTGAGATGCACGCCAATTCGCGGAATATACGCGACCAGGCGGTCGCCGGCGATATCGTTGCGGTGGTGGGGCTAAAGCAAACGCTGACCGGCGATACGATATGCGATCCGAAGAAGCCGCTTATTCTGCCGACGATCACGTTCCCGCAGACTGTCATTAACATGTCAATCGAACCCAGGACGGCCGCGGATAAGGCTAAACTGGCCGATGCTCTGGCCGATCTGAGGCGTGAGGATCCGACGTTCGAGTGCAAGCTGGACCGGGAAACCGGTCAGACCATTATCGCCGGTATGGGTGAGCTTCATCTGGAGATTCTACAGCATAAACTGACAAGAGAGCACAAAGTCGATGTGAGGATAGGTAAACCGCGCGTAGCCTACAAGGAAGCGATTACCACCGAGGCGACCGCCGAGGGCAAGTTCGTTCACCAGAGCGGCGGACACGGCCAGTACGGGCACGTGGTTCTCAAAGCCGAGCCGCTGCTGACCGAGGATGGCCACTGGAGCAATGATACCGAATTTGTGAATGCCGCAGGCGGCGACGCAGTTCCGAAAGAGTATGTTTCGGCCGTAGAAAGGGGCTGTCGCGATGGCCTGACGAGCGGAACGCTCGCCGGCTATCCAATTATAGGACTCAAAATCACTCTGGTAGACGGTTCTTACCACCAGGTCGATTCCTCGGATCTGGCATTTGAGCAGGCTGCGGCGGTGGGTATCGAAAAGGCCGTCGAAAAGGCCGGTCCAGTGCTTCTGGAGCCGGTTATGCGGCTGCAGGTAGTCGTGCCGGAGGCGCACTTCGGTGCGGTCCAGGGCAATCTGCTCGGCAAGCGGGGGCTGATCACGGATTGCCACGTACATGGAAACATGCGTGTCATAGACGCGAAAGTGCCTCTTGCGGAGATGTTCGGCTATTCGAGTGAACTCAGAAGCGCTACGGCCGGACGCGGAACCTTCACGATGGAACCGCTGTGCTACGAAAAAGTGCCCGAACAAATTGCGGGGCAGATAATATTGTGAGTATCAACCCTGTTTTTTTAATAATTTTTTGTGATTTTTTGCCGACATCTATTGACAGGATGATTTCGGCTTGCTAATATCCGAGTTTTTCAGCCGTAGCGAGCATGGCCACGGACGGTTGTGCGTGAACGAGTTGGGCTGTGGCATATCTAACTAATGAGCGTCAAGGACGGTTTTGAGAAGTAGTCTTTGGATGTGAGTCGGACCCGGAGTTTTGGGGTGGGATCGGATTCGATTCCAACTCAGGCATGATAAGGAAGGCGCAATCAGCCTATTGCCGCTGAAGAAGTGATGATTTCAGTATTGGCAACGGCGATTCATGCCTGTCCTGCAAGAAATCAGACTCAGCAGACGCCTACGGTGTCTAGTTACAGGCGTGGAGAGTGCCTTCACGGCCTGCCGGTTGGCGCTGATATTGCGACGCGTGGGCATCTGGAAACAGTAGTTTGGCGTTATTCCAGCGTGGATGAGAATACTCTCCGCTGAATTTGAAACGCATAAGGAACAGATATGGCTGCCGAGACGGAAAGAATAAGAATCAGGATGGAAGCCTACGATCACCGGGCGCTCGATGCGTCTGCAAAGGAGATCGTCGAGCACGCGAGAAAGACAAACGCGCGTATAAGTGGGCCTATTCCGCTGCCGACGCGAATCGAGCGGTATACGGTGTTGCGAAGCCCGCATATTGACAAGAAGTCTCGCGAGCAGTTCGAACTTCGTACTCATAAGCGTTTGATCGATATTCACGAGGCCAATGCCAGGACGGTGGAGGTTCTGAACCGTCTGGTCGTTCCGGCCGGCGTGTTTGTCAGGATTAAAGCCTGATTGCGATCTGAATAATTTAGACGAGACGATAGAACCATGGCAATGATACTGGGAAAAAAGGTCGGTATGACCCGGGTTTACGACGAATCCGGCAAGTTGGTGCCTGTTACTGTTATCGCGGCCGGGCCTTGTACTGTTATGCAGGTTAAGACCGTAGAGTCCGACGGCTACAGCGCCGTGCAACTGGGCTATGACGACGTCAAGCCCGCGCGCCGCAAAAAGCCCGCGGTTGGACACGCCAGTAGGGCGAATTCGTCGCCCAAGAGGTTTGTGCGAGAGTGGCGCATGCCTGCCGGGACCGAACCGGAGTATTCAGCCGGCGATTCGCTGACTGTTTCGCTGTTCGAGGGGATTGAATCGGTTGATGTAATCGGCACAAGCAAGGGAAAAGGGTTCGCCGGAGTTATGAAGCGTCATGGTTTTGCCGGATTTCCGGCATCGCACGGCACCGAGCGCAAGCACAGGGCTCCTGGCTCTATTGCCAGTTTCGCCAGTAACGCCGGTCACGGCGGCAGCCCGAAGAAAGGCAAAAGGATGGCCGGGCATATGGGCGACGATCGCGTTACAACGAAGAACCATAGTCTTCTGGGGATAGACACCGAAAAGAATCTTCTGATCGTCAAAGGTGCGATTCCCGGAGCCGCCGGCAACTACTGTGTAGTACGCACCGCCAAGAAAGGCTGATTAGAAAACGGGAAATTACGATGATTGAAGTGCCTGTTTACAATAAAGACGGCAATGAAGTCGAGAGCCTGAAGGTCGACGAGGCCAGCCTGGGCGGCCACGTGAGATATCCGCTGCTCAAGCAGGCTATTGTGATGTACCACGCGAATAAGCGCGTCGGCACCGCGGCCAACAAGAGCAGAGGCATGGTTGCCGGCTCGACCAAGAAGCTGTTTCGCCAGAAAGGTACGGGCAACGCCCGCGTTGGCAATATCCGCACGGGCAAACGCGTCGGCGGCGGTGTTACGTTCGCGAAAGTCCCGCGCGATTTCGGCAAGCGGATGCCGAAGAAACAGCGTCGGCTCGCGATGAACTCGGCTGTACTTGCGAAGCTTTTGAGCAACGATCTCGTGGTGATCGACAAACTCGAATTTGCGGCTCCGCGAACCAAAGATTTCGTGGCCGTGTTGAATAATCTCAAGATAGACCGCAGTTGCCTGGTTGCTATGGGCGAGCGCGACGACAATGTTTTGAAGTCGGCGAGAAACGTTCCGCGGTTGACTGTCATTGCCGCCAGCCAGCTCAACGCCGGGGATATCTGCAAGAATCGAAAGATGCTTGTCACGAAAGATGTTTTTATGGCTGTTGTCGGCGGTGGGCAAACTGAGAACTAGCAGTTTGGTATACGGTACTGCTGAAGCTATTTACAGATCGATTTTGCGTTAGTAGCTGATATGGACGATTACAATATTATAATTCGGCCTCTGGTGACGGAACAGGGGATGCATTTCGCCAATACACGAAGTGCATACTCCTTCGAGGTGAACAAAGGCGCAAACAAGACGCAGATTAAGAATGCCGTTGAGAGGTTGTACGGCGTTAAGGTCGAGAAGGTCAGGACGGCTAACCGAAAAGGCAAATTCCGCCGCAGGGGTCGTCATATGGGTGTAACGCCGAGCTGGAAAAAAGCGGTCGTGTATCTGCATCCGGATTACCACATCGATCTGTTCTGATTCACAACTTTGAATAGAGAGTTAGCAAATGGGCGTTAGAATATACAGACCGACAAGTGCCGGACGCCGAAACGGTTCCGTGAATGACTACGGCGAGCTTACGACGAGCAAGCCGGAGAAGACGCTTTGCAGGCGGATCAAGAAGAGCGGCGGCAGGAACCACCACGGCAAGACGACGAGCCGATTCAGAGGCGGAGGCGCCAGAAGAATCTACCGCATGATCGATTTCAAGCGGAATAAAGACGGAATACCGGCCGAGGTGAAGACGATAGAGTATGATCCCAACAGGAACTGCTTCATTTCGCTGGTACAGTATAAAGATGGCGAAAAGCGCTATATTCTGACGCCTTACAAGATGAAGGTTGGCGACGAGATCCTCAGCGGCGAACGTTGTGAGCCGAGGACCGGCAATACGATGCCCCTGCAGGCTATTCCGGCGGGCATGGAAATTCACAACATTGAATTGACTGCCGGGCAGGGCGGCAAAATGGTACGCGGGGCGGGTAATGCAGCCAAGATTGCGGCCAAAGAAGGCAACTGGGTAACAGTAATCCTGCCGAGCGGTGAAATGCGAATGATTCGCAAGGAATGCCGTGCGACGATTGGCAGGCTCAGCAATCCGGATTATCAGAACGTAAGGATCGGCAAAGCCGGCCGTAAGCGCCACATGGGCCGCAGACCCCACGTTAGAGGCAAGGCAATGAACCCTGTGGCGCATCCGATGGGCGGCGGTGAGAGCCGCAGCAACGGCGGGCGACATCCCTGTTCGCCCAAAGGCGTACTGGCCAAAGGTGGAAAGACGCGCAACAAGAGAAAACCGGGCAACAAACGGATTATCAGAAGACGCAAGAGCAGGAAGGGCGTAGTTCGGGTTTAAAAGCATTTTGAGCTTGCGCTGGTCGCAGCAGACTGGTGAAATAAGAGACGATTATGAGCAGATCTCTAAAAAAAGGGCCGTATGTTGACGAGAAGCTGATCGCCAAGGTCAGCAGGCAAATGGACGCCGGCACCAAGGAACCGATCAAGACGTGGGCCAGAAGGTGCACGATAGTTCCGGAGTTCGTCGGATTCACATTCATGGTTCACAACGGCAAAATGTTTCACAAGGTATTCGTAACCGAAGACATGGTCGGGCACAAGCTGGGTGAGTTTTCGCCTACACGGACGTTCAAGGGTCATTCCAGCAAGAAGATCAAGTAGACCATCGTGGACAGTTGAGAGCAAAGTAAGACCACGAGAATAGAGATATGATAAGCGCCTATAAACTAAAGCAGTTGTGTCAGGATCGTCAGATGGGCACCGCCGACTTGGCCGGTCATCTTGTCAGGGGCGGGTTCGATGAGAAAAAAGCGACGGCCGCTCTGAAGAATTGGCAGAAGGGCCTGTTCAAGCCGGCGCCCCGCAGCGAGGATGTTCGCAGGCTGGCCGGTGCATTATCGGCTGAGGTTACGGACCTCCAGGACTGGCGTTCGACTTACAGGTATGCTCCGATGTCGGCCAGAAAGGTCAGGCTCGTAACGCAGTTGATCGTCGGCCGTAGCGTACAGGATGCCATGGATATCCTGAAGTTCACGCGTAAAAGGGCCGCGAGCATGGTTGACAAGGTTCTTCGCGCTGCGATTGCCGATGCCGATGAGCAGCAGGCGGACGTCGACAATCTTTATGTAGTCGAGGCCCGCGTGGACGATGCCGGTGTTCGAATCGGAACCAAAAGGTGGATTCCCAAGGATCGAGGTCGTGCTCATCCGATCCGCAAAAAGGCGTGCCACATTCATGTGACCGTCTCAGAGGCGTAGCTTGAAATAAAACGCTATTCGATAGAACGATAAGAGATATAGAACTATGGGTCAGAAAGTATCGCCAATTGGTTTCAGGACGGGCGTAACGCTGGGGTGGAAAAGCACCTGGTATGCACCCAAGGCCTATTATGGTGAGTTCCTGGTCGAAGATCAGAAGATCCGGGACTTTGTGGACAAGAAGTACAACCGCAGCATGCCTAAAGGCGCTGTTGCCAAGACGGAGGTTGTACGCACGCGTAACGAGGTTCAGGTTACGCTTCACAGCGGCCGGCCCGGTGTGGTGATCGGTCCGCGCGGCGGCGAAGTCGACAAACTGCGAGAGCAGCTTGAGACGATTACGGGCCGGAAGGTCAGCGTCAATGTCGTTGAAGTCAAGGAGCCGGATCTTAACGCGACTCTAGTAGCCGAGGGTATCGCCGAACAGTTGAGCAAGCGGGCGAGCTTTCGCCGTACCATGAAGCAGCATTGTGAAGCGGCGATGAACGCGGGAGCCAAAGGTGTGAAGATTATCTGCTCCGGAAGGCTTGGCGGGTCGGAAATGAGCCGCAAAGAGACCCAAAAGATGGGCAGTATTCCGCTTCACACCCTGGATGCTGATGTCGACTACGCACCTGCGACGGCGCGAACGACTTACGGCGCAATCGGGGTGAAGGTTTGGATTTACAAGGGCAAGTTCGGTGAGGAAATCGCGCCGACCGGTCGCAGACGCCGCAGACCGGGACCGCCCAGAGGCGGTGGTGGCGGTCGTCCGGGTCCGAAGCGGCCCGCGCCGCGAGCCAAAGCACCGCAGCCGGCTTCGCCTAAGGTGCCGGCCGAAAAGAAGCCCTCGACAGGCGGCGATTCCGGCGAGTCGAGTTCAAAGACGTGAAACAGCGGCAGATTGTGATTGTATAGTAGTGAAATAGAGGGTCGAGTAACATGGCAATGATGCCCAAAAGAGTTAAGCACCGTAAGAGCCAGCGCGGCAGAATGAAGGGCAACGCCGGCCGCGGCAATTATGTTGCTTTCGGCGATTACGGGTTGCAGGCTTTGGACAGCAGTTGGATTACCGCCCGGCACATCGAAGCCGGTCGAGTTGCTGCGACTCATTTTCTGCATCGTGAAGGAAAAGTATATATAAGGATCTTCCCGCATAAGCCTGTCAGCTCGAAACCTCTGGAAACGAGAATGGGTAAGGGTAAGGGCGAGCCGGAATACTGGGTCGCGCGAGTCAAACCCGGCCAGGTGTGTTTCGAGATCGGGGGCGTTCCCGAGGACCTGGCGAAACAGGCGCTGGTCAGGGTTGCCCACAAGATGCCGATCAGGTGCAGATTTGTAAAACGCAGACATTCGCTCTAGCAGGGGAGCAGCAATTATGAAAGCTCAGGAATACCGTGAAATGACCCGCGACGAACTCGAAGTCAAGCTCGAGGAACTCGAGAAGCGGATATACGAGATTCGTTCGCAGGCGGTTACGGAAAAGCTCGAGAATTCACAGGCAGTGAAGAATGCGAGACGTGAGATAGCCAGGGTCAAGACGATTCTGCGTGAAACAGCCCAGGCAGACTAAGGAATTGTTCATAGCCGGTAATTGATTGGAAATCGAACGTGCAGGAACAAAAACAGAAAACATTGACAGGTGTTGTGGCCAGCAAGAGCGGCGCCAAGAGTATCACCGTCGTGATCGACTATAAAGTCAAGCATCCGAAATACAGCAAGTATATTCGCCGCAGGGTGAAGCTTGGTGTTCACGACGAACTGGATCAGGCCGGCGTCGGCGATCAGGTCGAAATCGCTCAGTGCCGACCGATCAGCAAAAGAAAAAGCTGGCGTTTGGTGGCGGTTACGCAAAAGGCCGTGAAGTTGTAATCAGAGGCGAACAATAGATATTCCCATCCACGAGATATTGAGATGATTCAGCAAGAAACAATGTTGGACATAGCCGACAATTCCGGCGTAAAGGCGGCCTTGTGTATTAAGGTCCTTGGCAAGACCGGGGCTCACGGTAAGTACACCAGGCCCACGGCCGGGGTTGGTGATGTGGTCACTGTTGCCATCAAGAAGGCTCTGCCCACCTGTCAGTTGAACGACAAGAAGGTTCACAAGTGCGTAATCATCCGCACCAGAAGCCCGATCAAACGGCCCGACGGCAGTTATGTCCGGTTTGACAGTAACGCCGCTGTGATGATCGATGCCGACGGCAATCCCATAGGGACGCGAATTTTCGGGGCTGTTGCAAGGGAACTGCGTGAAAAGAACTATATGAAGATTATCTCGCTCGCGAGCGAGGTGGTATAGGCGCTAAGAGAATCCGAAAGTTGAAGGTCAAGTAACATGGCCCTACATATTAAAAAAGGCGATACTGTTCAGATTATAGCAGGCGAGCACATCGGCGCCACCGGCAGGGTGCTGCGTGTTCTTCCCGATAAGAACAAAGTTATTGTTCAGGGACATAACGTGGCGAAGAAGCACGTTCGTCCGTCGCGGAAGAACCCGCAGGGCGGCCGGATAAGCGTCGAACAGCCGATCCACATAAGCAACGTGTTGCCGGTCGGCGGCAAGAGCGGCAGTGGGACCCGCGTTCGCTATGATGTTCGGCCGGACGGCAGCAAGTGGCGTGTCGGACTGGACGGCAAGGAAATTGCACCCACGAAGAAGGCTCCTAAGGAAGGATAAACACGGACGTTCGTTGGAATTCGGAAATGGCGATCCACCGAACACAGGGTAACGAAAGTTAAAATGGCACGGTTAAAAGATTTATACAGATCGAAGGTCGCACCGGAGTTGACCAAGGAATTCGGCTACACGAATATAATGGCTGTACCGAGGATCAGCAAGGTCGTGGTTTCCATGGGTGTGGGCAGGGCGATTCAGGACAAGAAAATCCTGGAGTCAGCCAAGAAGGATCTTGCAACCATTACCGGTCAGCAGCCTGTGGTCTGCAGGGCGAAGAAGAGCGTTTCGAATTTTAAGGTTCGCGCCGGCTACGAAACGGGCTTGAAGGTAACGCTGCGGGGTGTCCGCATGTATGAGTTTATCGACAGGCTCGTCAACCTTGCGATCCCCCGGGTTAGAGACTTCCGCGGTTTGAATCCGAAGGGTTTTGACGGCCGGGGCAATTATTCGATGGGACTGAACGAGCAGAGTCCTTTCCCTGAAATCAACACCGCGCAGATCGAGGTTCAGCAGGGTATGAATATTACTTTTGTAACGACCGCCCAGACCGATGAAGAAGCACTGAGAATGCTGGCCTTGATGGGAATGCCGTTCAGAAAGTTCGGCGGCGAAGAGGGCAGAATGTAACTTGCGGGCATTAGCTTGTTAATGAATTTGGAGCGTTTGGATGTCAACAAAGGCGCTGGAAAACAAAGCGGCAAAGAAAAACAAATATCGCGTCAGGCAGTACACGCGGTGCCAGCTTTGCGGAAGGAGCAGAGCTGTTTATCGCAAGTTCAAGATCTGCCGAATTTGCTTCAGAAACCTGGCCAACGAAGGAAAGATACCCGGAGTTAAGAAGGCCAGTTGGTAGCGGCAAAGTCAAGTACGCGTAACATATACGAGGCACAGAATTATGACATGGAGCGATCCGATTGCTGATATGCTTACCAGAATTCGCAATGGTGCGCGGATTCAGAAGGAGCAGGTGGAAATCAAGGCGTCCAAGATATGCGAGGGCATTGCCAAGGTGCTCGAGGACGAAGGGTATATCAGCGGGTACGACAAAATTGACGATGGCAAACAGGGCATTTTGCGAGTCGCCTTGAAGTACGACGACGACGGCGGTTCTGCGATAACCGAAATTCAGCGGATCAGCAAGCCCGGTTGCCGGATATACAACCAGGTCGGCGATCTGCCGGTAGTGCTCGGTGGAATGGGCATAGCGATCGTTTCCACGAGTAAAGGAGTAATGAGCGACAGTAACTGCCGTCGCGAGAATGTCGGCGGCGAAGTTCTTTGTATGGTGAGCTAATGAGTCGTGTAGGCAAACAGCCCGTTATGATTCCGAAGGGAGTCAAGGTAGAGCAGAAAGGTCAGCATCTGAAGGTTACCGGCCCTCTCGGTACGCTGGAGATGGACGTCCACGATGCCATCAAAGTCGAGACCTCGGACGAGCGCATAGTCGTAACGAACGACAAGCCGAACAACCGCGCGTACAAGCAGTTGCACGGCACCATGCGGGCGCTGGTCAACAATCTGGTGGTGGGCGTCAGCAAGGGTTTCGAAAAGCAGATGCAGATATTCGGTACCGGCTACAATATAAAGGAGCAGAGCGGGAAGATCGTGCTTCAGGTCGGTTACTCGCATCCTGTAGAGTTGGCGATACCGAAGGGCGTGAAGGTCAATATCGAAGTTCCGGCCACGCGTGGAAACGATGTGCCGGCCAGATTTACCGTTACCGGCCCGGACAAGAGCGTTCTCGGGCAGTTTGCCGCGGAGATACGAAAGGTAAGGCCGCCGGAGCCGTATAAGGGCAAGGGCATTCGTTACGCCGACGAGTACGTACAGCGCAAGGTTGGCAAGGCATTTGCATCCGGCGCCGCATAAGAGAATGGCTAATTACAGTTGTAGGTAAAATGGCAACTAAAAGACAACACAAGGCAGCGCTGAGGCGCAAGTATCACGTGCGGAAAAAGGCATTCGGAACGCCTGACAGGCCGCGACTGTCCGTCTTCCGCTCAAATAGGCACATGTACGCTCAGATTATCGATGATCTGGCCGGTGCAACGCTCGTTTCGGCGAGCACCAAGGCCAAGAGCCTTCGCGACCAGGCCAAATCGGCCGGCAACATCAAGGCCGCCGAACTCGTAGGCGAGGCCGTGGCTAAGGAGGCCCTGGGCGTGGGTATCAAGTGCGTGTGCTTCGACAGGAATCGCTACAGATATCACGGCAGAGTCAAGGCTCTTGCCGAGGCCGCCCGCAAGGCCGGCCTGGCGTTCTGACAAGTTGAGGAAAACGTAACCTTTTATATCGGTGAGCAAATTGGCAGTAGAACCAGCAAAAATATCTGAACAGGAAGAACGGCCGTTGGAAGATACGGTCGTCAAGATCTTTCGTTGTGCCAAGGTGGTCAAGGGTGGGCGCAGGTTCAGCTTCGCGGCCCTTGTGGTGGTAGGCGACCGGGCGGGTAACGTCGGTGTCGGCTACGGCAAGGCCAACGAGGTGCCGTTGTCGGTCGAGAAAGGCATCAAAGACGCCAAAAAGTCGATGAACGCGATACCTCTGGACGGACGCACTATCCCGCACCAGGTAAACGGAAGGTACAGTGCTACCAAAGTAACGCTGGTGCCCGCCAGCCCGGGAACCGGTGTTATCGCCGGTTCGAGCGCGCGTGCTGTTCTCGAATTGGCAGGCGTCCAGGACGTGCTGACGAAGGTATACGGAAGTACCTCGGCCAAGAACGTGGTTAAAGCCACACTGAACGGCCTGCTTAAACTGCGCAGCAAAGAGGAAGTAGAAGCTCTTCGCGGCGTAACCATTACAGATTCATAACTGCGGTTTGACAGTTGGGTGATCTAAATGTTGAATCATGAAATAACATCAGTAGTTGGAAAACACAAAACCCGTAAGAGGGTCGGCAGAGGTCGCGGCACGGGCCACGGAAAAACCTGTGGCCGTGGGCACAAAGGGGCTCTCAGCCGCGCCGGCGCCGGTCGTCTATCTCTGTACGAGGGCGGTCAGATGCCTCTGTTCCGTCGCATCCCCAAGCGCGGGTTTAACAACTATAATTTCGCCACGCGGTGCCAGGTCGTTAACGTCTCGCAGTTGGAGAGGTTCGAGGACGGCTCGGAAGTCGGCCTGGAACAGCTTAGCGGCGCAGGACTCATCGACAGCGTAAGAAACACCGTGAAGATACTGGGTGATGGCGAGCTGACCAAGAAACTGCAGGTGACGGTCCACAGGTTCAGCAAGAGCGCCGAACAGAAGATTGTCGATCTTGGCGGCTCGGCAACCTGGCTGGACAAAAAGCACAAGAAGAAAACGAGGAAAAGCGGGTGATAGACGGATTGGCCTTTTTGTTTTCTAGCGGAAAGTGAAAGCATGATCAGTGCAGTAATTAATGTATTTAGAATCAAGGACCTGCGCAACAAGATCCTGTTCACCGTGGCGCTGCTGATGATTTACAGGATCGGGTTCCACATCCCGGTGCCCGGCTTCAATCAGGAGGCCGTTCAGGATGTCGCGCAGGAAAGAGGTTCGGACACGCCGCTGGGCAGGGCCACCGAGTACATGCAGATGTTCACCGGTGGAACGCTCGAAAAGAGCAGCTTGTTCGGTCTCGGCATTATGCCGTACATAACCGCGTCGATTATTCTGATGCTGCTGGGCGAAGTTATTCCGGCTCTGAAGAAACTCAGGCAGGAAGGCCAGACCGGGCATAAAAAGATACAGGAGTACACGCGATATCTTACAGTCGGAATCTGCGTTATTCAGGCGATAATGTTCATGAAGCTGCTCGGCGGTCAACAGCTTGTGTACGCAGGTCTGTATTATCCGGCGATGATCATGGGTGTGGTCGGTATGACGGCCGGCACGATTTTTCTGATGTGGCTTGGCGAGCAGATCGACGAGTACGGCATCGGCAACGGCATAAGCCTTATCATCATGGCCGGCATCATGTCGAGAATGCCGTGGGCAATCAGTACCCTGTGGGAAAATGTTGATCTTTCGCTCGGAGCAGGGGCCGGCAAAGTCGGCCCGGCCAAGCTGCTGATGCTCGCGGCGGCGTTCGTATTCGTTATTGCCGGAGCGATTCTTATAACCCAGGGCCAGCGTCGAATTCCGATTCAGCAGGCAAAGCTTATGCGGGGCCGCAGGGTCTACGGCGGGCAGCGCCATTATTTGCCTCTGCGAGTTAACCACGGCGGTGTGATGCCGATTATCTTCGCATCGAGTTTTATGATGTTTCCGCCGATTTTACTGGCGCAGCTTGACAGGATTCCCGCTCTGCGGAAGTCGCTGATAATGGAGAATATCCAGGGTGCGTTCAACAATTCGAGCTTTACGTACAACGTAATGTATATGTTGTTGATATTCCTCTTCGCGTATTTCTGGGTTACTGTGCAGTTTCAGCCAAAGGAAATGGCCAAGAATCTGCGTGATTCCGGAGCATTTATTCCGGGGCTCAGACCCGGAAAGAGAACGGCCGATTATCTCGAAACCGTCATGGCCAGAATTACTTACTTCGGCGCGTCGTTTCTTGCGATTATCGCAGTGGTGCCGTCGCTGATTGTCGTACTGCTGGGCGTCGACTGGCGTGTTGCGGCGTTCCTCGGCGGAACCGGGTTGCTGATTGTGGTCAGTGTTTCGCTGGACCTGGTCCAGAAGATCGAGGCCAACCTGCTCATGAGAAGTTATGAAGGATTCAGTGGAAGCGGCAGAATAAAAGGAGCTTATTCATGAGGGTAGTTTTACTCGGAGCACCGGGCGCCGGCAAAGGCACCCAATGTAAACGCATCGTCGACAAGTACGGACTGCTGCATCTTTCCAGCGGCGATCTGTTGCGGAAGAACAGAGCCGAGGGCACCGAACTCGGCAGGAAGGCCCAGAGCTACATGGACTCCGGCGCCCTGGTACCGGATGATATCATTGTAGGCATGATGATCGATGCGATCGACAAGGCTCCGCCGGCCGGGTTTATTCTGGACGGCTTCCCCAGGACGGTAAATCAGGCAGAAGAACTCGACAAAGCACTGGAGCAGTCCGGTCAGAAGATCGATGCTATATTGAATCTGACCGTTGATGATGGACTTGTTATCGACCGCATTACGGGCCGTCGCAGTTGTCCGAAATGCGGCGCGGTGTATCACATAAAGAACATGAAACCAAAGGTTGACTGTATCTGCGACAATGACGGCACCGAACTGGTGCAGAGGAAGGATGATACGGTCGAGGTTGTCGAAAACAGGTTGAAAACCTATCACGAGCAGACCGAGCCTGTGGTCGATTACTATAAGAAAAACAATACTGTTACTGATATTGATGCAGGCGCTGACGTCGACGATGTCGCTATGGTGATCTTCGAGAAACTCGACGCTCTCGCCGGCAGATAGTTTCTGGTTCTAAAACATAATGGCTATTACGCTTCGCAGCCGCAGAGAAATTGAACTGATGCAGCATGCAGGTGCGGTTGTGGCGGAAGTTCTTTTAAAATTGCAGGAGTTGGCTGAGCCCGGTGTTACGACCGCGGATCTGAACGCGGTTGCCGCGGAAATGACCGCCGAGGCCGGCGCCGAGGCCCTTTTTAAGGGTGTGCGTTCTCCCGGTGCGGCGATTCCGTTTCCGGGCGTAATTTGTGCTTCGGTAAACGAAGAGGTCGTGCACGGGATACCATCGCAGGATAGAGTACTCGAAGCCGGCGATATCCTGAGCGTCGATTTCGGCGTCAGACTGGACGGTTATTGCGGCGATGCGGCGGTTACCATGGGTATTGGCGAGATTTCGGCCGCGAGAAGCAGACTTGTCGATGTTACCAGGTATGTGCTTGAGATTGCGGTGGCGAAAGCGGCTCCCGGAATCAAGTGGAGCCAGGTTGCTTCGGAGATGCAGCGATATGCCGAGTCCGCCGGTTTTTCCGTCGTGCGCGATTTTGTCGGCCATGGCATCGGCAGAGAAATGCACGAAGAGCCGAGGGTGCCGAATTTTGTCAGCAGGGATTTGCTTGTCGACGACATCCTGTTGGCCGAAGGCATGGTTCTGGCGGTTGAACCCATGATCAATGCGGGCGGTTGCGGTGTAAAAACACTCGGCAACGGGTGGACCGTCGTTACCCGCGATAGAAAAGACTCAGCCCATTTCGAGCATACAGTTGCAATTGTCGATGGTGGCTGCAAGGTGCTCACACAGGTTTGTGAGTAGGCCGCCGTCATACTAAACTAAACAATAAAGTATACTTATGGCAAAGAAGGACACAATAAGACTTCAGGCCACCGTAGTCGAGGCTCTGCCCAACGCTGTTTTCAGGGTCGAGCTGGAGAATGGTCATAAGGTTCTGGCGCATGTTTCTGGTAAAATGCGGATGAACTTCATTCGTATTCTGCCGGGCGACACAGTAGTCGTCGAAATGTCGCCGTACGATCTGAACAGGGGCCGCATTGTCTTGCGTCAATGATTTGCCCGACCGCGAATCGCGGGCTAACGAATCGCGGGCCGTTATCGTAAGCAGGTGTTCATTATGAAAGTCAGAAGCTCGGTAAAACGTATTTGTGAAAATTGTAAGATTGTCCGGCGCAAAGGCGTGGTCAGGGTGATTTGCATCAATCCTCGCCACAAACAGCGGCAGGGCTAAGCGTAATTTCTGGGCACACAAAGGAGCAATTATGCCTCGTATCATTGGTGTTGATATACCGAACGATAAAGCCATATGGGTATCGTTGACCTATATCCACGGTATCGGCAGGCACACGTCCGAGCAGATTCTGAAAGAAGCGAGGATTGAGCCGGCCACCAAGGCCGACAAGCTGACCGAAGACGAATTGAGTCGAGTAACGCAGATTATCGACCGGGATTACGTTGTGGGCGGGCAGCTTCGCAGACAGGTCTCCCAGAACATCGCGCGGCTTCGGGATATCGGATGCTACAGAGGCATCCGCCACAGACGGGGTTTACCGGTGCGAGGCCAGTGCACGCAGAGCAACGCACGCACGCGAAAAGGACCCCGCAAGACGGTGGCCGGTAAGAAGGGTATTAAAGAAGCCAGATAAAGGCGACAGTGTGAATTAAGAACGTTCGGCGGGATTCGGGCCGGACAAAGCAGATTACTCGGGACTGACAATGGCAAAAGGAACCAAAAAGCGAGTCAGAAGAAACGTGGCCCGCGGCATTGTGCACATAAAGGCCAGTTTCAACAATACGCTGATTACTATCACGGACGTGGACGGTGATGTTATCTGTTCGGGTTCGGCCGGCGGCGTGGGCTTTAAAGGTTCGCGAAAAAGTACTCCGTTCGCGGCTCAGCAGGCAGCCCAAAGGTGTGCCGCCACTGCAATGCGCAGCGGTGTACGCGAAGTCGAAATAAAAGTAAAGGGGCCCGGTTCGGGCAGGGAATCCGCTATTTCTGCGCTTCAGCAGGCCGGCATGCGGATTTCTTCTATTGAAGATGTTACGCCGCTGCCGCACAACGGTTGTAGGCCGCGGAAGAGAAGAAGAGTATAGAACCGACAGTTGCTCCGAGCAATACGGACGGCTCTACGATAAGCAGTTATTGGAGACAGATAAGTAATGGGACGTTATCTCGGTCCATCTTGCAGAATATGTCGCAGGGAAGGCATGAAGCTGTTCCTGAAGGGCATTAAATGTGAAACCGCAAAATGCCAGGTAGAGAAAAGGCAGCGAAACCTTGCCCCGGGTATGCACGGCTGGAGAAGGCCCAGGCCCAGCGATTATGCCGTGCGTCTTCGCGAAAAGCAGAAAGTGAAGCGATACTACGGGTTGTTCGAAAAGCAGTTCGCCCTGTATTTCAAGAGGGCCGAACGCATGAAGGGCAACACCGGCGAAAGGCTGCTGCAGCTTCTCGAAAGAAGGCTCGACAATGTAGTCTATAAGCTGAACTTCGCCCCGTCGCGCAAAGCGGCCAGGCAGATTATTTCGCACGGCCACATATACGTTAACGGTCGAAAAGTCAATATACCCGACTTTACTACGAGTGTGGGCGACAAGATAACCCTGAAGGATTCCTCAAAAACAAAGAAAATGGTGAAACAGCAGCTCGACAGTAACCCGAATTTTACAGCCCAGGCGTGGCTGCAGTTGTCGCGGGAAACACCCGAAGCGACCATAGTCGCATTGCCGAGCCGTGAAGACGTTCAGATTCCCGTCGAGGAACAGTTGGTTATCGAATTCAGTTCGCGTTAGTCGGATATTGGAAGTCGCCGTGAGGCGAAAGAAAAGTGAAGCTTCTGTTGGAGGCTTCGAAGAGTTAGATTTCGGGCACGAAAAGGAATTTGCGAGCCCGTTTGATCATAAAGTTATTGATCTGATTTTGGTCGGAGGCCGGTATGCGAATTACTTGGCGAGGTTTGGAATTGCCTACCCGCGTGGAGCGGGATAAGGATATTTCGACTGATAAATATGGCCGGTTCTACATTGAGCCTTTTGAACGTGGTTTTGGTACGACGATCGGCAACAGTCTTAGGCGCGTTCTGCTTTCTTCTCTGGAAGGCAGCGCGATCACGTCGATAAAAATAGCCGGCGTGGATCACGAATTCACTTCCATAAAAGGGGTGATGGAGGACGCGACCGACATCGTTCTCAACGCGAAAAGTCTGATCGTCCGTCTGCAGGGCGAGGGTCCGAGAACCATGAAGGTCTCCGCCGACAAGGCCGGTCCCGTAAAGGCTGAGAGCATAGAGGCCGATCCGGCTATTGAGATTGTCAACAAAGATCTGGTACTGGCTACTCTAACCGAGGACGTAAACTTCGAGATGGAAATGGTGGTCGAGAGCGGCCGCGGCTACGTTCCGGCTTCCGAGAGAATTGCCGACGCCGACAGGTTCGATCAGGAGATAGGAAAGATCCTGCTGGATGCGGTATATTCGCCCGTTACCCGAGTCAGGTACACCACGGAAGATACACGTGTGGGCCAGAAAACAAACTACGATAAGCTGATTCTCGAGATCTGGACAAACGAGACCGTAACCCCGGACATGGCTCTGGTGGAGGCGGCTAAAATACTCCGAAAGCACATAAATCCGTTTGTGCAATACGCTGAACTCGGCGAAGAAACGGTTCCGAGCGGACTGGGCGAAGCTTTGACCGAGGAAACGGCGATCGATGAAGAACTTGCCGCCAAACTGGCGATGCCTATTCAGGAGTTGGAACTGTCTGTCAGGGCAAGTAACTGCCTCGAATCGGCAAAAGTCGAAACCGTCGGTCAACTGGTTGCCATGGAAGAGGCCGAATTGTTGAAGATACGCAGCTTCGGCAAGACTTCGCTGCGTGAAATCAAGCGTAAGCTGTCGGACATCGGACTGTCGCTCGGGATGGATACCGAGGCGTATAGCAGCGGCATGGCGGCGGGCTCCGAGGCTTAGCAATTTTGTAGTCCCGATAAGGCTTTGAAGAAGTGAGGTTTTGAGCATATGCGTCATAGAATAGCAGGGCGAAGACTGAGTCGAACTGGTGAGCATCGTCTGGCGATGCGCCGAAATATGGCCGCTTCGCTCTTTCAACACGAGACAATTTCGACCACTATCGAAAAGGCCAAGGAAATTCGTCCTTTCGTCGAGAAGCTCATTACGTTGGCCAAGCAGGGAGATCTTGCTGCAAGACGTCGGGCAATATCGATGTTGGGCGACCGCGAAATGGTCGAAGAGCAGGAAAACGGCGACATCGTCAGCAAGGGCACCGTAATTGGCAAGTTGTTCAGTGAACTTGGTCCCAGATATCTTGACAGGCCGGGTGGATATACCCGCATAATTCGCCTTTCGCTAAGGCGTCTGGGCGACAACGGCCAGTTGGTGCTGCTTCAATTGATCGGGCCGGACGAAGAACCAAAGAAGAAAAAGAAGGGCGCCGGCAGCAAACGGTCCAGACGGATGGCAGCAACTGCCGACGAAGCGACCAAAACCGAAGAGACTGCGGAAGTAGCCGAAGCCGAAGAAGTTGTCGAAGAGGAAGAAGCCAGGAAGTCCGAAGCCCCCGATCAGGCCGCTGCCGACCAAGAGGCTGCGGAGCAGGAGAAGGAGACGCCGAAGTCTGACGAAGACCAGGAGAATGCAGAGGGCGAAAAAGAGAAATCCGACTGAAAACTTGCTCCGGTAGAGGATTTTTGAAACGAGATGGCTGGAGACGACTGTATATTTTGTAAGATGGCCGCTGGCGAAGTGCCGGTAACGAAGATTTTTGAAGACGATGCAGTGTTGGCTTTTCTGGATATTGCTCCGCTCAGCGACGGCCATACACTTCTGATTCCGAAGCAACATTGCCGGAGCGTCCACGAGTGCCCCTCGGATGTGCTGGCTGCAGTCGCTTCGAGACTGGGCGAAGTTGCCCGAGCCGTGGCTGTCGCTATGAATGCTCAGGGGTATAATGTGCTGAGCAACAACGGACGGGCCGCTGGGCAGGTCGTCGAACATTTGCATTTCCACATTATACCGCGTCACATTGGAGACGGATTGCTCGGATCGTGGCCTGCAGGAGGGTATGAGGAGGGGCGAATTGACGAGATCGCGGCGAAAATAAAGAAAAACCTGTAAAAACTGCTTGTCTCAGCATTGCCAAAAGGCCGATTCTGTGATAGTATGAGGTTTTGCGGCGACGGCCTGACTAAAAGGCCGGCCGCAAAAGGATCTCGAAAAATTGATCGCGGGGTAGAGCAGTCTGGTAGCTCGTCGGGCCCATAACCCGGAGGTCGGAGGTTCGAATCCTCCCCCCGCTATTTGTGGTAACATCTTTAGGGACAGGTACTTACGCCTGTTCCTTTTTTTGTGGACGCAGCTAATTGCACCGATTTGCAACTAAATTGCAACTAAATTGCAACTAACTGCGGCTGCATGGCTCCCGGGACCGAGCAGGCGATTGATGTGCGGGAGCCCCGAAGAGGTGTTATCATGGCATCGATATTTCGAAGAGGCAAACAGGGAATTTGGTTCATCAAATACTACGTCAACGGCGGCCAGGTCTACCACTCGCTCAATACCACCGACGCCCGCGTTGCAAAGCGCACCAAGCGTCAGATCGAAGGAGAGCAGGCCAAGGGCGAGCTGCTGGCGCCGTCAAAGACGCCGCTGCCGGCGTTCCTCGAGGGTTATTGCCGGTTTCTGGCCACCGCAAGAACCCCAAAGTCCTACTCGTCCGATGTGTCCGTGCTGCGGGTGTTCTTCGGCCCCATCTGTGCGGCACTGGAGCTTGGCAGCAAAGTAAACAAACGCTGGCAGTCAGCTGCGCACAGGAAAATCCCGGACACGATGAAGCGGGTGCACGTCAAAGCGGCATACCTGGAGCAGATCACCTCATCCATGATAGAAGAATTTATAACGCTGCGAATCCGCGACGACGATATCGCCCCCAAGACCGCCAATCGCTACCGGGAAGTCCTGCACCGTATGTTCAATTACGCGATAAGCAACTGGAATTTCGTCTCACCGGATCGAAGAAACAGCAACCCTGCGGCTATGGTCCAGCGCCGGCGAGAACCGGCAAGCCAGATCCGCTTTCTGAGAGTCGATGAGATCATCGAGCAGCTCGATGTCCTAAAAGAAGACCATACCCTCCACGCCATCGTCGCCACGCTCATATACGCGGGCCTGCGGCGCTCCGAGGCCCTCTGGCTTACCGTCGATGACGTTAATCTCGAAAAGCGTCTGCTCTACATCCGGGCCAAAACAGTCGACGGCCAGTACTGGCAGCCCAAGACCAAGACCAACCGCGTGGTGCCGGTCAGTGAAAGCCTCTTCACCACCCTGCATGAATACAATCCGCAACGCCGCAAGCCGTGGTTTTTCCCCTCGACCCAGGGCTGTCGATGGGATCCGGACAATTTCTCCCAGAAGCTACGCAAGATAAACCGCTCGGCCGGGCTCAACTGGTCGAGCCTGGATTTTCGCCATACCTTCGGCAGCCACCTGGCCCAGAAGGGCGAGTCTCTTTACAAGATCGCCGAGCTGATGGGCAACTCCCCGGATATCTGCCGTCGCCACTACGCGGCCCTGATGCCCGAAAAGATGCATGATGTAGTGGAATTCGAAACCAAGCGCGCCTGCGACAACGACAAGACCGAGCGGATGCTGCGGGAACTGACCGAAAAGATCGACGCACTGAGCCGCGACCGGAACCAGCCAAGGCTGAAGGTGGTGGATTTCGGAACGTAGGTGCGCGAAATAGCAGGGCCCCCGGTCTGGTAGTTCGGGGGCCCCGTTCGTCGAACCTGTCGCTGTTAGTTACGACCGCGGGGTAGGCAGCCAAGCTGCAGGGACAGGTAATTTAATCGACTTGTTGCTTGGCTTCGAGCCAGGCCTTTACATCTTGCCAGCGGTACCGAATCGCGCCTCTTATGCCGCGGCCAAGTGATACGGGCTTAACACCGGCCTCATGAAGCCATCGTCTGGCCGACGAGCGTGTTGTATCAAGCATCGCCGCTAGAGTCTTGAGACTAACCAGCCGGTACTCTTGGGCGCTGGAGAGCTCCGCCTCAGCATTGTTGGCCCGCTGCTGACCGCAGCCGCCGTTGCGGGGCCTGCTCTGCTGAGCCCTGGCTTGAATATTGTTGGTCCGGTGGGCCGGTCCTGCCGGCCCCAGACGCCTTGAATGCGTAGTGGTGTTCACGGCCATTATCCTTTATCGTTCTGGCTGGTTTCATGCGTCTGGCAGCTGCCGGCCTTCCCGCCCGATGCATCCGTTTGGGGTTTTTGCCGGCTTTCGCTTTTCTGCCGGCGTTGGCTCTGCTTGGGGCCGGCCTTTCTTCTTCTACGACCTTGTCCTTTTGGCTGCAATGCTTGTTGCCTTCTTCTGTGATGTAAAGCGGTTGTTTGAGCATTGTTGTTTCACAGGCCAAAGAGCCCCGCCTCTAAGAGCATTCTTGTACCCCTGTCCTGTTTGCCATAGAGGTGTTTATCCTTGTCTGCAAACCGAATTGTCTGAAACTAAAAGGGTCGGTTCAGCCGCTTTGCATAAGAACGATTGACTTTGCATCGCAGGATTTGCAGGATCGGCCAACCATGGCATTTAGATTGGGCTCAACAGATTTCGAGATGCTCCGGACAATTGCCGAGTATCGCATCATGACATCACCGCAATTGGCGGCTCTTCTGTCGCGAAGCAAAAAGGGAATGAGAGACCGCATCAGCAAAATGATCGCAGAGGGTCTGCTGGAACAGACTCCGCGAGGCCGGGGGCAACACCGCGGCCGACCCGAGCGCGTGGTGTCTCTGAGCAACTTAGCGGTCGATACCTTGGAAGAACAGGGCTTCATAGGATCCCAAGTTGCAACCGGTCGCAAGATTGGAGGGCAAATTGGCTGTCAGAATCACCAGCTGCTGCTGAATTGGGTGCGCATTCACCTGAGCCACATTCAAACGGTGGCAGCCGGACTGAGGATTCGCTTCCTTGCTCATAGTTCGCCGTTTATTCCAAAGGCCTTCTCGAATATGACGATTCAGAGCGAAACAGGAGAACTCATCCGTTTCGAGCCGGACGCCACCTTCTCGAT
>CAYOTO010000006.1:0-109800 GCA_964406945.1 uncultured Pirellulales bacterium
GGCTGGTGGGGTAATTGGCTTGACAGCCCGCCAGCAGTCTCCTAGAATCAATGTTTTAGGCGCCTTGCTTCTTCAAATGGGAGGTTTGCATGGCCAAAGGGGCCGCAAAGCGTGTTGCTTTCATTTCATCTTACCCGCCGCGCAAATGTGGAATTGCGACTTTCGTATCCGACCTGATCCGCAGTGTTTCAAATGCTTCCAAAGGTGAATTCGAGCCTCTGGTTGTTGCGATGCGGTCCGATCACGGGCCTGTTTACAACGAGCCTGTTAAGTTCGAAATCCGCCAGAACGTGAAGCAGGATTACATCTGTGCGGCCGACTACATTAACTTCAGCCACGTCGACGTGGTTTCGGTTCAGCACGAATTCGGTCTGTTCGGGGGGCTGGGAGGCTCATACCTGAGTCTGCTTCTTAACCGGCTCAAACCGCCGGTAGTAACCACTCTCCACACCGTACTCGATAAGCCCGACCCCAGGCACTATCAGTCCATGCTGGACGTGTGCGATGCTTCGCACAAAGTCATAACAATGAATGAACGCGGCCTGGACATGCTGCGGAATATTTACGGGGTTTCGAGCAGAAAGGTCCAGCTAATCGCACACGGCATACCCGATCTGCCTTTCGTCGACAGCAACTATTACAAGCACAAATTCGGCATGGAAGGCCGCAGAACCATTCTGACCTTCGGCCTGTTGAGCAGCAACAAAGGGATTGAAAATATGCTGGAGGCTATGCCCGCCATAATAAAAGCCGACCCTTCGGTGCTGTATATTGTGCTTGGAATGACGCACCCGATGGTGCTCAAATACGAGGGGGAATCCTACCGGTTCAAGCTCCAGCACATGGTTAAAGAGCTTGGGCTGCAGGAGCACGTGATCTTCCACAACCGATTCGTAAACGATGAAGAGCTTCACAATTTTCTCTGCGCCGCTGATATCTACGTAACGCCTTATTTGAGCGCGGAACAACTTACCAGCGGAACTCTGTCTTTCGCCGTGGGCACCGGCAAGGCCGTGGTTTCCACTCCTTACTGGGCCGCCAGCGAACTGCTGGCCGACGGCCGCGGATTACTGGTGCCTTTCGACGATCCTCAAAAGATGAGCGAGGCCGTCATTGAGATTCTCACAAACGATTCGCTCTTTTATTCTCTCAGGCGGCGGGCATACGACTACGGGCGGTCCAGAACGTGGCCGAAGATCGGGCAATTGTACTGGCGGCTTTTCAGTTCGAAGCGGTTTCCGGCGAGCGTAAGCGGCAGGTCGGTTCGGACCCCGGCAGAACTTGCGGTCGGCATAGAACTGCCGGAACCTGCTTTGGACCACATAATACGGCTAACGGACGATACCGGCATGTACCAGCATGCTGTTCTGACGATACCCAGACGCGAGCACGGCTACTGCACCGATGATAACGCCAGGGCTGTAATTGCGATGGTCAAATATTACTCCCAATACCCCGGCCAGCAAGCTCGCAACCTCCTGATGCGGTATCTCTCGTTCATCATGTATGCACAGCAAAGCGACGGCACCGTGCGCAATTTTATGAACTTCGATCGCACATGGCTGGACAACGAGCCGCCGCACGATGCGTTCGGCAGGGTGCTCTGGGCGTTCGGCGCGGTGATGGCCAGACCGCCTTCGCCGCTTTATCTGTCGATAATCAAGGATTGTTTCGACAGGTCGGTGCACCTGGTGGACAAACAGCATCCGCGGGGCATGTCTTATTGCATCCTGGGAATGGCCGATTACCTCAAGCAGTTTCCCGGGGCCAGCGATATCAAACGCCAGATGGCAATCGCCGCGGACGAGCTGGTCAGGCAGTATGAGGAAGGTTCGTACCCGGACTGGCACTGGTTCGAAGATATTCTGACCTACGACAACGCCGTTCTGCCGCATGCGCTGTTCGTAGCGGGCAAACTCTTCGGCAACCGGCGATACCTCGAAGTAGCGAGAAAGTCCTGCGATTTCCTTATTGAGAACACATACCAGGAGCCGTGTTTCAGTTTCATAGGCTGCAGCGGCTGGTATGAACGGGGCCGTGCGAGGGCGCAATGGGACCAGCAGCCTCTCGAAGCCGCCGCGACGATTATGATGCTCCAGGAGGCGTACGAGACGACTGGAAAAGAGCACTATCTGTCGCTGCAGAGGAAGGCGTTTGACTGGTTTTTGGGGTTGAATGACTTACGCGTCCCGCTTTATGATTTCAGGACGAAAGGTTGTTGCGACGGATTGATGCGCGACGGCGTGAACCTGAATCAGGGCGCAGAAAGCACTCTCAGTTGGTTTTTGAGCCTTCTGACTGTAATCGAAAGTTATGCAGCGCCCGAGCGAACTTCGGAAATTAATTCCGACAGCGAACAGCCGAGCGATGGCGAGCCGAAATCCGAAACGAATTCCTCAGACAAATCGCCGGAAGAGGCGGGAAAGAGTTCTTAGGGTATCTGCGCGGCGGCGCAATTGCCGCGTATGCCGGCATTTGCGGAATGCATCACCACTACTCTCCTTCGAGCAGGTCAGCCGTGGCTTCGGCCGACCAGGTGATGTCTTTGCCGATACCCGAGACGGTCTGGCAACTGACCAGCAGCATACAACAGCCGGCAAGGACCAATACCAAAATCACTTTCTTGAACATCTGAGACTCCTTATCGCACGGCACTCTTGCACCGGCCTTGAAATGCCGGTAGAAAAGTGATCGTTATCATTTAATATATCGTCAAGGCCGGGGCGTTACCTTTATATATTGCATGACGGGGGGCCGGCGGGGTGCAGGTAACATTTTGGCGTACCGGCAAAGTGCGGGCGGCAAATCCTGTTCGGTCCCCGGGGAGTTTCACGATGTGCTCGCAGTCTCTTTCATACTGTTGAAAAGAAATGATCAAAGTTGCGACTTTTAACGTTAATTCCCTCCGAGTTCGTCTGCCCATCGTGGTTGACTGGCTTAAGCAGCATCGCCCCGACATACTGGCGGTTCAGGAGACGAAGGTGCAGGATTGTGAATTTCCGGCTCAAGCTTTTGATGAACTCGGCTATGGATACGTATTCCGAGGCCAGAAAGCGTATAACGGGGTTGCGATCTTCAGCCCCCATGCCATCGAGAACACCGCTTTCGGATTACTGGATGAACCCGTCGACGAGCCGCGGCTGGTAAAAGCGGATGTATGCGGGATCAGCGTAGTGAATACTTACATACCGCAGGGCCGGTCTCCTGATTCCAGGACTTACAGGTACAAGCTGACATGGTTCGAGCGCCTGCGGCAATTTTTCGATGCCAACTTCGACGCTGCGAATCTGGTGATCTGGGTAGGGGATTTGAATGTCGCCCCGACGGCAATGGATGTATACGATCCGGGAATGCTGCTGGGCCACGTCTGCTTCAATCCGCAGGTACAGGCAGCTCTGGAGCAAGTTCAAAAGTGGGGGTTCGTCGATGTTTTTCGCCGGCACTGCGACCAGCCGGGTCAGTTTACATTCTGGGATTACAGAACACGAAACCCTTTTGCGAAAAACCGCGGCTGGAGGCTCGATCACATAATGGCGACAGAGCCGTTGGCTGCTGCAAGCCGACAGTGCTACATAGACCGCGAGCCGCGCACGGCAACCCGTCCCAGCGATCATACACCTGTAGTGGCTGAATTCGACTGGTGATTACATCCGGTCATGTCCGTCAGTCGCCCCTGCTTGGCAATCTCGTTGTTTGGTGGAGTCAGTTGCGGAAATGCTACAGGATGTAGGCGACGGCGGCAAGTTTCTTTGTTGCGCCGGGACTGGACGACGACAGCTTAAACGTATAATATGGGGCGGTCGGGCCCGTATCGGGCCATGAATATGCATAAATTTCATAGTCAGGGCGGCGAATGACCAGACTATTTCAAGCGGCTTGTTTGCTCACGATTATCTTCGCGGTCGAACTGGAAGCGGTGGCAGGACCGTGGGATCTCATGTATCTTTTCGAACCTCCTGCTTTTGTCCCGGATGCAAACCGCAGCACGTCGGAGGTTAAAGCGATATTCTACGAAGGTCTCAAGTGGAAGGGCGAGCCGACGAAGGTCTTCGCGTATTACGGACTGCCAAAGCTCGAAGCCGGCGAAAAGGCTCCGGCGATGGTTCTGGTGCACGGCGGAGGCGGTTCGGCGTTTATTCCCTGGGTCCGATTGTGGATGGATCGCGGTTATGCCGCTATTGCAATGGATACCTGCGGCTGCATCTCGAGCGGAGGTTATCGCAATCATCCGCGCCACGATGATGGCGGACCGCCCGGATGGGGCGGATTCGACCAGATCGACCAACCGGTCGACGACCAGTGGACCTATCATGCGGTCGCCGACGTGATCCTGGCTCACTCGCTTATTCGCTCATTTCCACAGGTGGATGCGAACAGCACCGGCATAACCGGCATTTCATGGGGTGGCTATCTTACTTGTATCATCGCGGGGGTCGATGATCGATTCAAACTTGCAGTTCCGGTCTACGGGTGCGGTTTTCTCGGCGACAACTCCACCTGGCTGGGGGTATTCGAGAAGATGGGGCGGGCGAAAGCGACCAGGTGGCTGAAGTTGTGGGATCCTTCGGAGTATCTGCCGGATGTCCGAATGCCGATGCTGTGGGTTACGGGCACAAATGATTTCGCATATCCGCTCGATTCACTGCGCAAGTCTTACCGGCTGCCGAAATCGGATCGCACGCTCTGCGTACGGCTGCGAATGCCTCACGGCCATGGAGGTGCCGGCGAAAACCCGGAGGAAATCCACGCCATGGCCGATGCGATTCTAAAGGACGCAGCCCCATTGGCCAGTATTGCCGGTCGCGGCCGAAACGGCTCGCGGATTTGGGTGAAGTATGAAAGCGATGTTCCGGTTACAAAAGCCGAACTAAATTACACCGAAGACCTGGGCAACTGGCAGAAGCGTATGTGGCGCAGTGTCGAGGCCGAATTGAATGCCGATGCAGGAATGGCCCGGGCCAGACTGCCCGAGGCGGCGACGGTATATTATTTTAACCTGATAGATAAGCGGGGCCTGGTCGTCAGCAGCGAACACGAGGTAGTTCAACAGCGGGCTGGTCAAAACAGGTGACAATTCAAGTAGTCAGGAAGGTTTTATGCGCACGCAGTTCTTCACTTCTCGTCTGACCGTGATTATCGTGGTGGTTATTGCCGGATTCAGTTCACCAGGGCGGCTGCAGGCCTGGACGAATTTGCTCGAGGATCCTGGTTTTGAAAACTACCAGCTGGACCGAAGGGGTTTTTACAGACCCGCCGACGGCAGCAGGTGGAGGGAAGTGTCCATGGGAAGGGGCTCGGTCCAGTTCGACATTAACAACTGGACTGCTCCGGAGCAGATGATCCGCGAGCGACCGCTCGGGTTCACCCCTGGAACCACCGGCTACGAAGGCGAGGGACCTGAACAGAATTCCGGCCGCATTATTCTTCAGCAGGATATCATCTTGCCGCAGTGGGAGTCGAACAAAGAGCGATTGTACGAAGCATGGATATGGCTTGGCGGTGCAGGCCGGGACGATGAAAACAACGCCGACAAAGAGGACGAAGCGGGCGGCTGGGAGGTCTTCTTCTATGGCAGCGACGCCCCGTCGACCTGGAGCGGCAGCAAACCCCTTGAGCAGCACAATATGAACAAGGACTTTTTCGGAGAGCCCGGTTCATTCGTGCGTGTGGCCGGATATGGTAAGATTCCCGCAGGCGCGAAAGGCGCGCGGGTGAATGTGTGGGCATCGACCTGGGGCCAGGCCAGCAATCCGGGTCAGAGGGCGGGCTTCGACACCGAGGTGGCTGTAGATAACGCCCATTTCGCAGTTATAGGCGCCGAGAATATGCTGATAAACGGCGATTTCGAGCTGGACGACCGCATCGGCGAGTTCAAGGGCTGGCAAAGGCCGGCAAAATGGCCGTTTCCGAGAAACGGTCTGGAACCTTTGAACGTCCGTGATGTTTTCGACGGCAATTTCGACCACGGCCAGTACAGGCCTTTTTACGGAGCGCGCCATTCGTACGGTTATGCCACGTATCTGCGGGGCTGGGTGAAAGACGCCTTCACATTCGGTCAATACGTCGAAAATCCCTATCCGGACGGGACACAACTGGCTCTGATGTTCAACTGGATTCAGGCCGTGGCCAAGGGCGGAGAGCCGCAACTGAGGCTTGTCGGAACCAAAGTGGAAATTGTGGTTGACTACCTCGGTGATGACGGTCGAATCGGTGCGCAGAGTTTCTGGCTGGAATGGCCCGTTCCCGTGGGCGCCGGGTGCGTCGGGCGTTACGATCAGAACAGCGGGCGGCCGTACTGTCCCCGCCTGATCCTGAATCCGCCTGACGGGACTGAACGTATCGGAGTGCATGTCAGCTTCATGGTACACATGCCCTACAAGGATGGATTCAGGCTGATCAATGCCGCGGTGGACGATTTCTTTCTGGCGCCGGTTGCGGCGACCGGACGAAAGTAACCCATTTACTGAACGGTGTAAGCTGTCATGAAAGCAGGCTGTGCGGATTGACTTGCAGCGTGAATCCATGAAGTCGGCGGATTAAACGGTATTCTAAGGATGATATGCTTCACGAGGGAACGGATATGGAGACCGGCCAAGCACAATACAACATGAAGTATATCTGGCTGATTTGCCTGGTTGCTGCCATGGGCGGGCTGCTGTTCGGCTACGACTGGGTTGTGGTCGGAGGGGCCAAGCCCTTTTACGAGTCGCACTTCGAAATAACCGACGAGATGCGTTTTATCCGCGGCTGGGCGATGAGCAGTGCGCTGTTCGGCTGCATAATCGGCGCGATGATTTCGGGCATGCTTACGGACAGGTTCGGTCGAAAGCGGCTGCTGATATCATCGGGACTGTTGTTTACGATTTCGGCGGTGGGGACGGCCTTTTCAAGCGGCCTTTTTACATACAATCTAGCTCGCGTCACGGGCGGTATCGGCATCGGCCTGGCATCCAATCTCTCGCCAATGTATATCGCGGAGGTCTCCCCCGCATCCATGCGCGGCAAGTTCGTCTCCATAAATCAACTGACAATCGTAATCGGCATTCTCGCGGCTCAAATCGTCAATATGCTGATAGCACAGCCGGTTCCAACCGCGGACCAGATCAGGCTGCTGGTTGACGAAAGGTCCGAAGCGGCAATCGCGGCGGAATATCCCGGCCTGGATATCGAAGATCAGAAAAAACAGGCCGTCCGAATTGCTCAGAAGGCCGGCCTGGCGAACGTGCGGGAAGAACTTCCGAATACGCGTTTCTTCGTTCCCGAGACAGACGCTCAGATCGAGTCCCGGAAAGCCCGGGACAATCGCATTATGTCGGCGTACCTTGCGCCTACATGGAACGGACGTCGCGGTTGGAGATGGATGTTCGGCGCCGAGACGGTCCCGGCCTTTTTGTTTTTCGCTCTCATGTTCTTTGTGCCCGAAAGTCCCCGGTGGCTTACAAAATACGGACGGGCCGATGAAGCCGAGCGCATACTCTCGCGGGTCGGCGGAACCGAATACGGCCGCGCTGAAGTGATCGATATCAGCAAAACACTCGCCGCTGAGGAGATTGCAAGTGTGCGGTTCAGGGATTTGCTCGAGCCCAGACTTGTCAGAATACTGGGGCTGGGCGTTTTTCTGGCGGTTTTTCAGCAATGGTGCGGAATCAATGTGATATTCAATTATGCTCAGGAGGTTTTTCAGGAGGCCGGGTACGGCGTCAGCAATATGCTTCTTAATGTGGTAATCACCGGCATCGTAAACCTTCTGGCTACGTTTGTAGCCATCCGGACGGTCGATAAGCTGGGACGAAAAGCACTTATGCTGATCGGGGCCGGCGGCCTGGCGTGTCTCTATGCTCTGCTGGGAACCGGCTATTACTTTAACAGCACCGGTTTGCATATGCTCGTGCTTATCGTCGCCGCCATCGCCTGCTATGCAATGTCCCTGGCTCCGGTTACGTGGGTACTTATTTCAGAACTTTTCCCCAATCGAATCAGGGGAGCGGCAATGTCGGTCGCCGTGCTGTCACTGTGGGTCGCCTGTACGGCGCTTACTCTGTCGTTTCCGTATCTCAACTCAATGCTAGGCGCGCATGGGGCATTCTGGACCTTCGGAGCAATCTGCATTGCAGGTTTTCTCGCGATATATCTCAGGCTGCCGGAGACGAAAGGCAAGAGCCTCGAACAAATAGAACGCGAACTGGTCGATTAGCCCTGTCAATATCGCCAGCTTGCCCGCTGATTTCTATAATCAAGTCTGACGCCACGAGATCGGCCGCACTTCGGAGATTACCGATTCATCGAATTCTATTGCGAAACCGGGCCTGTCCGGCAGTTCCAGCATGCCATTGACCGGAGTTGGCTTGTACTTCTCGAAGTCGTAGTACCTGCTCATCTTATTGATCAGATATTCCACCAGCGGGCATATCTCCACGGGCTGACTGGCCACCACGTGCATCGCGGCATGGATGCTGTGCCCGTGAGGGATCACATTTACCCCGTGCACGGACGCCAGCGTGCACATTTTGACCAGTTCGCTTACGCCGCCGCACCACTCGGGGTCTGCCTGAACGACCATGATCGCGTCATTTTTCAGGAACTTGTGAACGTCCCACCGGCCGTAGAAATGCTCGCCGGTTGCAACGGGAATGGATGTTTCGCGGCTCAATTCGATAAAGGCATCCAGATTCGCGGTCTGGAATGGCTCTTCGATCCACCGGGGATTGTACTGCTCGACCCTCCTGGTCCATGCCAGGGCATATTGCAGGTCCCACCGCCAGAACGCGTCAAACATCAGATCCACGTCATCACCGACCGCTTCTCGCAGGTTTTTTACGACTTCCGCATCCTTTTCAACTCCCTGCGGGCCGTAGCTGGGGCCGCGGTCTCTGACAAACCACTTCTGATGATGATAGCCCTCTTTCTTCAACTGGCGGGCCTTTGCCTTCATCGCGGCCGGTTCCTGAGAAAACCCCAGGCAGCTTGCGTACGCGTTGACCTTTTTGCGCGAGCCTCCGAGAAGACGATACACCGGAAGCCCGAACAGGCGTCCCCGCAGATCCCACAGCGCGTTGTCAACGGCACTGAGAGCCATAAGATAATGACTGCCGCGAGAATGCCGGCTGGCCCTGAACATCCGGTCCCAGTATGCCTGGAAGGCAAGCGGATCCTCTCCGATAAGGCCTCGTTTGAAGAATCTGTCGACGAATATTGCGGCCTCGCCGTCTACAGGCCCGTACAGCCCGTAAAGATCGTTGCCCGCGTGGATTTTCAGGTACAGGGCTTTTCTGCCGTTCTTGCCGGTTACCTGCAGAATTTCGACGTTTGTAACTTCGAGTTCTGAGCGTGTTCCGCCGTCGGCCACAGCGGTACCGGAAACGTTCAAACTGCCCGCAATGCCCGCGGCCCCCAGGCCCGAAAGAAATCCTCGTCTTGTGCTATTTTGCATAATTTCGTCTCCTTTATGCAGGACATCGATCCGTCGCATGACTGTAAAGCTGCATTTTACAGAAACCGGTCCAGCCGCAACAGGGAAAACACAAAGGCATTGAACGGCGCCCGCAGGTCAGTTAAGCTGACAAGAGAACACGACAGACTTCTTTGGAATGGTTTTCTCATGAACAGACAGCTCTTTTTGCTGGTTATTGCGTTCGCGAGCACCGCGTGGGCGGTGCAGAACAGGGCGCAAGGCCGGCCACCTGCGGGTGAAAGAATCGGCGTTATCCTCGATACGGATCTGGACTCGGATGTCGACGACGTAGGGGCGCTTGCTCTGCTGCATGCCCTGGCCGACAGCGGTGAGGCTGAGATTCTCGCAGTAATAGTGACCAGCGACGACATGTACGCGCCCTCGTGTGCGGATGCGATTAACACCTACTTCGGCCATCCCGACATTCCCATAGGCGTAGATCCCCGTCAGTCGCTCCGTGTTCGCTCGAGATATACAAAGGGCGTTGCCGAAGCGTTCGAGCATGATTTGAAAAGGTATTCCGATGCCGCCGATGCTGTCGAGGTCTATCGGCAGGTACTTGCGAAGAGCCGGGATTCGAGTGTTGCAATTGTCACCGTGGGCCATCTCACGAACTTGAGAAGGCTGCTCGATTCCGAATCCGATGCCTTCAGCAAGCTCGACGGCGAAGCCCTGGTTGCCGCTAAGGTGCGATTGTGGTCCTGCATGGGAGGCAAGTATCCGGCAGGAAAAGAGCCGAATTTTTATCGTCCCGATTCCGAATCGACCGTTCAGTGTGTAGGGCGGTGGCCCGGCGCCGTCGTTTTCTCAGGAGCCGAAATCGGTAATCCCATTAAGACCGGCGGTCAACTGTTCAAACAGAGGGCTCCGCAGGACGGTCCGGCCTATCTTGCTTATCAACTCTACAACGATTTCAGAGGACGCTCGAGTTGGGATCAAACGGCCGTGCTTTACGCTGTGCGCGGATGTCGCGATTACTGGACGCTTCATTCGGAAGGGCATAATCACGTATTCAGCGACGGCAGCAACGAATGGCGGGATAAACCTGATAAAGACCATGCGTATCTGATCGAGAAGATGCCGCCGGATGAACTGGCCCGAATCATAGAACGGCTGATGGTCCACGAGCCCTGAATGTGCTGCAAAAGGGGGCTTCGATCCGTACGGTCATCTCTTCTGTTTGACTGATTTGCCGACGACGCCTATCTCGGCTGCCGAGGCCCACGGGCCGCCATTTATCTCCGACAACGCCCTGATTTTGACGAAGCGTCCCCGGACAGGGTCAAAAGTTATCTCCTGCGGTTTCTTCGTCTTCTTCAGTTCAACCACGGCCAGCGGCTTACCGAAAGAATCTTCGTCGGGGCAGACGAACACTTCGCACTTCTTAATGGTTCCGTTCCACCCATTATCCTGCCTCGCGAGGTAACGCACCGCGCTGACATCGTATGTGCCGCCCAGATCGATGACCAGTTCGTGCGGGTGCTTTTCGAGTTTGGGCGTAAACCGGCTGTGCCAGATTGTGCGAGGATCTCCGTCGATCGCGAACTTCGCGAGTTTACGATTGGCGGTGTTTTCACTGCTGCAGCTTGCCAGCCGCCACGACTTATTCGAAATGGCCCCCTCTTTCGGCAGCGAATTTACTTTTCCGCCCGGTATGGCGCCGCCGCGCGATGTGCCCCATTTGGCCCATCGGTCCTTTTCGTGGTTCGTGCGGTCGGCGAAGGTGCCCGGCCTGACAGGTTCGTGCGCCTTTTTAGCGAATGCTTTCATCTTCTGGAGTATCTCGGGATGATCTGCGGCAATATTGTTTTGCTCGCTGATGTCTTTGTCCAGGTCGTAGAGTTCCCACGCACCGTTTTTGCCGGGCTTGACTGCCTTCCAGTTCTTCATGCGAACTGCGGTCTGGCTCCGATATTCCCAGTATAAATACTCATGCTGCTTCTGTTTGCGTCCAACGGTGCCCTCGCCAAGCAAAGTGGGCAGTACCGAAAGACCATCTACACCCTCCGGTACTTTCGCTGTTGTCAACTCCGCCAGTGTCGGCAGAATATCGGGTTGATAGAACAGCAGGTCGCTGACCTGCCCGGCTTCGATCTTCCCGGGCCAGCGAACTATGAATGGAATTCGCAAACCGCCCTCGTAAAGGTTGCCCTTGCCGCCGCGGAATTCCACGCCTGTTCTGGGATTCACGTTCGGCCCGAAGAATCCGCGAGGGTGTTCCTTATTGCGGAATCTGTCCTGGCCGCCGTTGTCCCCGGTGAAGAAAACGATTGTATTATCTTCTATGTCGAGTTCCCGCAGCAGATCCAGCACTTGTCCGACATTCCTGTCGACCATCGAGACCATAGCCGCATAATTCTTCGCCTCTTTAGAAACGCTTTCGTCCTTCATCCACTCCGCGTCTTTGTACAACTGCCACGCCGGGTCGTCCTTGGGTATGTCGTACATACCGTGAGGGGGAGTAATCGGCAGATAACAGAAGAAAGGCCGGTCCTTGTTTTCGCGAATGAACTCGAGTCCGCGATTTATAATTTCGTAATGCGAGTAGGTCCGCCCGCTACGTCCGCCATTGTTGCCCGGCAATTTCACCTCGGCACTGTTCTCGATCAGGTAGGGCGGATAATAGCTGTGGGCATGAACCTGGTCGTAATAGCCGAAAAAGGTGTCAAAACCATGTTTTTCGGGTACTCCCGTTGATCCGCGTCCCCCGGCGCCCCATTTTCCGAAACCGCCCGTGGCATAGCCCAGTTCTTTGAGTATAGAGGCTATCGTCTGTTCTTCGGCCCTGAGAGGCGTTCCGCCGTCATTTGCGCGCACCGATGCGTGGCCCATGTGCTTGCCGGTCATGAGGCTGCACCTTAACGGTGCGCAGACCGGCGCCCCGGCCAGGGCCTGTGTGAAGCGAATTCCCTCACCGGCCATCTTATCTATTCTGGGGGTCCGGATGTAGGGATTGCCCATGTGAGACAACTCGTAATAGGCAAGCTCGTCCGACATAATGTAGACGATGTTGGGCCTGCGGGCCGCGACAGCATTGGCCGTCGAAAAGATAGTGGCTATAAATAGAATTGAGCGGATCATTTGTCAGCCTCCTGTGTCCTTACAGCCGGGCAATCTTCGATTTTGCGCGTATACCCGGTGGATAGCGCCGATACCAGCATATTCTAGCAGGCCGGTGGAACTGTGGCAACCGGCTTGTAATGCCGGAGCGCGAGGGCGGATATAGTGATTCGCCGGGAGAAGAATGCTGTGCAAGAGTACGAAGCACCTGGGAAAGGAAACTGGGGAACGAGGATTCGAACCTCGACTAACTGATCCAGAGTCAGTCGTGCTACCGTTACACTATTCCCCAAAAAACTAAAAAACTGCTCGATATAAGCAGATATCGAACAATCGCTCGCAGGTTATTAACGCCAACTAACTGCGCGTGCGGTTGCGATTCAACAGTTTCCACCCCGTCGGCAGTATCGCCACGGCCGCGGCAATCTTGACGAGGTCGCCCGCGATGAATGGATAACAACCAATTTTCAGCAATTCGTCAAGGCCAATCTGAAGACGGCCCATACCCGTCAGGCACGCCAGCCACGCCAGCCCGCACGCATATATCGCTGCGTTGGCCGCAATCATCATCAAGCTTGCCGTCAGGAACCTGCGGTCCCAGCCCAGCCTGGCAAGATATCCGCAAACAGCCGCAGCCGCTGCAAATCCGACTAAATATCCGCCCGTGGGCCCCAAAAGAACGGCTGGGCCGAACTTCGCCCCGGCAAAAACAGGCAGACCTGCCGCCCCCTGGCCTATGTAGGCAAGCACTGTAAGAACGCCCACCCTGGGTCCGAACAGCGCGCCGACCAGCAGAACGACCAGCGTCTGGGCCGTTACAGGTACAGGACTGAACGGCAAAACCACCGCGATCTGCGCTCCCAGAGCGATCGCCGCCGAGCCGAAAATGACCAAAATCAGGTCGTAAAACAGCGAGTCTGCCCTCAGCGGGGGCCTGAAAAGCTCGATTGCTGCAAAGCTGCGTACCATATTCGTCAACATAAAAGCGAGTAACCAATTGAGAGTACGGATTATAGTCTCTGCGACGAGATACGTCAAATTTAAACCGCTACCGAGCCGAAAATAGCGGGATAGTTGTAAACAGGGCAAACTCGCCGGTCTCGGCGGTTACAGGTTTTTTTCAAAAAAGTTGTCTTACCATCGTGGCCGATATAACATCGAGTGGCTGATCGGCAGGCGGATGACTGATCGACGCTTCGCGGCGACAGCGCAAATATTTGCAGGAAGGCGGTTTAATATGGTCAAGACGGCCCAATACAAACCGAATATTCAGGTTGCGGACGATGTCGAGAGTCTTGCGCGGCAGGCTCTGGATATCTTCTGCGAAGAAGCCGGCAAAGCTCTCGAGAACAACGGAATTTTCAGGGTTGCCG
This sequence comes from uncultured Pirellulales bacterium, assembly GCA_964406945.1. GTDB lineage: Bacteria > Planctomycetota > Phycisphaerae > Sedimentisphaerales > Anaerobacaceae > UBA2266. The sequence goes on from CAYOTO010000006.1 coordinate 13,885, forward strand.
TATCGGGTGGACATACGCCGGAGCGTTTTTTCCAGCTTTTGGGCCAGGAGCAGGCCTCTTTATCGCTTGACTGGAGCAGAATACACCTTTTCTGGGTGGACGAACGCTACGTTCCCAAAGATTCGCCCCAGAGCAACTACAGACTGGCTGAGGAGGCATTCCTCACAAAGGTGCCTATTCCGCCTGAAAACGTGCACGCCGTACCTACGCACTATGACGATTTTTCCGAGGCTGCCAGCGAGTACGAGCATGAAATTCGCAGCGTTTTCAACCTCGCGCCCGACAAGAATCCGGAATTCGACCTTATAGCCCTGGGAATGGGTAAAGACGGCCACACCGGATCGCTGTTTCCGGACAGTATCGCCATGTTCGATTCCCAGCATCTGGCTTGCGTTGTTTATGTACTCGACGAGAAACTCAATCGCATAACGCTGACATGTCCGGTGCTATGCGGAGCCAAAAGAATACTGGTTCTCGTAACCGGCGCCGAAAAAGCCCCCATGCTGGGCGAAGTGCTGACCGAGGAGCCGGATGAGATCAAATATCCCATTCACATTCTCTGGCGCGTTCTCGACAGGGTTACCTGGCTCGTTGATCGCGACGCTGCGGCAGACCTGCCCGGGCAATCCTGAACTGTCTAATCAGGTATCAGCAGCCGCGTTCCCGGTTTGAGCTTATCGGGATTTGAAATCACCGACCGATTCGCCCGGTAGATAGTGCGCCACTTCGACGATGAGCCGTAATAGCTCTTCGCTATCTGGGAGAGGGTTTCATTCCTCTGGACGACATGGTATCTGGCCTGTTGCGCGGGTTCGGTCTGCTCGTTGGCGGTCTTGTTGTCCGGTTCCTCGGTCGTTTCGCCAGAGCCTGTATCTGTAGCAGGAAGCTCCCGTCGGACAGGTTGCGGTTCCGGCGGTATCGGTGCAGGTTCGACGCGATTGGCGGCGTTGACTTCCGGCTTGGTTCGGTTATGCAGCCGCTGAGTGCTCAGATTCGGTCTGGACGCCAGCCAAGCAATGCCCGCCAGAACGGGCACGAGGCCGAGCAGCATTCCCATTTTGAAGTCTTTATGCATCGTGAACTAACAACTTTTCGCCACAGGCATAGTACTTCGCCGGATGCTCGTCGGCCTCGCCTCTGGTAAGGACCGTTACTTTTTGCCCTTGCCCTTGCCTTTGGATGTCTGTCCTTCTGTTCCGATCAACAGTACGGGAGCGGCAATGGCGATCGATGAATAAGTACCGACGATAACACCGAAGCCTATGGCAAAGGTGAAGCCTCTTAGGCCGTCACCGCCAAAGATATACATAATCAGAACAACTATGAACGTCGTGAAAGACGTCATGATAGTTCTCGTAATCGTCTGATTTATGCTGTTGGTTATCGTCTGAGCCGTCAACTGTGCCTTGGCGCGGTTTTCCCTGATGCGGTCGAACACAACGATGGTGTCGTTGAGCGAATAACCGATCAGGGTCAGAAATGCCGCGATGATGGCAAGGTTTATCTTAAAGTCGCCTATCAGCAGGGCTTCACCGATCGCGTACTGGGCTATATATGCGGTTGCTGTAACGGTGCCGAGCGTAATGCACACGTCGTGCACCAGCGCCAGAATCGCCGCAAGGCCGTAACGGAAGTTTCCGAAACGCACCCATATATAGGTAATGATCGCAATCAGCGAAAGTACGATGGCGATTAACGCCCGCGTCTTCTGCTCGTTACCGACCGAAGGATCGAACTGACGAACCCGAGGCAGCGAGCCTTCCAGCGTGGTTGCCGCCTGAATCTTGGTCTTTTCATTCTCTACAAACCTCTGCCAGTCTTCGGCCTGCAGCTCGGCTGCGCCGACATTCGAAGGAACACTTACATAGGTAAACTGCGTCAAAGATTCATTCGGATCCCTTATTGGGTTCAGCTCCGCATTGAGAATCTTATATGGGTTTCTTTGAAGATCCCGCGTTTCGGGTTTGTGCAGCAGTAACTCGAAACGTTCATCAAGTTCGGCGGCCGTGGTCGCCCGTCCGAGTTCGACCGAAACCTTGACCCCGTTCAGGTACGCGTTCAGTTCAGGATACGATTCGAGCAACGATTCGGTTATCTTCTCGGCTTCGACCTTTTGCGGCTGCAGGCTCTGCTGCACCTCGAGGTCGTCGGCGAATGCGTCCATTATCGCATCGTTAACCGTCTCGTTGATTTTCAGTTCCGAAATCTGTGCATCGGGCATCGCGGAACTCAGCACATTCTTTACCAGCGTCTGATTCATCTGGCTGGTCTTAACCGTGAATGTAGGCGGACTGTCGCTTTCTTTCGTGACGGTAAGATTCAGCAACTGTCCGTTGGCCTCGGCTTCGGCCTTGCGGATCATCTCTGTGATCTCGGCCTCGGTTTTGTCGTTCTGAGGCAGAGTTACCTGGGCCTGGATATTGTTCGTAGCGGTTGTGTTGATTTCGAAAGACCGGCCGGTTTTGCCCACACTGTAGACGTTCGCCGCAACCAGGGCATTGTTCTGCTGCTTGCCGATTTCGTGGATGCGCTGCTCGATTTCCTGCCTGGTAAGGTCGGAAGAGGGTTTCAAATTTATCTGAACGCTTGTTCCACCGGTGAATTCGATGTCGTATTTGTTGTTGACCGCGTCGTCTCTGGTGAAGAATACGGCCAGGCCGCCGAGAATCAGAACCAGTGAAATCGTGAAGAAGACGGGTCTGAGCTTCATCCAGTTCACGTTCGGTCTGTGAATCAGAGTCAGCATTACCAGCTTGTCCTTGATGATCTTTTTCGAAAGAAGCAGATCGAAAATAACTCTGGTAACGAACAGGGCGGTGAACATACTCGAGCCAATACCGAGCATGAGCACAATGGCAAATCCCTTGATTTCTTCGGAAGCCACGCCGTAGAGAATCGCCGCCGTTATCAAAGTCGTCAGGTTCGCATCGAAAATAGTCCTGAACGCTCTGGAATAACCATTCGAAATAGCTATCCTGAGAGCCGATCCCTTCTTCTGCTCTTCCCTGATTCGCTCGAATATCAGCACGTTGGCGTCGACTGACATACCGATGGTCAGGATAAGACCGGCGATACCGGGCAGTGTAAATGTTGCGTCCAGAAGCGCCATCGCCCCCAGAATGAACAGCATGTTCATCAACAGAGCGATATCCGCGATGGAGCCTGCCAGCGTGTAGTAAACCAGCATGATGACGATGACCGTGGCCAGTCCGATCAGGCCGGCCATGATGCCCTGTCTGCGATTGTCGGCTCCGATCGAGGGGCCTATTGTATTGACCGAAATAGGCTGCTCGATGAGTCTGGCCGGCAGCGAGCCCGCATTGAGCTTATTGACCATGTCCTGAACTTCCTGCTGCGAGAAGCTGCCGGTAATGGTGCCGTCGGTGCTAATCCGGGCCTGCAAAACGGGGGCTGATATGGCCGTGTTGTCGAGCAGTATTGCCAGAGGCCGGCCCTGATTGGGACCGGTGAGTTTCCAGAACATGCTGCCGCCGCGGTCGTCGAGTGTGAAACTGATCGCCCGGCGCCCCATCTGGTCGCTGGTCGGCGAGGCCTGAACCAGTTTCCATTCTTTTTCACCGCTGCCGTGAAGCATGGCCTCTTCGCCGACGTCATCGCTGGCCAGTACGTAGACCTTGCCCGCGAATTCCCCGAGAATAACCGGTCTTTCCTCCGAATCCCGCATTCTGGGAATCAACTGTCCTTCGGCGCTTCTTGCGATCCACTCGGCCGGATTTTCGACTTCGACCCAAACATATTTGCCGCGGGTTTCGTTCGAAGCGTACTTTGGTCCTTTTTCCTGGAGCTGGTTCAGCGTGCGATTCACCAGATCCATGTCGACTTCGGGGTGATTGACCGTGGGAAGGATACGGAACTCCAGAATACCGGCGCCTTTGAGCATGCGCTGCAAGTCCCGCGGGTCATCCAGTCTGCCTCGATACGGGCGATACTCTTTGTATGCGCTGACAACCGCTTTGATCTGCTCGGCCCGGCCGGGAAACTCCTCCTTAAGCTGCTGAAGCCGCTCCTGACGTTTCGTATTTTCAGGGTCCAACTCCAGTATCGACTGGACCTGCTCGGCGCTGATATTGAGCTGATCCAGAGCCCTTCTTGCTTCCTTGTAGCGAACATTGGCGCCCGTTTCGGGGTTGGTTAGATCCTCCATTACCTTGCGCCACTGGTCGTAGGAATCTACATAATTGCGAACGGCGTCTACCGGGACGTTGTTCATGTCGTTTACGTCCGCCGAAGCAACATCCCGGACTGCTTCTGTAAGTTCCTCGTTGCTGAGTTTGGCCCAGTCAGTGCGATTTGCCTTTACTTCTTCGAGGTCCAGCGGCGACGAGGATATCGCCTGCTCGGCCTGGCTGATCTGCTCTGAAAGAGTGTCACGTTTTTCCTGCAACTGTTGCTTGTTGTCATAGGCCTCTGCCAGCGTATCCAGAATTTCCATTCTGTTGGGGTCGTTTTCGGCGATTTCCTGGAATTCGGCCTGGCGTTCGTCTTCAGACTTGGTCAGTGAGCGGACGATTCGCGCCGGGTTTACGTTCTCCTGGAGCAGATTATCGAGGGCTTCTTCGTAGGCGGCGCGCTTCTGCCGGGTTTCCTTGCTGGCCAACGGCATCTGGACTTCGAAACGGCTATCGCCCTGAGGTCTCCACACGAGGTTCTGGATGTTGGTAGGGTCGATTCGTCTTCGCAATACCGTAATCATCCTCTGGGCCAGATTCCGCCTTTCCGATCTGTTCAGGCCCTGCGTGTCGATTTCATATATGAGGGTGGTTCCACCACCGAGGTCTATGCCGGGCTTGAGAGTTTTGGCCGGCGGATAGACTTTCCACACGGCAACTATGACCAGGACGATGATCAGGATAAGCTTCCAGAGGAGATTCTTATTCATATTCCGTTCCTTATGCTGCTGAGAATCCGAGTATGCAGATCGCGAGATTAATTACTTTTCTTTCGATTGTTTCTGGCCTATGGCGGCGGGAGTAACCCTGATTTTGGTGTTGCTGGATTCGTCTATCTTGAGGACGATCTCGTCGTCTTTCACGTCGACAATTGTACCGAGAATGCCGCCGATAGTTCGCACCTTGTCGCCCTTGGACAACGACTGGACCATCTGTTTATGCTCCTGTTTCTGTTTGCGGGGACCGCGGAACATGAACAGATACAGTATGATCATCATCGGCAGGAACCATATCAGCATGGTCCACGGCGATTGAGGCTCTCTCTTTGGTGCTACGGTGTTGGGGTCTGATTCGTTAACGGCTATTGTCTCGGATGTTTCGTCGCTTGGAGGCGTCGACTGAATAGTAGTCGGGGCCTCGTCCGCTGATTGCTGCGCCAATATCCATGTATTTGCCATAAGTATAGTCCTTTGCCAATTATTAATGAATAGCGGATAAATTATAACGGCTGCCGATAAATGTCAAACTGCAATTGGCAATCGCGGGCTTAAATTGGTCCTGCCTGCTACATGCCAAGGCTGCGATATCTGGCAAGGCTTTCTCTCGCCCAGTTTTCAAGTCTTCCCTCGCGAAGCGTCAGCCGTATCCGGGCCATCAAACGCTGGTAAAACCTGATATTGTGAAGCGACAACATTATAGGACCGAGCATCTCGGACACATTGAAAAAGTGCCGGATGGCTCCCCGGCTGAAGTTTCTGCAGCAGTAGCAGTCGCATTCGGCCTCGACAGGGCCCTTATCTTCGGTATGAACGCTGTTTCTCATACGCAGAGGTCCGCTCTCGGTAAAAGCATAGGCGTTTCTACCGTTGCGTGTTGGCAAGACACAGTCGAACATATCTATTCCGGCCATTACCGCGGCGATAATATCGGACGGAGTGCCCACGCCCATCAGGTATCTCGGCTGATTTTCAGGCAGAAGCCCGGCCGTATGACCGACGGTTCTCACCATTTGCTCATGGCCCTCGCCCACGCTCAAGCCGCCGATGGCATACCCATCGAAATTCATATCTACCAGCCTTGACGCACAGAATGTTCGCATATCGAGGTCGATTCCGCCCTGAACTATGCCAAAAAGAAGTCTATCGGGATTTTTGTGTGCCTTCTTTGCCCTTGCGGCCCAGTTTAGTGTTCTTTCCACCGCCGCTTCGAGTCGGGGCCGCTCAACCGGGTAGGGGGTGCACTCATCGAAACACATTATGATATCCGCTCCGAGACGGTTCTGTATGTCGGTGGCTATTTCAGGGTTGAGGTACGCTCTGGCTCCGTCTACATGGCTTGCGAACTCCACGCCGTCGTCCGTGATTTTTGCCAGACTGCTCAGTGAAAATACCTGGTAGCCGCCGCTGTCGGTCAATATCGGACCCTTCCAGCCGGACAGAGAGTGCAATCCGCCCAGTTTTTCAACTGTTTCGACGCCGGGTCTGAGCATCAGGTGGTAGGTATTGGCAAGCATTATCCGCGCGCCGGTGGCTGCAAGAAGCTCGGGTGCAGTGCCCTTGACCGCTCCACACGTGCCGACCGGCATGAATGTGGGTGTTTCGACCCTGCCGTGCGCCGTGGTAAGGATGCCCGCCCGCGCTTTCGTACCGGCGTCTTTGTGAAGGATATCGAAACTGCTCATGTCAATAAACCTTCATCAGTTCAGCCGCCGGGTAATATTGTCGCAAGATCGCGTGGAAGGAGGCCCCGTTCCTGGCCATCGCCTGAGCGCCGCACTGGCACATGCCTACTGCGTGGCCCCAGCCTCGTCCGGAGGCGAACTCCAGCATTTCGTCGCGGTCGACCATTTTGAAGGCTGCGCTGCGGAGCTTGCGTCCGGTTGGATCAAGGGAAAGTCTGAAATCTTCGCCTCGAAGTGAATCTGTGCGGCCGGTGGAGCCGATCAGCTTGACCATAGTCAAACGTGCAAATTTGCCGTAATCACTCGTTCGAAGCGGCAGGACCTGTTCAATTCGGCCCAAACGCCTGAGATTCGGATATCTGCTGAACAGTTGTTCTTGAATTTCGGACTTGTCCAGTTGCACAACCGGCCAGAAGAAGGAATCCGGTTTGGCGACTTTGCGGCAGTAAGGACAAGGTACACCTTGAAGCGCCTCGAAATGTTCGCCGAAGACGGATTCGGCGTTTTCGGTGTGGCCGCCGCAGTTAGAACTGTAATAGGTTGGGAACAGCCCCAGGTCGATGCCATCTCCCCGGCACATAAGGACCATTCCGCGAGTTCGGTTTACCGCATCCCAGATTCGCTCGGATTCGCCCTGCACGCCCTTGTAAACCTGGGTTGCCTGCGTCCTGCTGACATCCCAATGCCTGTTTTTTCCGAAGCGTTTCTTGGTATATAGACAATACGTTCTGGCGGCCACGGCCTGGGCCTGTAGAGCCGCCGGCTCCCAGTAGGGGGGCATCTCGGCGCCAACAACACCGGCCAGATACGGCTCCAGCGGAACGAGATTGACGACATCGAATGTTTCGCTTTCTGAATTGGCGATTATTCTCAATACTCCCCTGTGAGGTTCGCCATCTATGTGGATTATATGTGGCGGATCGGGCAAGATCTCGGCTTCGTCGTAGAATGTATACAGATCCCCCACCTGCACCTGGTCCTGATTTCGTGAGATTACAAGGTTCGCCTGGTCGCGTTCGAACCGGGAGGGCGGCGTCTCGGTGCCGGAACCGGCAATGCTGAACGCCGAATCAATATTCACCCGGCATTTTGAAACATTGTTTAATAACAGGACTCGCACCCAAAAACGTCGGTCCACATCCATCTGGGGGGTAGCTTCGGGGGCGTTCCGGGGCTTACAGCCTCCCACGGCCGTAAAAACCACGCTGAGAACAACTGAAAGCAGGAAAACGGAGATGAAGTCGCAAGGGGTCTTTATGCGGCATTCGGCACCGGTGGCTCGCGCAGCACCGAGCCGTTTTCGGCCGTCGGTCAGGTTTCTATTAGCAGCGAACAAGGTAATTTCCTCTTTCGATACTGGTAGCACGATTCGGACTGCTAAAAAAGCAGGCGAAAATCAGATTCTGGTGATCCGACCGGTAAAAAAGCCAGGCTTGCGAGTTCGAGCAGTCTAGTCAAGACTCCTGAGCGAAAGACCCAGTGTTCCAAGCGCCTTTTTAATCTCGTTGAGGCTGGTTACCCCGAAGTTCTTGCATCCAAGCAGTTCTGCGTCCGTTCTGCGGGTTAGATCGCCAATAGTGCGAATGTTCAAATTTTGGAGGCATTTGCGGGCACGAACGCTAAGCTGCAAATCTTCGACCGGCTTGTTGAGCAGTGCTTCGTCTTCACCGGTTTCGACCCCCTGGGGTTCTTCCGGCGGCGCGAACTGTTTCTCTTCAAGAGCCATCCCCAGACGGAGGTTTTTGGATTCGAGTATTGCTTTGATTTCCCGCAGAGATGTTTCCCCGAAGTTCTTGTACGACAGCAGTTCCGCCTCGGTGATGTTCAGCAGATCGCCCAGCGTTCGAATGTTCATCTTCTTAAGACAGTTTCTGCTTCGCACGGAAAGCTCGAAGTCGGAAATCGGGGTTTCGAGGATCTGGTTCTTGCGTGTCCTGCGCTGCTCCTTTTCCTCGTCGTAGAACATGGTCTTGGAGCTTTCGATGTCCTTGATGTAAAGCTGGGCCCTGGCATGGTTCGGATGAGCTTCGAGAACCAGGTCCACGCACTGCGAGGCCTTGTTAAACCTGCCTGCGTCTTCGTAGAGAACCGCCAGATTCATCAGCGCACTGACGTACACCGGCGAATCGCCTTTTGTAACGATCTGCCTGTAATAGTCAATCGCCGCTTGTTCGTCCCCGGCCAGATCGCATCTGTAGGCCAGGTGGAAAAGCGCTCTGCAGTGGTCCGGAGCCAACTCGACCGCTTTTTCGAAGTTGTTGCCGGCTCTGGCGTAATCACCCTGAGCCTCACGGACTCTTCCGAGCTGGTAGTGGTATTCGGCACTGACATTCTCGAAATTGCCGCAACTTTTCAGTTCGTTCTCGGCAGCTTCGATGTCGCCGGCCATTCTGTAGGTCGCCGCCTTTTCCAGCGTTACCGTAAGAGTATCGGCGCCCTGCGACTTGGCCTTGTCCAGACTGGCTGTCGCTTCATCCGTGCGACCGGCTTTTCGGAGGGCAAAAGCCGTGTAGATGTATTTTTCAAGGCATTCCTCGGCCTTGGCGAGCTTGTTGACAGCCTCGTCAAATCTTCCGAGCAGGTAAAGACCGATCCCCGCGGCCAGTTGTGCAGCGGGGGAGGTTCTCGAAAGGTTCTCTTCCAGTTTTTCGCTGAAGGCTATTCTCGCCCGCTCACTGGAATTGACCCGGTCCGTGAGGCTTCGAATGTCGTCCATTGAGGGCAGTTGCTCTGAAAAGAGGTCAATTTCCGCCGCGGTCATAGGTTCCATAGGAATCAACTCCTGTAAAAATCCTCGGTATATCGCTTAAGCTATTGATCGGTCCCGTAAAAACACGAGATTATATCTTCCGGTGATATGTATTGCAATAGCTTTTTTATATAAGCCGCTTGTGCGCAAACGCTTGCAAACGATGCTGCCCATTCAGAGGCCGTAATCAGGTTTTATCCTGCTTTGCAGGCTACTGTTGGAGCCTGATCAAGGCCACCCAGTCTTTATCTGCATCCTGCGGCGGATTGCCGATTGCCGCAGAACCAGGCCCCGCGATTTTATCAACGCTGCCGTCCCGAAGCGGCCCGCCCGCGCGGGGATTGTACCATTTTACGCTGAAGTGAGCCCGGTTGTTTCGCAGATCGAGCATTGTAGTGCCCGAAGGGAGGTAGATTGCGTAGACTGAGCCGGGTTTGGCGAAGCAGTAGTCATCTTTGCGGGGAGTCAGTTCATCGGCATGCTTCATTTCAGTGAAGGGCAGGTGCTCATGGAAGAATTCCAGGGCGTATCTGGTTAGATCCCACATGTGATCTCTGCTGCGCCAGTCTTCGCAGTTGAGGTCGTTATGAGGCCATTTGTAGCCGAAATACCACTCTACACCGCCTCCGCCGGCCATCAGACAGCCCCAGAGGTGTTTGTACAGCACTTCGTCGTGATCGAAATCGTCTTTGTCGGGCTTGACGCCGGTGTGAGCCGGACCTATTTCGTCCAGGCAGACATACCATTTGCGCCCCGATCGGGCCGATTCGTCGATCCACTTGATGGTCTGCCTGTGCGTATCGTTTGTCTGCAGTGATGGACCGTCGAAATACTCGAACCCGAGCAGGGGGGTATAGACTTCGTCGTATCTGCCGGGGAAAGTGTGGCATACGACAGGGTGATCGTAGGGATCGAGATTCTTTATATAACGGCAGAAAGCCTTTCTCTGGGCGTCGGTATTGGTGTTTTCCTCGCCGAGATTCCACGTAATCGCCAGATGATGGCCGAATCGGGCGATCAGCTCGCGATAGTAGAGTTTTCGCTGGACTCCGAGTTCGCCCTTATCGAGGCCCTGATCGTTTTCCTGCTCCTGAGTAATCATGTGCATCATCAGGCCCAGTTTCTCCATGTGCGAGAAAACTATTTCCCACTGATCGAGTTTGCTGCAATCGTATCTGAGCCTCTCGGCGGGGCCGGTCCAGGGCCAGACGTCTTTGCCGTCGCCGCCGTCTATATTATAAGGAATGAAATAAACGCTGTTCATGCCCTTGGACGCCAGGTAATTGAGGGCGCCGATCATGCCTTTTCCCTTGCCGTTCTTCCAGGTCGGATCGCCGCGTCTGTAGTCTCTCAGGTGCGGCTCATATCGGTGAATAAACTTGTCGCCGGCGGCTTCGCCTTTGCGTTTAAGGGCCGCCGAATCGTACGTATCGTCGAAATCTGCGTATCCGAGGAAGTTCTCTGGGCTGTCTGCGCCGCCCTTAATGTAGTACTCACCGGTTTCTGCGAACTGGAGGTAGTGGCTTCCTGTGTACTGCAAAAGGCCTTTCGAGCGGAAGTCTCTGCCCGATTTGTCGGTCGGCCCGACAGTGAAAGAGCCTTCGGCTCCGTCGAATGAAACCGGCTCTCCGGCACCGGGATTGCGGCTGATCGCTATTTTGTCGCCTTTGCGAAAAGAGGCTTTGTAAGACCATTTGCCCTGCTTGTCGGGTCTGAAGTGGACTCTCCATTTGTTTCCGGTTTTGGCGGAGGTTTGGGCGGCGTCGCCGTCGGCCGCGTAGAAGCCCGCAACAACATGCTTTGAGTCAGCATGAGTGAAGGTTACGTTGAGGCGATAATCCAGGAAAGGGTTCGGATCAGCCTGCTCGGAAGTCTCGGGCCCGTCGAAGGTTACAGTAAGTCTGTGCCACTTCTTCAGTTGGCCGGACAGCACGGCTTTACCCGCCACATCGGGGACCGCCGAGAGCAGAACGAATCCAACGCATGCAAGAACAACGGATTTTGCAGACAAGTGCTTCATAGTAATTCTCCTCGGAACCATAGAGCGTCGATTGATGCGATATAATAGAGCAGAGTGAGTCGAAACCGCAACAGGTTTGTCCTATATGGGGCTTGCACGAGGACGTTAAATCATTTACTTGCGCGCTGCACGGCATCTTCCAGTGCGCCGAAGCCGGGCTGCCATTCGCTCAGACGGGTTATGTTCTTCTTCCGGGCGATTTTGATGAAGTGGTCGAATGTTTTCTGGATGGAATCCGAGACGGGCCAGTCTGCACCGGAGGTCCGGGCTTGCTCTTTCATCTTATCCCATCGCATCATAAGCGTGTAGAGCGTCGGCAGTTGCGCAACCTGTACGCGGAATCGCAGGTCCGGGTCATCGGCAACGGCTTGTTCGGCTTCTTTGAGGTACTTCCAGCCCCGGTTGAGGGTCTCAAAAGATAAGAATTCGGCTGTATGCGGGGAAAAACAACCCAGCCAGTCGCCGCTTTTTTCGACAGCGTCGTGGGTTACTTCGAGGTAGGCTTCTATGTTCGGTGCCGCGGGGCCGTAATAGCCATCAATAAACTCTTTTATAAGCTTCTGTCCGTCCAGGTCGGGATTCCAGAGCAGTTTCGCCAGCACCCACGCCCGCAATTCGGCCATTTCGGCTCCATTTGTGGTATAGGCGCCCTGTTCGAACAGGCCTTTGACGCTGTGGTCGGCGAAAAACTTGACGTTCGGGCCCAGTACGCGGAGGTTGGGGTGCGGCATGATGTGGTGGCGGAAGTTGGTAGTGTAATCCCATATATACAAACGATCGCAGATTTTCGACCATCCAACAATATCGTCTCGAAATTTGGCATTTCGCTCGTCTGCAAGCGGTTTGCTGAAGGAGCATTCGATACTGCAGAGCCGTACAATTACATTGGGTCGGGGTCTGACGTGTTTGGGGGGCTTGCGTGTATACTGATAGGCGAGGGTGCTTATTGCCACGTTCGGGAATTCCTCTTCGATGTCGGCAGCTACAGCATTGACGAATCGGAGCATTAATCCGGCCGGGCTTTCCTCTTCCATCTCGACAGCGGCACACTTGCTGCACTGGCAGTTTCCATGCCAGTCGTTCTGAGATACCGAGGCGATTGTAGCGGCGGGATTGGCTCGCAGTTGCTTTTTGAGGTTCCTTACCAGTTCTTTGCGCATCTCTTCGTTGGTCAGGCACAACTGGCTGCGTTCGACGGTGCGCTTGCCCTCAATTTCGCTGAACCATTCGGGGTGATCTTTGAAGTACTTTTCGGGCGGTATGAGCGGGTAAAAGGTGTGCACAAAACCCTGGTAGATATGTTTGCCGCCTCTTTTTTCATCCAGGGCCGGGCGATTTCCGTTGCATTTGTTCCTGACTGCCCAGTCCGGGTCGAACGCATCGAACCAGTACGGCTCGCGATATTCCAGCACGGGAACGTATCGAACGTCGAGATTGTTGACGCGGATTGTCTTTCTGCGGGGTATCGTGCTGACTTTGCTTGACCACCAGCGACAGCCAAGCTGGCCTTCCAGAAAGGTGTAGACGGCATAGGGTGTGCCGCGAGGCTCGCCGCCGGCAAGGATCAGGTTTTTGCCGACCGTCTTTATGATAATTCCTTCGGGTCCGAGGCCTTCGGTCGAAAAACTGGTGTTGACGGATTTGGCCGCTTCGGGGCCTACGAGAATGTGGGGATGTTCGCCGGTCACCTGGGCCTTAATTTCGAATTGGGCCGAGGTGATCTCGCCCAGGAATTCGGCCAGTTCGGCCGCGGCATGCTTCTGCGGCTCCGGGGCATCGGAGGCAACGACAACCGCGGCGCGGGCTCGGCCGTTGCGGGCGATTGTCAGGGCATGAAGTGGCGAGCTTGTGAGCAGTACCGCTGCGAAGATGAATGCTGTCCGGCCGACTTTCATGGTTCGGAGCCTCCTGTTTAACTGTTTTGGTTCCATTTTTGCGCAAGTCGCTCGAGTCTCTTGACAGCTCTGGCGTACTTAGCATCGTTGTAGAGGTTCTTCGTCTCGCCGGGGTCTTTTTTCAGATCGTACAGCACGCCGTCCTTGTCCTTGACCCGTTCGTCCATAAAATAGACGAGTTTCCAGCGTTTGGTGCGGACCATGACTCTGCGGCCGCTGTTTTGGCGAAGCTCTCTGTACATGGACATGCTGTGATCGATTTCAGAGAAGCAGGCCCTTCTCCAGCGTTTGACCTTGCCGTGGATTAACGTCATAAGGCTGCGCCCCGCTATGGAGTTGTCTGCTTTGATGCCGCTCATTTCCATCAGAGTCGGTATGAAATCTATCATTTCGACCGGTTCTTCTACTACCTTATTCTGCGGTAGCAGGCTTGGACAGCTCAGGACGAAGGGCACGCAGACATTCTGTTCGTAGAATACGCGTTTCTTCCAGAGTCCGTGCTCGCCGAGCTGGAAGCCCTGGTCGGAGTTGATTGCGATTATCGTGTTGTCCAGCTTGCCGGCTTTTTTGAGACAGTCCACGATTCTTCCCACCTGTTCGTCGACCATCGCGACCATTCCGTAATATGTGCCGCGGGCGATGCCTATCTGTTCTTTGCTGAGTTGAGGCGCCCCGGCGTAGATGTGCAGGTTATCACGTTCGAATTCGGGCTTACTCTTGAGTTCTTCGTCGGTGGGCAGGGGCAATTTGATTGTATCCGGATCGACCAGATACGATTCGGGCACACGGCATGCGACATGGGGTGCGTGGAATGAGACCCGCAGGAAGAACGGCTGGTCTTGCGAAGTGAGTTCCTTCAGCGATTCGAGGGCCAGATCACCCATTTCCCAGATGCTGGTTTCTTCCGGCTTGTATGGAATTGTACCGCCGATGGCCCACTTGTGTGTCTTTGTTATCGCGTGCGGGTATTTGCTGCCGGTCTCGGTCATTCGCTTTTTGGCCGGTTCGGTTACAGGCTTGCCGCATACGTTCCAGTGCGGCGGTCTGTCGCCTTTCGAGACCCAGTCCTTTCTGTAGGCATGAGTTTTGCCCGCGTTCACCGGCCGGATGCCAATCTCTTTCCACTTGTTGAGCAGGTTAGGCATGTCGGGGTCGGCCTTGTCCATGTATGCGGGTCTTACTTCGGGAGGCCTGCCCATGGCTGTAACGCCGCAGCGATGGGCGTACTGGCCGGATTTCATGGATTTTCTCGAGGGCACACATACCGGGTTCTGGACTATTGCCTTGTCGAATCGCACGCCCCGGGCGGCTATTGCGTCCATGTTCGGGGTTTTTGCCCAGGGCCTGCCGTAGCAGCCAAGGGCATCGGCCCTGCAGTCGTCCATCATTATCCAGAGTATGTTGGGTCTGTTGTTTGCGGCGGCTTTGATGCGCCTTTGGGCGGCAAATTTGCCGATTGCCGCCAGCATTATGCTGCTCTTGACGAAATCGCGTCGGTTAATACGCCCCATAACAATCCTTTCGTCGAATAAACAGGTGCTTTAGGCCCGACACAGTCAGGTCCGCACGGCAACCTGCCGATATAATTTGACTGGATACAGTATAACGACTCAATCGAGCAGGTTTTAGCATTTTTCACGGTTTTCGGGTGTGTATATGCTGATATTGACCGCCGGCACTGTGGGCAGGATTATCTGCGGACTCGTCTTTATTCTATGCAGTTTTACGGCTGCATTCAGCTTCGCATCTTACAAATGCGCGGCCGAACCGGCAGAGAGGATCGCATTGTTGGCCCGGCGCGCGGTCGCAGTTGCGGCTTTGCTCGGCATGGCGGCGGTGGTTCTGATGGGGCGGGCGTTTGTTTTCGAGGATTTTTCGCTGGCGGCGGTCGCCAGGACCTGCCCCGCGGAAATGTCGGCGGGCGCCAGACTAAGTGCCCTGTGGCTCAGTTGCGCCGGTTCAATGCTGGTTTGGTCCGCTTCGGCGATGTTCTTCTTTGTTTTGTGGCAATTGAGGTCGCGTGTACGCGATCATAGATTCCAGACGGCCTGTGCCGCTTTCGGTTCGGCGATTTGCGCCGCATTGTGGGCGATCATCGTCTTTTTGGAAAAGCCCTTTGCACCCAGTTTGATCAACTCCGATGCAGGCGCCGGGGCCAGGTCTCTTTTCGAGTCGAGCTGGGTTGTGTTCCATCCGCCGGCGATTCTTCTCGCATACGGTGCTCTGGTTGTGCCTTTTGCGGTTGCCGCCGCGGCGATTCTGGCTGGAGGCACCGAGGATTCGCGGGTCTACGGCCAGATTAGAGGCTGGCTGCTGTTCGCGATCTTCGGCATGGCTCTGGGAGTCGCGGGCGGGTCCAGATGGGCGTACAACGAAGCCGGATGGGGCGGGTACTGGTCCTGGGGTGCGGTCGAAGCGTCGTCTTTGTTGCCCCTGCTGGCGGCAATCATGGCATTGCACTGTCTGACTGGTATGCGCAGCTCCGAGAGATTCAGGTTTTATGCGTTTGTTATTATGCCGTCGCCTTTTGTTCTGGCTTTGCTGGCCTCATTTGCCGCACGCGGGGGGCTCGATTCGCAACACGGATTCGCGGAGACTCCTTTTTCGGCGGCGATGCTGATTCTCGCGGGCTTATGCGCCTTTGCGTGGTTTGTTCTGGCGATCTGCGCCGGCAGGACGATTCCCGTGAAACCGCCTCAACTGGGCACCCCGATTTTGCAGCGTACGGGGCTGCTGTTCTGGGCTTGCGTTCTTCTGACGGGTTCTATTGCGGCGATCACGGTTGGAGTGTTCTGGCCTTTGTTATCAGAGTTTTTCATCGGCTCTAAAGTGGTGGTCGGCAGGTCTTTTTACGACATTGTTGTTTCAATTGCCGGGGTTGTGCTTGCATTTCTGGTTGGTTTGAGCCTGCTGGCGGAACTGCGCAAACGCGACAACTTCATACTTTATGCGATGGGGTGCAGCGGAGTCGGCCTGATAGTGTACGGAATCATATTCAAACAGTCCGAAGTGAGTCTGATCATGGCGCTGGCGTCCGGGGTGTGCGCCTTCAGTACCGTTGCTGTGGTGATTGTCATTTTGCTGAATTTCATCGAAAAAGGGCGTGTGGGGGCTCACGTAGCCCATCTTGGTTTTCTTTTGTTGGTGGTCTCGGCCGGTTTTTCCTCGGGTGAAAAGAAGGTCGAGAAGAAACTGGAGCAGGGCGATGTTGTCTCATTTGCGGGGTATGATTTCAAGTACCAGTCTTTCGAAGAAGCGGAGGCTGACTTTCTGAAACTTCTCGGCCCGGAGATACAAATATCCAGCGGCTCGGACGCCACAACAGTCTGGCCCCACGCCAGGGTGTACGCCGACGCAACCAGAAAAGAAGAAAAAGCGGTGATGACCGGCCTGCTGGAGGATGTTTCCGTGCGATTTCTGGGACGCGACAAGAACGGGCGAGTGGAACTCGGGCTGACGGTAAAACCGTTGATGGGCTGGGTGTGGACTGGTATGATCCTGATCGTGGTGGGGCTGGCCATGGGTTGGCTCGAAAGCAGATATATACCCGAGAAGGTTAGAAAAATATCCGAACTTGACAGTAGCGGCGCATTTGATTAGCCCGTGTTCGAGCAGGTATTGATGAGAGATTACGACGGTATAAAACTTCCAGACGGTTTGCGGGTCATTGTGTGCAGTTGGCTAATGGTGGGGGTGTTGGTGTTCTCCAGCAGGGCGGGCGCGGACGAGGCCGAATCGCCGGGCGTCAAAATGGCACACCTGTTTATTCGTGCCGATGCCAATGAAGTGATGATTGAGAATATATGGGTGTTCGAGCGTGCGAAAGCCGGGCAGCCCTGGACCGTAGAGATTCAACTGCCGCCGCAGGCAACAGGCATCCGGCTGGACGAGCCGGGCAGCACTTCCTACGACGAGCTTACAGGCAAGGTTAAGAAGACGATTGCCGCAGATTCACTGATCGATTCAGCGGGGTTTTCCTATCTGCTCGATAATGTCGAAGGCGAGTGCTCGTTCGAGGTAGAGTCCGCTTATCCGGTGGAATTGATGGTTGCTTCGGTTTCCGGTCCGGCGACCAGGCTTATGAGCGACTCGCTGAAGTTCGACGAAGAAAGGCAATCCCGCTCGAGATTCTCGGGGGTCTACACCGCCGAAAACCTGCCGGCAAACCTCAGTGTACGGCTTGGCCTGTCGAATCTGCCTCAACCCGACTCGGGCCTGTTCGAGACGGTATGCCTGGCGGTCGTTGGTGTTATACTGGTTCTGGCGGGTATCACGGGGCTGATCTTGAGAAGGCTTAAGAACACGCCGGGCCGGAGTTGAAGTTGACGAAACTGTCGGAGCAATGTGAGTACAGAGCTGAGGTGTGTGGATTGTCAGAGAACCGATTGACTGGGAAGATCATCGTTGCCACAAGAGATAAAGGCGGCAACAGCCGATTCGCCAGCCAAATCAGGCGGGCTGGGGCTACCGCAGTTGAGTTTGAGACTATCCGCATAGAGCCGCTCACAGCGTCAGAGTCTTTTCGGCAAGCGGTCGAGAGGATTGGCGAAACGGACTGGGTGATATTTACAAGCGCGAACGGTGTTTCGTTGTTTGCCGACTATATGCAGACAGTTGACAAAGACGACGCAGTTTTCGGCAAGGCCAGAGTGGCCGCGATTGGCAGCGGTACCGCGGCCAGGCTCCGTGAGGCGGGTTTTCGCGTCGATTTCGTTCCCCGGGCTTTCACAAGCCGGGCTTTGGGACGCGGGCTGGCCGAAGTCGACGATTTGAGTGGGAAATCGGTTCTGCTATTGCGGTCAAATCTCGGTTCGGCCGAGCTTACGAGATTGCTTGTAAGTGAGGGGGCGAGCGTAGATGATGTGGCGATTTATCTTGTGGCGCCGCTTGCCGGGGATTCGGATGGTCTGGCAGAACGAATCAGGGCAGACGAAGTTGACTGGGTTACATTCGCCAGCCCCTCGGCGGTAAAAGGGTTCCTGAACCGAATAGATGCGGGCGTCGTTCGCAGCAGCAGTGCTCGAATTGCTTCCATCGGCCCGGTAACCTCTGCAACGATCAGGGAATACGGACTCTCAATCGACGTCGAGGCCAGTCCTCATACCATGAGGGATTTACTGGGTGCTATCGAATCGATATACTGAGTTTTTAGTTATGATGTCTGTGGGATGATATGTCCGACGCTTCCAGCGGCGGTTCGACAGAGGTTCATGGGGCTTTTTGGGCTTAAAAATAGTAAATACAAGGAGTTTTTGGTATGAGTTTTCCTCGGCAACGAATGAGACGGCTTCGCAGCGGCGAGAATATGAGACGGCTCGTGCGCGACGTAAGGCTTACCGTCGATGACCTGATTTATCCGCTGTTCGTGTGTCCGGGCAGCAACGTAAAGGAGCCGATAGGCTCGATGAGCGGCTGTTATCATTTGTCGACGGATCTTGTCGGGGCTGAGGCGAAGGAGGTGGCCGATCTGGGCATACCTGCTGTTTTACTTTTCGGCCTGCCGGAGAAGAAAGACGCATCAGGCTCCGAGGCGTGGTCGGAAGATGGGGCGGTGCAGCGGGCAATCGCGGAAATAAAGAAGGCTGCGCCCGATTTGCTGGTCATGACGGATGTTTGCCTGTGCGCGTACACCGAAAGCGGGCACTGCGGGGTAATAAAGGACCAGGCCATAGACAACGATCCTACCTGTGAACTGCTTGCGAAGGTGTCTCTCTCGCATGCTCAGGCCGGTGCCGATGTTGTGGCGCCTTCGGACATGATGGACGGTCGCGTGTCGTACATACGCGAATGTCTGGACAAGAACGGGTTCGAGAACACGGCAATTATGGCTTATTCGGCCAAATATGCGTCGGCTTTTTACGGTCCTTTCCGGGATGCGGCGGATTCGGCTCCTGCTTTCGGGGATCGCAGAGCCTATCAAATGGATCCGGCGGACGCGAGGCAGGCGATGCAGGAGATGGTGCTGGATATCGAAGAAGGGGCCGACATAATCATGGTCAAGCCGGCGCTTGCTTTTATGGACATAATATGCCGGGCCAGAGGACGTTTTGATCATCCTATCGCCGCCTATAATGTGAGCGGCGAATACATGATGCTCAATGCGGCCGTTGAGGCCGGTTTGATGGATAGGGAAGCAGGCATACTCGAGATGCTTACCAGCTTCAAGAGAGCCGGGGCCGACATTGTTATCACCTACTTTGCCAAAGAAGCGGCCAAACTGCTTGAGGAATAGAAACTCGCCACAGTCTGCAGTGAAGCAGATTATATCCGAGCGCAATGAAAAAGGCTGCGGAACATAAGTGCACCGCAGCCTTTTCGGCTTTCATACTAATCTCAATCGAGACAATCAGTAGGCACCCCCGGGCCTGGTTCGATTGGACTGTTAGGCTCATAAACCTTCCAACTTCCAATCAAGATGTTAAGATCGGCCGTGCCAACGCGACGAAGAGGTATCTTTCCTCCGCCTTCGACAGAATGAGAAAAGTCGGCACAGATTCCACTCGGAACACTTCCAATGCCCGGGCCCGGATCGACAGGGCTATCGGGTTCGTAGACATTCCAGGCGCTTATCAGTATGTTGAGGTCGGCCGTGCCAACCGCTCGCAGCGGAATCTTACCGCCGCCTTCGAGTTTGCCGTCGGCGTCGCCGTGGCATTGCCTCGGAAAACACCAGCAGTCTGGCTTGCCGACTTTGAGCCATTCGAGATAGTCTGTGTGCCCGGTCGGGAAGCAGCCTGGTTCGGTGAAGAGCGTAAAGCTCATGTCCTCACTGTCTCCGGCCTGGTCAAACTGTTCTTGCCACTGCCAGATAACATCATCGCCGGAACCTTCGGGCAGTCCCGCGACTGCGTCATCATTTCTCCCTATAGTAAGGAGCGATCCGACCTGAGTTTCGGTGAGAGCCGAATCATAGATACGCACGTCGTCGAGAAGTCCGTCGAAGAACTCATCATCTTCGAGTCCTCGGACACCCATGGTGAGCAGGGCGTCGCTTGGTCCGGTGTATCCGCTGGCGTGAGCGGCAGAACTGTCCGGCGAGCCGTCTATATACAGCTTCATCAGGTTGGTTGCCGAGTCATAAACCGCGGTTAAGAGGTACCATTCGTTCGGATTAAGCACCTGATTGGAGTTCTTGGTGTCCATTCCGACCCTGAAGTGGAATCTGCCGTCGGTATTCAGCCACAATCCGTACCAGTTGGTTCCGACTCGGTCGTATTCGAGAATGGTCTTCCAACCTCCAGCGACGTTCCTGGCGTTGATCCACGCCGAGGCAGTGAACGATCCCGGCGCCAGATTCAGTCCCGTTGTGGTATCGGATGTTCTGATCCAGTCGCCCTGTCCGCTGAGGCCGATGGCTCCGCCGAGCATGCCGCCGCCGGGCATCCAGGTCGGATTGCCCCGTAGAGTGCCATCGTTCGTGTTAGGTGAGCTGTCGGCGGCGATTCTGCCGGAAGCTTCATCGAACTTCCAGTGACCTACCGGTTCGAGGCCGGGCACGCCCCAAGGTCTGTGCGGATGGTTTGTCCAGCCCCACTTGTAGGGCAGGTCCTGAGCATCCTTGTAGACGGCCACGGCGCTGAACCAGTAAACATCGTTAGCCCGTTTCTGCTCGAACCAGTGCTCCTGGGGCAACTTCACAGAGTACCTGAATACCGGCTCATAGCCGGCGCTGGTGCCGGGCACGACGTCTTCGGGGTGTTTGTCAAAGCCGACCATGACCTCGTCGTAGTCGTATGCCTTATATTGCCAGACTTTCTTGCCGGGATGGCTGTAAGGCAAATCTACGCCTGCCGGGATGTCAGTCCAGATCGAGAGAAGGAAGTAATCGGGTTTGCGCGGCTCTGGCACGTCGTTGCACCGGCATGGCCTGTACTCGTATCCGATATATGAGCCCCACCAGACGGCGGCGGTTACCGGTGTTCGGCCCGAGCACAGCCAGTCGTCGGCCACTTGGCGGCTTATGACAGGTTCGTCGGTACCGTCCGGGCTTATGGTCGCCATCGAGACTTCGTCCTCGTAATGAGGCCAGCGGCGTATGCCGGTGAAAGGTTGATCCCATTTGACAAAACGGGGACTGGTGTCAAGCTCGAATGCGAGATCGTAGCTTTCCGGCCCGCACACAAGATCGTTTTCAATTGGCTTGTAAGCCAACGGATCGAGCGTGTTGCCGTTGAGTATGGTTATATCCGGCACAAAGGTAACTGCGTCGTCCATCCAGTGTTTGGGTCTGGTTTTCCAGCCCCAGACATGTTCGGGATCGGTGTTCTCCGGATACACAGCAACAATCCCCAGCCAGAATACGTCCTCGGGCGATTCGTAGATCGCCTGGTCGAACCATTCGTCTTTTTCAAGGTCCACGTAGTACTGGAAGCAGGTGTCGTTTGGCTTCTGCGGGAAGCGATCCATTCCGACCCATTCGATTTTGACCCTGTCGGCCGGAATTTGGATGAATTTGAGCAGTTTGCCCGGATGGCTGTAAGGCGTTTCACCGGTCGCATCAGCAGGGACATTATCCCAGAATCCGACCAGCCAGCCTACCGGCGCCTGCTGCGGCGGACGCAATCCTTCCCAGCCTACGTAGGAGCCCCACCAGTGAATGCTGGTGACGGGCATCGAGCCTATGCAGCGGAAATCGTCGGCCGCGATGCGCCACTGGCCGCTTCCGGTTTCTATACTGCCGGTGGCGAATGACGGCTCGTCCCAGCCGCAGTATACCGGGGTTTTGGTGCGAGGATCGATCTCAATCGGAGGCTGCGACCACTTCACTCGCTTGGTCGGCGGTTTGGGCTTGTACGGCTGCACGTCGATTACCCTTATCACCGTGTGGGCATGAAGGTCGTCGTCGACGACCCTGATTCGCAGAAAATGCAGGCCCGGCTTCTTAATCACCACATCGACCGGTCCGGGGTCGGGACCGGGATGCGGATCGCCGCCACCGCCTCCGGGATCGTCTTCCTTGGGACATACAATTATGATGTTGCCCAGTTCGCCGCTGTTGCCGGAGGTGCTTTCGAAGTTGGCAACCTGTCCGGTCGCCGGATCCAGGTCTCCGTATTCGATGGTTCCGGTCCACGGGTCCATGAAGTCGACGCGGATTTTGCCGTCGGGCTTGGGGCGGTTAACGATTGAATTCATCGTCATTCTGTGCCCGCCTCCGCCGGTCCAGTATATGCCGACCAGGACATCCTGGCTTCGTTCGAGCTCGTCCCGCATCTGTTTCCAGTTGAACGCCAGCGGTCCGCGAACGGTGTATCCGTCGCCGTGATTCTGTATCCACTGCTTCAACGCCTTGGCCAGATCGGACGGATACGTTCCTGAATGACCCTGATTGGTCTTGGCCAGCGCCGCCAGTGCGTCGACCAGTTGATGGTCGGTCAGACCTCCGCCGATCTGGGCGTCGCCCTGGTTTTCATAGTACTTAAGGCATGCCGCGGCCGCCGTGGGAGCGCAGTGTGTGCTCGAATGCGGCTGCTGACTGATCGGCGGAATGCCCTTCTTGTACTCTTCGGGTTTCTCAACCAGATCTATGAATATGTCCTTGATGTTCGCAAGTATCGGGTCCAGATCGACCTGCAGTACTTCTTCTTCGACTAGTTGCCAATCACTTACGTTGAGTTCTACGGAACTGGGAGGGGTAGGATCGAACTCGCGTTCGGCGGTGGCGACAAGCGGCTCACCGCCCCATTGGGCAACGGCCTGGAACATAATCTGCCTTGGCTCGGCCGGCAGCTCGTTAGTGAGCAGGTACCCGGACCAGCCGTCGCCTACGTTCTCGGCGGCGCCGACTGTGTCTTCTTCGGGCTCCCGCCCGTCTTGATCTTCGCTGAAGAGATTCCACGTCTGACCGTCGACGGAGTACATGAACTGCACCAGTTCAATGGCCTCGCACGGGTCCGAGACCAGCAACTGTACTTGCAGCGGATCAGGACTCGGCGCTATCCAGTTATGCCACGGCTCCGGATTGATCCAGTCGCCGACCCTGAGTATCGGGTCGGACGGCGGCGTTGGACCGGGGGTTGTCGGGACGAAGTAGTAGTCTTCGGTCTCGCCGTACTGATATCCGGTGGAGGGGCCGGATCCGCCGGTGTCCGGAGTTCCGGCAATCGGGTCGCGCGGCTGTTCGGACAAGGTGATTCTCATCCAGATGGCCTTATCGTTGAGACCGTCCGGATTCCATGCGGTGAACACCGGAGTTGTGAGGGTATGGAGCCCCGCAGTATATCCTGAAATCAGTTGATTCTGAACCGCCCATTCCGGTACGGGCACAAGATGTGTTCCGTCCGGGGACGGACATGAGGGAGAATCGTCCCAGTCGCCGTCTCTGTTGAAATCGAACCATACGTTTACATATAGCTGCGGTGGATTCACCACAGATGGTGCGATGGTAATATCGTAGTTGAACCGCGTTTGCCTGCAGTGGGGCAGCGCCAGCGGAGTCTGTACGCCGTCATCGGCGAGGTCGAGGTCCGGTTTGTCGGCCGGAGGGTCGATATTGTTGGTCGGGTCCTGATCCGGGCCGATGTCAGCTTCGTTCTCCAGTGAAACTGCGCTGCCCAGGTAGGCCACGGCTCGGGGTTGTCTGTGCAGTGGTCCATACGGGGGCGATCCGAGCGCGAAGACCGTCGGGAACTTGGCAACGACTCCGGGAGGCCCTCCGGCAGGATACGCCGTCATGGGAGTCGGGGCAACCGGTGTGCTGTTTGAGCTGTCCGGGGCGTCGCCGAGATCGTGGCGGCTTTGAGGCAGAACGTCAACTACCCTGATGTGCGTATAGGCGTGAAGGTCCTGGTCCACCACGGTAACGCGTAGGAAATACAGACCGGGATCAGGCACCGGCAGGACGACAGGTCCGGGATCGGGTCCGGGATAGGGATCACCGCTGCCGGGTTGGTCCTCTTTCGGACAGACGATTATTGTGTTGTCCAACTCGCCGCTGTTGCCGGAGGTGCTTTCGAAATCAGTTACCTGTCCGGTGGCCGGGTCGAGGTTCCCGTATTCTATTGTTCCGGTCCACGGGTCCATAAAGTCGACGCGGATTTTGCCGTCGTCTCCGGGCCGGTTAACAATTGAGTTGAGCGTCATTCTGTGGCCGCCGCCTCCGGTCCAGTAGATGCCGACCAGGACGTCCTGGCAGCGTTCAAGTTCGTCCCTCATTTCCTTCCAGTCGAAATCGAGGGGTCCACGGACGGTATAGCCGTTTCCGTTGTTTTGAATCCATTGGGTCAATGCCTTGGCAAGGTCCGAGGGGTAGGTTCCGGAATGACCCTTATTGGTTTTTGCCAGAGTGGCCAGTGCATCGACGAGTTGGTGGTCGGTGAGTCCGCCGCCGATTTGGGCGTCGCCGTTGTTCTCGTAGTATTTTAGACAGGCCGCTGCTGCGGTCGGCGCGCAGTGGGTGCTCGAGTGCGGCTGCTGGCTGATCGGCGGTATGCCTTTTTTGAATTCTTCGGGCTTGACCTCCAGCTCCAGGTAAACGTCTTTAATGTTCGCCAGGTCCGGGTCTACATCGACAGTGAGGGAATCGCCCGGGATCTCCTGCCAGTCTTGTATATTGAGAATCACCGAGTCCGGCGGGGTCATGTCCAGTATACGGTCGGTCCGGGCCGTCAATATCTGCCCGTTCCAGTGCGCTACAGCGCGGAAAAACAACGGTCCGGGTTCTTGCGGAAGCTGCGTCGGTTCGAGATAACCGGTCCATCCGTCGCCTGCATTTTGGCTGTCGCCGATCGTGTCTTCCTGCGGCTCGTAACCGTCGGTGTCGGTGTCGAAAAGAATCCAGTTTTCACCGTCTCGAGAGAGGGAAAAATCCACCTGGGCGATTAGATTGCACGGATCGGAGACGAGCAGTTGGACCTCGGTCGGTTCCGGGCCCGGGGCAATCCAGTTATGCCACGGCTCGGGATTAATCCAGTCGCCCACGCGCAGAATAGGGTCGGTGGGAACTAGTTCGGTCTGGTGCGCTTCGTGAATCTCCCAGTACCAGCGGAAATCCGGCTCGCCGGCATTGTTGATGAATCGCACGAGTTGTCGGGAAATCAGAAAGCCGCCGTCGGGAATTTCGAGTTCGACCCATATATCGAAGAAGCTGTCCGGCTGCGGGTCGACATCGAAGAATACATCGAAGAAACTGTCAGGAGGGATAGGTAAAGGATTTTCGGGGCTGATGGGGCCAGCCCTGTTTTGGGCGGGGGTCCAGGGCAACTGAGACTGCAATCCGCCCTCCTGCAACTGCTCGAAAGCCTCCGGCAGGGGGCCGAGAATCTCGGTCAGTTCCTGTTGGGGCATCGTTACCATCTCAAGCTGCACAATTTCAGTCTGTATCTGGGCGTCCGCAAGGTGTGAATCGTTGCGTATGCGCATTACCTGAGGCTGGTCCTGAACCAGGTCGTGGACCTCGAAACCAGTGATTGGCACGGTTGCGCCATTCTGACCTGCGGACAATCTCTGGCCGTTGAAGGTCCACCAGCCGACCAGATCGATGATTGCGTTGTGGCAGGTCACATCGAACAGCAGTCCGAGATGAAGCACCTGGCAATACTGGAATTCGGCTCCCTTCCAGTCGGCGCGGAAGATATACCAGTTCTGGGCCGGGTCGCTGGTGTCCGGCACGATGGTGCAGGAAAACTGATCGGATGGGAAGCCGCCGTCGACATGGTGTAACAGCACCGGCGGGTCGGCCCAATTCTGCAGCGGCTCGCCGGATTCAATGCGGCCCTCTATGTGAAAATCGTTGGCCACGGCATCGGGTATGTCCATGTGAATGTCTACGTTAGTGCCTACGGCCACAGCCCATACAGGGCCGGTGGCTGCAAGAACAATTGCGAGAAGAATGAAAGACAGATGTGAGTTGCGGCGGTTCATCATTATACCTCCTGACAGAAAGCGTCCATGTGAGTCCGTCCTGGTCCGGAAATGAAGTATTTCCGTTAACCTTTTACCGTTGCAAAAACAAATCAGCGGGCAATGAGCCCGTGAAAAAGTCCAAATTTGAGCAGGCAGTTCGCAGATTGAGGATCAGAGATGTTCGGGGGATGCGCGCATAGAGCGCCCTGGGTGGGTCCTTGGAACGTCAACTGTGATCCTGGTGGGAACATTGCCCACTCCATTAGACCAAAATCAGCACACAGACGTATAATACCAGCAAGAGGATGGTGGCGTCAAGCAAAAATCGCGGAGATTGTGTTTTTTCTAGTAAGTACTAAGGTGTAGTAGGGTATCTCCTTGCGAGCAATGCATCCAAAAAGAGGCGGAATGCTAGCTCTTTTTCCCGTAGGCTTGCTTAGGATCGTAGACCTTTTCTGCGAGAAAGGCCAGTTCTTTGCCGTTTTCGGCCTTTACGGCCCGGTAGAAGCAGCTTTTGTAGCCGACGTGGCATTGACCGGCATCTACGCTTACCTTCAGAACCAGGCAATCCTGGTCGCAATCGACGAGGACTTGTCGCACTTTCTGGACGTGCCCGCTTTCTTCGCCTTTCTTCCAGAGTTTCTTGCGAGATCTGCTATAATAGACCGCATTGCGGGTACTGATCGTGAGATCCAGGGCCTCGCGGTTCATGTAGGCGACCATGAGTATTTCACCAGTGTCCGCCTCCTGGGCTATCGCGGGAATCAGCCCCTCTTCGTTGAATTTGGGCTGGAATTGGGTGCCTTCTTCGATTTCTTTGCCTGCAGCCACTTGTGGTGCCTCCTAAATAGTACAGTTGAGGGTCTTGCAAGCCGATGTTTTAGCTGTTATTATCCGCAAAAACAAGCACTTAATGAAGGATCGAGGTTTGACTCGAGGCTCTGGGTCGCAGAAAAGGAAGCATTTGTCAATATTGGTGCGGAGCACCGTTGCAATAGCAGCGGTGGTATGGATTCTATGGGGGCAAGACTGGGTTCAGCTACGCAGTGCGTTTAAGAAGCTTAATTTATGGTATTTCGGGCTGGCTCTCGGCACGTTTTTGCTGTGTCAAGTTCTTATCGGCTGTCGGTGGTGGATTCTGCTGCGGTCCCAGTCGGTCGTTATCGAGTTAAAACCGGCCCTGAGGCTTCATTTTCTCGGACTATTTTATAACAACTTCATGCCCGGCTCGGTAGGGGGCGACCTGCTCAAGGCCTGGTATGTTACTAAACACACTCATAAGCGGTTCGAGGCGGCGTTAAGCGTGTTCGTTGATCGGATAATTGGTTTTCTCGGTATGCTGTGTATAGCTGCACTGTGCTATTTCTTGTTTATGCGCGGAAGCGGCGCTCTGGCATCCGGCCCGGCCCAGGAGGGTTCACTGGCGACAATCAAGGCGGCTGCGCCATACGTTTTAATCGCGGCGGTTGTCCTGGCGGCGGCATTGCTGGTCGCCATGCTATTTGGCCGCGGTCGGCGCATTCTCAGAGGCATCTGGCAGTCGGCGAGGTTCCACAGCGTCAATCTGGGCAGAAAACTCGTAACGGCCGCCGGTATTTACTGCCGCAATCCTGTTGTTCTGATCGGTACTCTTTTGTTGACGATAGCCGTTCAGGCAATGGTAATAACCGCTTTCTGGCTGCTGGGCACGAGTCTGGATATGGATGCAGCGGCCAGGTATTACTATGTATTCTTCCCACTTGTGTGGGTTATTGGTGCGATTCCGGTCAGTATTGCCGGCATCGGCGTCCTGGAGGGCGGTTTGATCGAGTTATTCACCCGCTTTACGGGCGCCAAAGCCGAACAGGTGCTCGCGCTGGCTTTGTGTCAGCGAGTGGTCTGGGTGCTTGCATCGTTTCCGGGAGCCGCTATACACATGTTCGGAGCCCATCTGCCGAAGGAGTTTTTTGTTGACGAGGAAAGTCCTATGGAGTAGCCTATTGCGTTCTGGATTGGTGCTGCCGCTTCCGGGGATTTCCAATTGAACGAGTCAGATGTTGGCTACAAACATAGCTTTTTGCAGGGAAAATGAGCGTTACAAAGCGTTTTAAGAGCTATTTTCTGCGTGGCTTGGCCGTATTACTGCCAACGTTCCTGACGCTGTGGATTCTGATCTGGGGCTACAGGTTCATCCAGGAGAATTTCAGTGTCTACGTCAACAGATTTCTTGTCTGGCTGATCATGTGGATACAGGGTGAGCCGGGCATCAGCAGGGAAGATCTGACTGAAATTCTGGTGCACGGCCGGGCCGGTTCGGCCGTGGGTTTTTTAATTGCGATTGCAGCGGTATGTCTTGTTGGTGCATTCCTGGCCAGTGTATTCGGCCGGGCCATATGGCATATCATTGAGAACTTCATAATGAATGTCCCGCTGCTCAAGCGGGTTTATCCGTACGTCAAACAGGTGACGGACTTTTTGCTGACTCAGGCCGAGCAGGAGAAACTTTTCTCACGCGTTGTGGCGGTGGAGTATCCCCGCAAGGGCCTCTGGTCAATCGGACTTGTTACCGGCTCAGGTTTAAAGAACGTTACCGAAAGGGTTCAGAAGGAATTCGTTACCATAATGATACCGAACAGTCCGACCCCTGTAACAGGTTTCGTGATTATGGTTCCAAAAGAACAAACAATAGCTCTCGATATTACAATAGAGGAAGCATTCAGGTTTACGATTACGGCAGGAGTGGTAACGCCGGCCGGGCAGAGGGTAATAGCTTCGGCCAAGGCCAAATCGAAAGAGTGATTTCAGGTAAACGGATTCTGTGAGTCTTCAGGTTTTTAAGGAGGTCGATCTTGTTATTCAATATTACCGGCAAACACGTTGATGTAAGCGAGGCTGTAAGGGCTCACGCACAGGAAAAAACGTCAAAGCTGCCGAAGTTCTACAACAGCATTAATCAGATTGAGGTAATAATCGATGGTGCTGTAGCCGGCAAAATGGGTGTGGAAATAATAGCGCGGGCCGAACACAGCAATGTTTTTATCGCCTCCGAGAAAGGCGACGACGCCTACAAATGTATTGACCTGGCCGTGCACAAACTTGAAAGGCAACTGCGAAGGAAAAAAGAAAGACAGCGTAACAACAAGCATATAGGCGGTGGCGAAGGAGTCTCGGGATTGTGAACACTAAAGAAGGTCCGGTATTTCAGGAGTAGAGCAGAATATTTGCGAGCGATATTGTATGAAGTTTTCTGAATTTGTTTGTTTCGATGCTCTTGTGCCCGATCTTGGTGCCTCCGATCGAGATAAGGTTATCGCGGAGTTGGTTAATTCGCTTGATCGCGCCGATAGGCTCGGAGGTCACGATTGCGAAGACATAATCAAAGCGGTGGTCAAGAGAGAGAACGAGGCCAGCACCGGTATGGGCAAAGGCATCGCGGTTCCTCACGTCAAGCATTCTGGCATCAGCGAGGTCGTGGCTACCGTCGGGCAGAGCAGAAGCGGTATTGATTTTGCCGCACTGGACGAACAGCCGGTTTATTCGGTGATTCTGCTTATAAGTCCTGCGGAGAATCCGGATAAGCACCTGCAGGCGATGGAGAATGTGTTCAAACATCTCCAGATAGAAAAGTTTCGCAAATTTCTGATGCAGAGCGATACGGCCGAGAAGATCAAAGATCTGCTCATCGAGGCCGACGAGAACCCGTCCTGGTAGCTGCGAAAAAGACGGAGCGGCTGATATGCAGTCAGGAGAAGAAACCGTGGACAACCGGGTTTACGAAACGGTTGTACAGATAAAAAATGCAGACGGTCTGCACATGCGCCCGGCCATGCAGTTTGTCGATCTTGCAAATCAGTATGCTTCGGACGTTTCGGTTTCGAATGAGGACAACAGCGTCGACGGTAAGAGCATAATGCAGATGAGCATGCTTGCGGCGACTTACGGGACCAGGTTGAAGATAAAGGCGCAAGGGCCCGACGCACAGGCGGCGGTTGATGCGCTCAGAGAGCTGGTTGAGAGCAAAATGTTCGATGAACCGGCTCCCGCCGACTAAGACAAACTGGATTCACAGACGGATCTGATGGAGATTAAGAAGGGTATAGCTGTTTCGCCGGGCATTTCCATTGCCAAGGCGGTGATCATCGATTCGGAAGACTACAGGATTCCGCGTCGCATGGTGGCGCCGTCGCGCCGGATGGCGGAAATCCAGAGGGTCCGGAATGCGTTTCGGGATGCTATCGACGAACTCAATGCGCTTCAGATCGAGCATGATGATATCCAGGACCGCACCATCAAAGACATATTCGCGGTCCATCTGCGTTTCCTTCACGACCGCAGCCTGCGAAAACGCATCACCGACAAGGTTCACAGCGAATCGGTGACGGCCGAGTTTGCGGTTTCAACAACTCTTCGCGAGATAGCTTCGCATTTTCTGAGTGAAAAAGACGCGTATATCAGTGAGAGGGCCGCCGATATCTTCGACATCGAGCGGCGGCTGCTGAAGCAACTGCTGGGCAAGAAGCGCGAAGTGGTGGACCGCATTACCGAGGAGGTGGTCGTTGTCGCTCGCGAGTTGAGCCCGACGCAGACGGCGGGGTTCAACAGGGAATTTGTCAAGGGTCTGGCAACGGATGCCGGAGGAAGGACCAGTCACACCGCTATTGTCGCCCGTTCGATGGGCATTCCAGCGGTGGTCGCGCTCGAGGATCTCACGGAACACATTCGGGGCGGCGATACGGTAATCGTCGACGGAAATCGCGGAATCGTAATAGTAAGTCCCGACGATGAGACGTTGCGCCAGTATACCGAGTATGGTCGAGAGCTTCAGGTTCTCGAGCACAAGCTGGATGCAATCAAAGGCAAACCGGCCGTCACACGGGATGGAGTTGTTGTCAAACTGCTGGGTAATATCGAGTTTCCGGACGAGGCGGAATCGGTTCTTGAGAAAGGCGGTGACGGAATCGGTCTTTATCGAACCGAGTTTCTTTATCTGAACCGGGAAACGGAGCCTTCCGAACAGGAGCATTATGAAGCGTACGCCAGAACGGTAAACATATTCCGCGACAAACCCGTCATAATCCGGACGATGGACCTTGGTGCGGACAAGTACACTCAGAGCAAACGTTTTGCCCCGGAGCCGAATCCGTTTCTGGGTCTGAGATCGATTCGCTTTTGCCTGCAGAATCTTATGATGTTCAAGACGCAGTTGCACGCGATTCTGCGGGCGTCGGTGCTTGGTGACGTCAGGGTGATGTTTCCTTTGATAACGAGCGTTCATGAACTGATGCAGGCGAAGATGATCCTCCGCGACGTTATGGAAGATCTGGGGGAGGAATGCGTAGATTACAACAGCGACTTAAAAGTGGGCATAATGATCGAGACGCCTTCGGCGGCGCTGACGGCTCCGACGCTTGCCCGGGACGTGGATTTTTTCAGTATCGGAACAAACGATCTGACACAATATACATTGGCCGTCGACAGGGGAAACGAACTGGTGTCGACGCTGTATTCGGAGGTGGATCCGGCGGTTTTGCGGCTCATAAGAACCGTAATCCAGGACGCCCACAAGGCCCAAATCGATATGAGTATTTGCGGAGAAATGGCTTCACAGCCGGAGTTCGTAATGCTGCTGCTGGGTATGGGCATCCGCTCGATGTCGTTGGCTCCACCGATGATACCGGAAATAAAACAAGTAATCCGCTCTGTAACACTCGAGGAGTGCAACAAGCTGGCCAGGAAAGTTCTTGGTATGAATTCCGAGAGACAGATCAGCAATTTTCTCAGGAATGAGACCAGGAAGATTTTGCCGGAAGCGTTTTAGCGGCGGATTTTGACTTCGCAGTCGCCGGTTTTGAGAGTCGGTTTTTATGACCGGACGAGAGATAGCGGCGTTGCGGGGACAAAGGAGAAAAACCAATAGGTTTGGACACAAAAAATACAAGAGGGGACGCGAGCGAGCAGGTCTCGGTGATTCGGGTGCTTGCACAGTTCAGCATGCGCGGGTTGGAGGCCTTTATTTCACATGCCGAAACGCTCA
The DNA here is from genome assembly GCA_964406945.1 of uncultured Pirellulales bacterium. Lineage (GTDB taxonomy): Bacteria > Planctomycetota > Phycisphaerae > Sedimentisphaerales > Anaerobacaceae > UBA2266. Next base: position 45,996 of record CAYOTO010000006.1, read on the forward strand.
GCTTGTTCCAGAGAGCTTTGGTTCGCGCGAACGTGCCTGTGCGCTACACACAGGGTTTCAATCCTCGTCCGAAGATGTCCGTGTCTCTGCCACGGCCTGTCGGCGTCGAGAGCGACGGGGATTTGCTGGCGTTGAGTCTCGAGTCAAGAGGGGGGTATCAGTTCGATAGAGAGGAATTTGTCAGAGCAGTTTCGGCAGAGCTTCCAGACGGCTGTCTATTGAAATGGGCGTTTTTGCAGAAGGGCAAGTCAGCGCCCAAACCGGAGGCGGCCGATTACGTTTTTACCATTCGTCCCGAGGCTATGCCGGACGGCTTAAGGGACAGAACAAAGGAACTGATGGAAGCGGGACGGCTTGAAGTTGAAAGAAGAATCGATGCAAAGGGCAGAACGCGCGTTGTCGATGTGAGGCCCTATATCGAATCTATAGCAATCGAAGGCACGGCGGTCGTGGTGCGATGTTTGATTACCCCGGGCGGCTCCATCCGTGTAGAAGAAATAATGGATTTACTCCAGATAAGTGTGGATATGCTCGAGTCGCGAATCAGACGCAGCAATATCCGGTGGAGCGGATACTGCAATTCCGCGCGTCCGACCGGCAGGAATTGAAACACTTATAAACAAATAACGAGGAAAAACAGTGACAAGAGAAATGATAGTGAACGTCGCCCAGAAAGAGGAATGTCGGGTGGCGGTGGTAGACAACGGAGTACTGGAGGAGTTGTATGTCGAGCGAGCCAGTCTGAACGCCCATGTGGGAAATATTTACAAAGGGCGGGTAGTCAATATCGAATCCGGCATACAGGCCGCCTTTATTGACCTGGGCATCGAGAAGAACGGATTTCTTCATATCAGCGACCTTCACCCCAGGTACTTCCCTGGCTCCGGGGGACAGGCCGAGAACATCGGTCGACGAAAGGCACTCAAGGAAAGACCGCCGATTCAGAATTGTCTGCGCAAGGGCAAGGAGATCGTGGTCCAGGTCACCAAGGAAGGCATAAAGACAAAAGGTCCGACGCTCAGCACTTATCTGGCTCTACCGGGCAAGTATCTTGTGATGATGCCCTGGATGAAGAAGCACGGCGTTTCGCACAAGATCGAGGACGAGGAGGAACGCAAACGACTTCGGGAAATTCTGGACCAGTGCAAACCGCCGAAAGGACAGGGTTTCATAATCAGAACGGCCGGGCAGAGATGCTCCAAGAGAGACGTTCAGAACGATTTGAACTATTTGTCCCGGCTGTGGAGGGCGATAGAAAAAAGAATCGAGAAGGAAAAGGCGCCGGGGGAGTTGTATCAGGAATCCGACCTTGTCATCAGGGCGATACGGGATGTTTTCAACAGCAAGATCAAGAACATTGTGTGCGATTCCGAAGCGGTCTGTAAGAAGATCAAGGATTTTCTGTCGATAGTCTCGCCGCGATTGAAACGGCGTGTCATCTATTACAGCGGAAAAGTACCGCTGTTTCACAAGTACAAGATAGAAGAAGAGATATCGAAGATTCAGTCGCGTACGGTGCAGCTAAAGACCGGAGGCTCCATAGTAATCGAGCAGACCGAGGCACTGGTGGCGATAGATGTTAACAGCGGCCGGTACAGACAACAGAAGAACGCCGAGCAAACCGCTTTTGAGAGCAATATGGAGGCGGCGAGTGAAATAGCACGTCAGTTGAGGCTTAGAGACCTCGGCGGGCTCATAATATGCGACTTCATAGATATGCGCAACGCCAAGAACCGCAAGGCGGTCGAGCGGGCGTTCCGCGCGGCTATGAAGAGCGACCGTGCCCGCTCCAAGGTTCTGGGAATCAGCCGTTTCGGCGTTGTCGAAATGACCAGACAGCGGATGCGGCCTTCTTTGCAGTCGAGCATTTACCTGGTCTGTCCTCATTGCGGCGGCGCAGGCTTTATCAAGAGCCACGAATCTCAGGCGATCGAAATTATCAGACTGCTGAATCTTTCGACATCGCGGGATGAAATAAAACGCATAGAGCTGTCGGTTTCACACGAGGTTGCGGACTATCTGCAGAATCAGAAGAGGCGTTTGGTAAATGAGATAGAACAGAGCAGCGGCAGGGCAATCAGCATTCACGCCGTCCCCGGTTATTCGGGCGATAAGCACGAGCTGACGTGTTATGACGAGCGTGGGGGCGTGGTCAAGTTGTAGTATGATTAGGCTTGATAGTCGCGGCTGATTTGCGGATAATCGCTTTCGTCTGTTTGTGATGGCAGATTACCAGGGTAAATGGAGAACCTTGTGAAACTCGATTTGGACTATGCAAGAGAAGTTATCAAGGCCGAGGCCGAGGCCATTTCCTCCATAGAATCGGTCGTGGACGAGTCTTTCGCCAGGGCCGCCGAAATGATGTACAACTGCGCCGGAGCGGTGGTGGTCAGCGGAATCGGCAAGGCCGGTATAATCGGTCAGAAGATAAGTGCGACTATGGCATCGACGGGGACTCCGAGCCATTTTCTGCATCCGGCTGAGGCGGTGCATGGAGACCTGGGGCGGCTTCGTAGGGAAGATATCGTGCTGATTCTGAGCTACGGGGGTGAGACCGACGAAATTGTGCGCCTGATTAATCTCGTGAAGCGTCTGGAAATCAAGATGGTCGCGGTGACCGGTGCGGCCGACTCGACTCTGACTAAATACAGCGATGTTACGCTGTGTATGGGCACTCTGGCGGAGGCATGTCCACTGGGCGTGGCTCCGAGCGTTTCCACGACCTGCATGCTGGCGCTGGGCGATGCGCTGGCCCTTACACTTATGAAGGCCCGTGATTTCGGCGTCGAGGACTATGTTAAATTTCATCCGGGCGGGTCACTCGGGGCAAAGTTGATGACGGTCGAGCAGTCGATGATGTTCAAGGCCGGAGAAAAACTGCCAATTGCAGGCAGGGATGATTCGATTGAGACCCTTCTGAAGCGTACGAGTGATGTTAAACGGCATGGCGCCGTCATGGTTATTGATGAAGAAGGAAAACTCGCAGGCATTGTCACGGATGCGGATATCAGAAGATTGATTACCAGACAAGGTGCTGATGCACTGGCAACCGGAGTTTCACAAGTAATGACAGCCGATTGCAAACGAATCAAGTCCGATGCACTGGCGGCGGAAGCTACGGCCATTTTTCACAAATACCGAATTGATGAACTGCCGGTGGTCGATTCCGACGGAAAGCCCGTTGGCATGATCGACGTACAGGACATAGTCACGATAAAGGCGGTGGGCTGAAAGGGCGGCGTTCTACTCTAACGCCGGTTGAACACTTATGGGTACCCAATCTAAAATCGAATTAGAACAAATCAAGGCCCTTGTGCTGGATGTCGACGGCGTCCTGACCGAGGGGACGCTCGTGATTAATTCCGATGGGAGCGAAAGCAAGCATTTCAACTCCCACGACGGGCACGGAATACGGCTCTGGCAGCGAGCCGGGCTTAAGACGGCGTTTTTAAGCGGCAGGACCTCTTCGCCGACGGTTCGCAGAGCGGAGCAGTTGGGCGTTGACAAGGTGTATCAGGAATGCCATTTCAAGCTGCCGGTGATGAAGCAGTTTCTCGAAGAAATGGCTTTAGCTCCGGAGAACGTCGCCTACATGGGTGATGATCTTCCCGATCTGCCGGTGATTCGATTCGTCGGATTCGGTGTTGCCGTAGCAAATGCAGTCAGCGAGGTTAAGCGGTACGCCGATTATGTCACAGAGCGGTCCGGCGGCCGCGGCGCCGTGAGGGAGGTTATCGAGCATATCCTCAAAGCCGGCGGTCGATGGGAACCGCTGATGGAACGCTATATTGCCTGAGCCGAGGTTGATTGTGGGGTCGATTCTTAGAAGAACAGCAATAGGGCTTATCGCACTGGCCGTGGTTTTCGCGGCTTACGTGCTTTATAATCGTCTTGGCGGCACACCGACCATCGAAAACCGCACAGCCGACGACTTCTCCGACTATTCGGCGAACGGTTCTCAGGCGGTGCCGGACGCAAATGTGGGCAGAGTCGGAGACATAGGCGTAGGTGATGTAACCGGGGGTGAGTACTATCATCGAAACGCACAGAGGGAAATAGACCGGAAGTTCGGTTTCGAAAAGCTCCTGCACAAGGTCCGGAACAACTGGAAGATCGAAAATCCTTACATGTATGTGTATCAGCCGAACTTCGAGTGCTCCATAACGGCAGACACCGGCAGCGTTGAAATCGAAACGGTTGCATCACGACCGAGTCCCAAAGACGCCAGTTTCAACGGCAACGTGGTGATCCGGATAAGTCCCAGGGACGAGCGGTCCGACGTCGGGGAGGGGACGATATATATGGACGACGTGGTATTCGTCAGCGACAAGTCACTTTTCTCGACCGCCGGGCCGGTGAGATTCGTCTCTGATGATGCCGAGATGGTTGGGACCGGGCTTGAGATGATCTACGATGAGGACGCCGAACGCATCGATTACTTCAAGATTATAGAGCTGGACAGCCTGCATGTCAGCAGTTCGAAGACGTCTCTGGCGTCCATGTCGGGCGATACCGAAAAGGGCACTCGGCAGCAATCGATCGACAATATCGGAAACGACTCCGGCGAAGGCACCTATTATAAATGTATTTTCAGCGACAACGTGCGAATAAGCACACCCGAACAACTGCTGATCTCGCGACAGATGGTGAGTATAAACGATATTTTCTGGGCCAAATCATCGGATGCCAACGAACCTGATTCGCCGGCGGAAGAAGAAACAGTTGCCGCAGATGGTTCCGGCCAAGAACAGGCCGATCCCAACGATCAGACGGGCGTTGATGTGGTAATTACCTGCGACGGGGGAGTGCTGCTGGTTCCGTCGGGTTCGGCCAGAGCCGCCGAGGCCGAAGCAAAGGCGGCCGCAATAGCATTTGACGTTAACGACATTCTTGCCGGCGAGAAGCTGCCCGAGCGTACGACTTTCGTTACTCCCAGGATCGATCACAGTCTCGCGACCGAAGAGTCGATTGCCACCGGACCCACCAGGCTGGTCTTTCTGGCACGCGACGCGAACGCCCCGGACCCGAACAAGGCGATGTTTCCTGTGACGGTAACCGCGCAAGACCGGACGAGGTTCCTGTCGAAGACTAATCAGGTCATTTTCGAGGGCGACTGCAAGACAGTTATGCCCTCGCGTGATCCGAATGCGGAGCACGACTATGTTTTGACGAGCCCGACCATAACGGTCGATATTCTCGAAAGCGAATCCTCCGATCCGTTTACTACGGCCGACATCGTAGCCGGCGGCCCGGTCAATTTCGACTTCTGGACCGACGCGGTAGATTCAAACGATGCTACGAAGGCATTGCCCGTAAATATTCTGGCTCAAAGACACGCTCGTTTCGAGGCGGCACAAAGACGGATTGTGTTCGAGGGCAGTTGCCGCTGCACAATGACCGACGAGGATCCCAATGCTGTCGAGCAGTTCATTCTGTCGGCGCCGCGTCTGACAGTCGATATGCCGAACGATGTCGATGATGAGTCAAGTGAGTTGGCCGCGAATTTCAAAAATATCCGCGCCGACGGTGGAACAGTTCACCTGGCGACCGTGAGGACGGCAAAAGCAGACTCAATCCTGGCGCGAAATCTCGGTCTGGATGAGCAGGCCCTGGGTCTGGGAGGCGTGGAGCTCAAATGCAGCAGGTTCGATTACGATCCGAACAGTGCGATTGCCGTTGCCAGCGGGCCCGGATCGATACGGTTTGATAACACCAAGATTCCCGAACCGAACGATGATTCAGACGGCTTGAGTCTGCGCAAGCCCTGTTATGCGCTGGTGCAGAATTTCAGTGAGCTGCGCTATTACCTTGATCAGAATCAGATAGTGGCCGAATCGCCCTCTGACGGTTCGCTGCTGGTGGACTATTTCCCCATCACGGAGGGAAAATACGGCCAGCACATAGTGGCTCAGGCAAAAAAGGTCGAAGCTTCTTTGTATAAGACCGTGGACGGCCAGACCGAACTTGCCAGCCTGAGAGCCAGCGGCGGAATTACTTACAATGACGATAAGAACGAATTCATCGGCAGCGAGATGGTCTACGACCACGAAAAGGGAGTTTTAAAAGTCGACGGCGACAGCAAACAGCCCTGTTATCTGAATGGTGCTCTTGTGAAAAGCATTACTTACGATATGGCCACAGGAAAAGCCAGCGGTGAAGTCGCCGCTCCGGGAGCTATCCAGTTCAAGTAGGGTTCAGACACAGAGTTGCCGCAGGTCTTCGATCTTCAGAGAGGACAGGTTCTCGACTACTCTTTCGGCGGACTGCAGTTGGTCGGCACCGTATGAATTCGTTACAGCAACGGGATGCATGCCGGCCGCTACGGCTGCCTCGAGCCCCCAGTGAGAATCTTCTATTACAACGCACTGATCCGGTTGGTATGACGCTGCCAGCACCTTGTTCAAATTCTCCAGTGCGAGCAGAAACCCTTCCGGGTCGGGTTTGCCTCGCTTGACGTGGTCGGCGGCGACTACGGTTTTGAAGTAGTCTTTCAGGCCGGACTTATTCAGGATAAGCTCTATCTCGACCATCAACGCCCCGGAGCAGATAGCCATGGGAACGCGGTTGGCGGCCAGCATATCGATAAACTCGCGGACGCCGGGGATTATCTGGCTCTGGGTTGCCGACATTTCGTTGAAAACGCGGTTCTTTTCGGGAATAAGCTCTCGAACCTGTGGTTCGCGCAGGCCGAGGTTCTCGTCGCTTGAAACCTGCGTGAAACACTCGAAGTCATTCAGGCCGAGGTAGTTTTTAAAGTAATCGCTTTCCTCAATCTCGATGTCGAATCGCCCCAGCACGGCGTTGAACGCCCTGAGGTGCAGCATCTCGGAGTCGGTGATGACTCCATCGAAGTCGAATATCACAGCCTGCAGCATTAGAAACCCTTATTCGGTCGGTACGGGGCCGACGAGAGCATCGTATTCTGTGAAGGTCGATCTGTCGCCGGAAAGGATCAGGTCTTTCAAGGCCGTGATCTTCGGGGCGTTCTTTGTAATGAACCGGCGTGCGATTTCGGCCTTGCGTTTGGACATGGGGACTGTTTGTTCATTGGTTCCGGCTTTGGGTACGTCCATTTGGACGCTGCTGCCGGCCTGGCCGCAGAACATATAGCCGTTTATAAGGTCGATCGCGATGTCGACCAGAGCCCGGCCGTACAGGTCCATATACTCATTGCTGTTTGCTTTGACGAATGCGACGGCTTCCTTAAGTTGTTCACGGCCTTGTTCCAGCAGTTTAAGCAGGTCTTTTACATCGTCGGTGAAGTCCTGTGCGGCGTAACCGACCATAAGATTCTCGGCCGTTCCGCTGCAAACGCCGCGAACCGCAGCAACTACTTGAAGCTGGCTGGTACCTTCGTAGATCGTCGTAATCCTGGCGTCGCGGGCGTGTCGTTCGACGGGGTAATCCCTCATGAATCCGCTGCCGCCCAGCACCTGTATCGAATCGTAACAGACGGTATTGCACATTTCCGAGCAGTAGTATTTGCTCATGGGAGTCATCATAGCGGCGGCGCGTTTGAGTTTTCTGAACCGGTTTTTGAGTTTCTTTGCTTCTTTGGGATCCTCCGGCGGGTCGTTCTCCAGCTTTCTGGCGTAACCTATCTCCATATCCACGATCCGGGAGGTCTCATAAAGCAGGGCTCTTCCGGCTTCGATGGAAATCTTCATGTCGATCATCATATCTCTGACCGCCGGCAGGTTTTCGATTGCCACACCGAACTGCTTTCTGCTGGCTGCATAATCGCGGGCGACCCTGAAAGCGGCTTCGGCGATGCCGAGCGACTGGCCGGCTATGCCGATACGGGCACCGTTCATCAGGCTCATGACGTAGGTTACGAGTCCGCGCTGTCGCTCGCCGATAAGCTCGCAGGGCGTGTTGTCAAAGAATATCTCGCACGTGGGCGAGCCGTGAATACCCATTTTGTCTTCCAGGCGACGAATGTGTACGGTGGGGCCTCTGTCGCAGACGAGCAGGCTCAGTCCCAGGCCGCCGGTACGATCGGGCTCGGTCCTGGCCAGGACCAGCAGCACTTCTCCGCAGCCGTTGGTGATGAACCTTTTGACGCCGTGCAGATACCAGCGGCCGCTGTCGTCCTGGAATGCACGCAGTTTGACCGCCTGCAGGTCGGAGCCGGCGTCCGGTTCGGTCAGAACCATAGCTCCGGTGACCTTGCCGTCGGCGAAATCATGCAGGTATTTCTGCTTTATTTCTTCCGATGCAAACGAATTTATAGTTTCGGCGATTCCCTGCAGGCCGAAGATGTTCATCAATGAAGCGTCGGCTCTGGAAACGATTTCGATTGCCGCCGAGTAGATCAGATTCGGGAAATTGAGACCGCCGAAACGGTGGGGCAGTGTAAAGCCCATCACCTGTGCCTGAGCGAGCTTTTCGAGCGACTCGGCTATGCCCGGTGCATAGGTTACCGAACCGTTTTCGTTGAGCGTGTTGCCCGTTCTGTCGGTATCCTCGGCACGCGGTGCGATGAAGTCGGCGCTAAGCCGGCCGATCGAATCAAGGACCATGTCGTAATTCTCAATCGCTTCACCCGCGTCGGCGGGTGCGCTGTCAAACTCACCGGCGAATTTGAAGTTCTCTTCGATTATTTCGGCCAGTTTGCCCGTATCCATGTGTTTGAGCAGGAACTGGATATCGTCATTGTCTCTGTAGAAATTAGCCATGGCTTGTTCCGATTTCTGGTCTGCGGCTTGGTCTTATCCCTTTATTCCTTTTTCCCGGATGGCTTTGATCATTCGAGGCACGACTTCGTTTAAATCACCCAGGACTTTGTAATGAGCCACGTTAAAAATTGGTGCATCCGGGTCATTGTTAACTGCGATGATCTTCTGACTTTGAGCCATGCCGGCCTGGTGCTGGATTGCGCCGCTTATTCCGACGGCAATGTACAGGCTGGGCCGCACCGTTGTGCCCGTTTGTCCGACCTGGTGGTCGTGATCGATAAAGCCCAGATCGACGGCGGCCCGGGTCGCACCGGGGGCTGCACCGAGGCAATTTGCCAGGTCCCATATAAGTTTGAAATTGTCCTTGCCGCCGACTCCGGCGCCGCCGGCGACGATAATCCTGGCGGCCTTGAGATCGACCTTCTTTTTTCTGGTGTGCTGCTCGAGTATTTCCAGCGGCAAAGCCTCTTTAGCTAGTTCGACGTTTTCGCTTATGACCTCGCCCTTGCGGGAAGTATCCGGCTCGACCATGGGCATAACGCCCTCGCGAACGGTGGCCATCTGGGGCCAGCGTTCGGGGTTGATGATTGTCGCAATGATATTGCCGCCGAAGGCCGGACGTATCTGGAACAACAGGTTCTTGTATACTTCGCCGGTTTTGGCGACTTTGTGGTCGCCGATTTGCAGGTCGGTGCAGTCGGCGGTCAGTCCGGCTTTCACGGAACTGGCGATGCGCGGGGCCAGGTCTCTGCCTGTTGCGGTTGCTCCGTAGAGTACAATCTGCGGTTTGTGTTTGTGGATCAGGTCAAACATTGCCCTGGCGTAGCTGTTGGTTTGATAGCCGTTGAGCAGCGGATGCTCGACCATATAGACTTTGTCGGCGCCGTAATGAATGAGTTTGTCTGCCGATTTCCTGATATCGTTGCCCAGAACCGCGGCGGCGAGCTTCACGCCCAGAGTATCGGCCAGATGGCGGGCTCTTCCCATCAGCTCCAACGGGGTATCTTCCAGCTTACCGTTATGCTGCTCGGCAAATACCCAGACTTCACCTTGTCTATTCACATCAATCATAAGCAGTTTTCACATTCAGTTTGTTAGATTCACTGTCATCCTGAACCGGCAATTTCGAGGTGGGAACTTCAAGCGATAGTCTTTTCTGCTATCAGTTCATGTATCATATCAGCGATGCCCTGTTCGGTCGGCTCCACTTCCTTGGTTTCCTTGGCAGTCAGAACGACGCTTTGTATGCGGTGTACCTTTGTGGGAGATCCGCTCTGGCCGCACCAGCTCAGATCGGCATCGATCATGTCCAGATCCCACTGCTTTATGAGCAGGCCTTTCTCCTCCAATTGACGGCATGTTTCCTGCGTGATTTTTTCGACGGTTTCTGCGTCGGCATCGGGGTTGTCTGCTTTAACCTGCTTGCCGACTTCAATCGGCGTTCTCGCCTTTTTGTACTTCATCATCCTTTTGGCCGCACCGACCCGCGGTTCGTTGGCGTCGCCGGTTACAGTCAAGAGAACCGGAAGTTCTGTCGCCACAAGCTGCCAGCCGTTTCCTATGTTGCGTCGGGCGGTGATTTTTTTGTCAGAAAGATCGGCGAGTTCCTCAACGTAGGTGATCTGGGTAATACCGAGCTTCTCGGCAAGTTGCGGGCCTACCTGGGCGGTATCGCCGTCAATGGCCTGCCTGCCGCAGAGAACCAGATCGTGGTCCAGTTTCCTGACCGCACAGCTCAGAATGTAACTGGTCGCCAGTGTATCGCTGGCGGCGCAGCGTCTGTCCGTAACCAGAATAGCCTCGTCTGCGCCTCTGAAAAGCGATTCGCGAAGGACTGTTGCCGCTGTGGGCAAGCCCATAGTAACCACGGTTACCTTGCCGCCGAATGTGTCCTTGATTTGTAAGGCCATTTCGAGGGCGTTGAGGTCCTCCGGATTGAAAATCGCCGGCAGGGCCGAACGCTTTATTGTGCCGTCATCATTCATTGCCTGACCGGTGATGCTTTTGGTATCAGGCACCTGTTTTACCAATACAACGCAATTATAAGCCACGTTTATGTGTCCTCGAAACAAAGAGAGTTCGCCGTAGAATCTTCGGGAAACAGGTAGTGTAGCGGCTTTCTGCGGCAAGTCAACCCCAAAAGCCGCATTGACAGTGCTTGTCGCAGGCGTAGGCGGCAAAAAAGTGCTAAACCTCATAACCGAAAGCACCGATTTTCTTTCGGACGGCTTCCCGTCCCGGTCGGGAAGAAAATTTCTTTTGACAATCAACATCCCGAACCGATAATTGGTTTCAAAGGGATTTGTTATCGGATGTAAATACAAGTGCCTGGGAAAGGATTTCCAGATCCGCAGGCCCTTCCCACGCAGTTATTCAATGGCAAAAGAGACTAACTACGATACCGTTTTTGGGAGAATGGCGCTCGAGCAGGGTCTGTGCACCAACGCGGAATTGCGGCGCTCGCTCGAGGAGTTGAAATCCCGTCGCAAGATAAGCCCGGTAATGCTCGAATCTCTCATGATCGAGCTGGGTTATATAACTCAAAGCCAGGCTGCGAGGTTAAGGACGAATGTTAAGGAGAGCAAGGCCGCCGCTCATCAGATCCCCGGCTACAAGATACTGGGCAAGCTCGGCGCCGGTGCGATGGCTATTGTCTACAAAGCCAGGCAGTTGAGCCTTAACCGTATCGTTGCGATCAAAGTCCTGCCGAAGCGCTTTAGCGAGAATCCCGAATATGTCGAGCGTTTCTACAAGGAAGGCCAGGCGGCCGGTAAGCTCAATCATCCGAACATCGTGCAGGCTATCGACGTGGGCGAGGCCGGCGGTTATCATTATTTTGTGATGGAGTATGTCGAGGGCAAAACCCTCGCCGACGACATTACCGGCGGTCGATATCTCGACGAGAAGACTGCTCTGGATATAATCGTTCAGGTCGCTCATGCTCTTGCCCACGCCCATAAACACGGGCTTATCCACCGCGATGTCAAGCCTAAGAACATCATGCTGAGCAAGGATGGCATGGTAAAACTGGCGGATATGGGTCTTGCCCGCGAAGTGACGGATATCAAGCTGGCCGAGACCGAAGCCGGCAAGGCGTACGGTACGCCATACTATATCGCCCCCGAGCAGATACGCGGCAAGATCGACATCGACGGTCGGGCCGATATTTACGGCCTGGGCGCAACGTTCTATCATGTAGTCACAGGACGTGTGCCGTTTATGGCCGACGACTCGGCGGATGTTATGCGCAAGCATCTCAAGGAACAGCTAACACCGCCGGATCACCTCAATACCTCGCTATCGGCCGGCATATCGGAAGTAATTGAGATCATGATGGCCAAGCGTCGCGATGACCGGTACAAGAACGTCGAGGAACTGCTGATAGACCTCGAGGCCCTGCAGAAGGGCCAGCCTCCGCTGCAGGCGCACCGGCGTTTTGACGTTTCAATGCTGCAGGAACTCAGTTCCGGAGAGGAAGTCGAAATGCAGCAGGAAGTCTACAGCGATGATGTTATCGAGAGCTATCGTCGATGGCTGATCATTCTGGGCGGTATAGCTGCGGTCCTGTTCTTCGTAATTATCATTCTGATCGTTTCCCGCGTTTCCTGACCTCTAATACGGCTTCGGTACCCCAATTTAGTTGCAATCGAGGCTCTTTTCTGATAAGCTCATACTTGACCGTGTGCTGCTCCCGCGCCGGGAGCGTTGGCTTATGTAGCAAAGGGCGTCCATATTGGTTGATTCATTTCCCGAGCATAATAGAGGCAGCCGTCTATCTTTTGCGCAGCGGTCGAACTCTGTTTGCACGGGCTTCATATTTGATATCAAGAAATATGCCATCCACGATGGGCCGGGCATACGCACAACCGTCTTTTTCAAAGGTTGTCCGCTTAAGTGCCGCTGGTGCCACAATCCCGAGAGCTGGAAAATGCGGCCGGAGCCCGCTTTCAGGGCCGGCAGGTGTGTCGGTTGCGGCCGATGCCTGGAAGTGTGCAGGGCTGAGGCGATATCTTTTTCCGATGGAAAGCCCGTTACTGACGGCCACAGATGTATCGTATGCGGTGAGTGCGTTAATGGGTGCGTTAACGATGCGAGGGAAATCCTCGGTTGGGAGACTACTGTTCCAGAAGTCATGTCCGAGATCAAGAAGGACGTCATATTCTATGACGAATCGGGCGGGGGGGTTACTTTTTCCGGCGGTGAGCCCTTGTTGCAGCATGATTTTCTGATGGCTTTGCTTGACGGATGCAGAAAACTGGGCATTCATACGGGGGTTGATACCAGTTGCTGCTGCAAGCGGGAGATTCTCAAAGAGGTTGCAGCGAAGGCCGATCTTTTTCTCTGTGATATCAAGCACATGGACAATGGTCTGCATGAGCGGCTTACCGGGGTTGGTAACGAGTTGATCCTCGGCAATATCGCCGAGCTTGCGCGGCAAGGCAAAAGGATCATAATCAGGATTCCGGTAATCCCGGGCTTTAATGATGACGAGGCAAATATCAGCCGAATCGCCGCATTTGCCGCAAAGCTGGCCGGACTCGACAGGATCGATATTCTGCCGTACAATAGCGGCGGCAATGAAAAGTCGGTCAGGCTGACCGGCCAGGCCGATATCATGGCAACAACACCGCCATCGGAGACAGCTATCAATTCGATTTCCCGAATCCTGCGTGAACACGGATTCGAGGTAAAGACAGGTGGTTAGCAAGATGAATCAAAGAGTGGCAAATCTTCGAAAACAGAGCGTTGAGACCAGACCCTATATATCCTCGGAGCGGGCGGAACTGGTAACGGAGTTCTATAAGAGCGATATACCCGCAAAGGAATCGGTGGTGGTAACACGGGCACTGTGCTTCAAGTACATTATGGAGCACAAGACCGTATATATCGGCGACGGGGAGCTGATTGTGGGCGAAAGGGGCCCTGCGCCGAAGGCCACGCCTACGTATCCGGAACTCTGCTGCCATGATCTCGAAGATTTTCGGGTGTTGCACACGCGTGAAAAGACATCTTTCGTCGTTCCCGAAGAGGTTAAGGAGGTATATAGAGAGACCATAATTCCGTTCTGGGCCGGCAGGACCATGCGGGAAAAGCTCTTTGCAGCGATGGATGAGGACTGGGAGAGGGCCTTCGAAGCCGGTGTTTTTACGGAGTTCATGGAGCAGCGGGCTCCCGGGCATGCCATTCTGGATGATAAAATCTATCGGAAGGGGCTGCTCGACATTAAACGCGAGATCGCCGAACGGCGCGATCAACTGGATTACTTCAATGATCCCCGCGCTTATGAAAAGGCTCAGGAGTATCGGGCTATGGACATTTGCGCCGATGCGGTTATTGCGTTTGCCGGCCGATATGCGGCCAAAGCCCGGGAACTGGCGGAGGCGGAGGGCGATTCGGTTCGGTGCGAGGAACTGGAGCGGATAGCCGAAATCTGCACGCATGTGCCGGCGCACGCTCCGCGCACATTCCAGGAAGCGCTGCAGGCGTACTGGTTCGTGCATCTTTCTGTGATCACCGAGCTTAACACGTGGGATTCTTTCAATCCCGGTCGCCTGGACCAGCACCTTCGGCCTTTTTACGAGAAACAACTTGCAGATGAAACGCTCACCAGAGAGCAGGCCGGGGAGCTTTTGGAATGTTTCTGGATAAAGTTCAACAACCAGCCGGCGCCTCCGAAGGTGGGCGTAACCGAAGAGCAGAGTGGTACTTACACTGATTTTTCGCTGATTAACGTCGGCGGTGTGCGGCCTGAAGACGGATCGGACGCGGTCAACGAGGTATCCTACCTGATACTGGATGTTGTTGAAGAAATGCGGCTGACCCAGCCCAGTTCGTGCATACAGTTGAGCAAGAAGAATCCAGATCGCTTCCTCAAGCGGGCTTGCGAAGTGGTTCGTACGGGATTCGGCCAGCCATCGCTTTTCAACACCGATGTTATTGTTCAGGAGATGCTTCAGGACGGCAAAACGCTTGTCGACGCACGCACGGGCGGGCCCAGCGGTTGTGTGACGGTAAGTTCTTTCGGCAAAGAGAGTTGCACTTTGACCGGCTACATTAACTGGCCGAAGATATTCGAGTTGACATGCAACAACGGCGTGGATCCTAATACGGGCATGCAGATCAGCCCGCAAACCGGAGATCCCAGACTTTTCAAACATTACGAGCAGTTCGCGAACGCTTACAAATCGCAACTTGCCTATTTTCTAGACCTCAAAATTCAGGCGAATAACGTCATCGAGAGGCTTTACGCCAACTTCATGCCCGCGCCTTTCATGTCCATAATGATGGATGATTGCGTCCAAAAGGGGCTCGACTACCACAACGGAGGGGCGCGGTATAACCCGACTTATATCCAGGGTGTGGGCATCGGAACCGTGACTGATTCGCTCGCCGCGGTAAAGTACCACGTTTTCGAAACCAGCAGCATTAAAATGGAGGACCTGCTTGAGGCTATGTCGGCGGACTTTGAAGGTCATGAACGTTTGAGGAAGGCGCTGTTGAGCGGTACGCCCAAGTACGGCAATGACGATGACTACGCCGACAGCATCGCCGAGGAAGTTTTCGAGGTCTATTACCAACTGCTTAACGGACGGCCCAACACCAAAGGCGGGCGATACCGTGTTAATCTGCTCCCGACGACGGTGCATATTTATTTTGGCTCCGTTGTTGGTGCGCTTCCGAGCGGCAGGAGGGCCGGCGAGCCGGTTTCCGACGGCATCAGCCCGGCACAGTGCGCAGACACAAAGGGGCCCACGGCGGTAGTAAAATCGGCGGCAAAGATCGACCACTCCCGGACGGGCGGAACACTGCTGAACATGAAATTCAATCCCCAGGTCCTGGCAGGCGACGGCCTCGACAAACTTACCCATCTTGTCAAAGCTTACTTCAAGATGGACGGGCATCACATCCAGTTTAATGTCATAGACGGCGAAACTCTCCGCCTAGCACAGAAAAAGCCGGAAGATAACCGCGATCTAATCGTCCGGGTGGCCGGTTACAGCGACTATTTTGTGGATCTGGGCAAAGGTCTTCAGGACGAAATAATTTCACGCACAGAGCAGCAGGTGTTTTGACTCACTTGCATTCGGACTGCATGTGCATTTGACCCGCCTGCCAGCACTTGGTATAGTACCCCGTCAGGTTTTCCGGGCAAAATCCGCTGATTTTTATTTGTATTGGCCGTAACGCGGAGTGCCGACTGTTTTCGCAAGTTATTCTCAAAGGGCCGGGCTATGAAGTTCTATCTGTGGTTTTCTGTGCTGTTATGCGGTTCGACTGTCCTGTCAGGCTGCGTCGCCAGCCCCGACCGTGAGCGACTCGAAGCGTTCATCGATGATCACGTGGCAAGGGTCGAACCTCTATCGGCCAAAGCCAACCGGACCTATTTTACCGCCACAACCACCGGTGATGAAGAGGCTTACGGCCTCTACAGTGAGCTTCAACTGCAAATCAGAAAGATTTACAATAATCATGATGACTTCGCACTTCTGAAAGAACTCCGGGAATCCAACACCATTCACGACCGGCGTCTGCGACGCCAGCTCGATAAGCTATATTATGCGTATCTGCCAAATCAGATAGAGCCGGATCTGCTCGAAAGAATAGTGGCGCTCGACACAAGTATACAAGAGACGTACGGCAACTTCCGCGGGAAGATTGACGGTGATGAGCTGACCATGAGCGACATTTATACCATCATGACGACCGAGGGCAACACGCGCCGCCGCGAAATGGCTTATAAGGCAAGCAAGCAGGTGGGCGATGTGATTGCGGCCGATCTGATACAGCTTGTCAAACTGC
Source organism: uncultured Pirellulales bacterium (assembly GCA_964406945.1). Lineage (GTDB taxonomy): Bacteria > Planctomycetota > Phycisphaerae > Sedimentisphaerales > Anaerobacaceae > UBA2266. The sequence continues at coordinate 62,474 of CAYOTO010000006.1, forward strand.
GAAATGTCGCCGCTCGCGAAGTAGGATTCGACAACTTCCATACTCTTACGGTTACTGCAGGGGAGCAGAGCGTCGAGCAACTAGATCAGATATTCGCACAGCTCTGTGAACGGACCGATGAGCCTTACGCCCGGATGAAGGCCGAACTGGACGAGGTGCTGGCGGCCGACTACGGAATCAAGGTCGAAAAGCTGATGCCCTGGCACTATCACGATCCCTTCTTCCAGAGAACGCCTCTGGTGTATGACTACGACCTGGACGTCTATTATTCGGAGAAAGACGTAAAGACACTGGCCGCGGACTACTACAGGGGAATCGGGCTTTCGGTTGATGATATACTCGCCCGAAGTGATTTGTATGACAAACCTGGCAAGTACCCTCACGCTTACAGCCAGGATGTCGACAGAAGCGGAGATGTGCGGATTCTCTGCAACCTGCAGAACACAGAGCGATGGATGGAGACGATACTGCACGAACTTGGTCACGCGGTTTACAGCAAGTATCACGACCGATCCGAGCCGTGGCTGCTGCGAGAGCCCGCCCATAGTTTCACAACCGAGGCGATTGCGATGTTCTTCGGACGGCTGAGTCGAAATCCGGTGTGGATGCAGCGGATGCTTGGTCTGTCGGAGCAGCAGAGGGCAGAAATCGAAGATGTCAGCCGTAAGTATCTGCGATTCCAGCAGGTACTGTTCGCACGCTGGGCTTTGGTGATGTACAATTTCGAGAAATCGTTGTACGCCGATCCCGACCAGGACCTGAACAACCTCTGGTGGGACCTTGTGGAAAAATATCAGTACGTTAACCGCCCGCCGGGACCGGCAAATGCCGGCTGGGCCTCGAAGCTTCATTTTGTCGTCGCACCGTGCTATTATCACAATTATATGCTTGGTGAGTTGCTGGCTTCCCAGTTGCACCACCACATAGTCAGTGATGTTCTGAAGACCGATTCCGACAGAGAGGTCGGTTATGTTGGTGATAAGAGGGTAGGCGCGTTTCTGCGTACCGAAGTTCTCGAGCCCGGGGCCCTTTACGAGTGGAATGATATGATTGCGCGGGCCACAGGAGAGCCGCTCACGCCGAAGTACTTCGTTGAACAATTTGTACAGTGAACTCATTTCGATCGAAAACACAATCAGTCAACCGTTCAGTTCTTGTGGAAAAACTATGGTATATTTAGTGACCATCCTTGTGTATTTGGTTGCCCTTCTGTGCATAGGAATTTATAAGTCGAGGCAGGTGAAAACTCAGGCGGATTTCTCGGTAGCAGGGCGAACGCTTTCTCCCTGGGTACTGGTTTGCACGATGCTGGCGGTCTGGATCGGGACCGGTTCAATCGTCGGCAATGCCGGCAAGGCGTATGAGACGGGCCTTGCGGCGCTTATTTTGCCACTGGGCAGTGTAATCGGCATGATACTGCTGACGCAGGTCGCCGGAAAGGCACGCAATTACGAGGTGTATTCGGTCCCGGAGATCATCGGAACCCGTTACGGGAGAACCGCCCGACTGCTGGCAGTGGTTGCGCTGATAATCGCTTACATGGTGATAGTGAGCTACCAGTTCAACGCCGGGGGTATGGTACTCGAGGTCATAGCCGGCAAGCAAGAGCCAGTTGTTGTCGAACCGGGCGACAGCCTGACCAGATTCCAGGCTGATAAGGCCTACATCACTTTCAACGCCGAGGAGGGATGGACCGGCACGGCGGAAATCGAATACTCGCTGGCCGCAGATGGCGGCTGGTCGGACGACACAAAGACTTTTTTCATCGAGGTTGTCGAACCGGAGAACTTCGAAACGGCCGTGGAGAAGATAAAAACCGACAAGTCCACGGATCGTGTGGCAGTCGAAGCCGGGCAGCCGGCCGTAATAATTTTCGAGCATTACGAAAAAGATACGGCCGCCAAAACGAAGGTGCTCAGAGTAGACGCAGTGGACGCCAGCGGGATACTCACGATGGCCGAGCCGAAGCTGACGGCTCATACTGCGACAATCATTGCAGCGGCTTTCATTATTACTTACACGATACTTGCCGGGCTGATGAGTCTGGCGTACGCAGATATCGTCACGGGAGTAATTATCACGTTTACGCTTATCTGTGCGTTTCCGGTACTGTGGTTCAAAGCAGGGGGTTGGAGCGGTATGGAGGCCTCTTTTGCCGCGATGGGCGACCGGCCGCAGCACATGCAGTTCTGGGGCGTGTACAGCAAAATACAGATAATCAACTACTGCTTGCCGGTGTTTCTGCTGATAATGGGCGATGCCAATCAGTACCAACGTTTTTTCGCCAGTCGTAATGCGAAAGGTGCAAAGACGGCCGTCACGATTATGATATTCGGTGTGCTTATTATCGAGAGCCTCATTATACTTGAAGCATGGATATGCTCGAGTCTGATTCCGCATGCCGAGCACGGCAAGTACGTCCTGATTTACGCTGCGAAGGAGTTCATGCCGGTCGTCCTCGGGCTTCTTTTCATGGTCACGGTTGTGGGCATTATAATTTCGACTGCGGATTCTTTTCTGCTTGTGCCTTCGACGTGCTTCATACGCGATGTATATATGACTTATATCAATCGTAAAGCCAGCGAGAAGCGGGTGGTTTTTCTCAGCAGGGTTATGGTGCTGATCTTCGGTGTGACTGCCTGGCTTGTGTCGCTTGCATTCGCCGAATCTACGACCGTTTTCAGAAAAGCACTGTACGCCTTCACGATATACGGGTCAGCCATAACCCCCTGTCTGGTTGCAGCTCTGTTCTGGAAGGGAGCCACGGGCGCCGGCGCGATTGTTTCGATTCTGCTTGGAACAGCAGTCACGCTTGTCTGGGAGGAAATCGAAACGCTGGTTGACTGGCTGGGCAAAATCATGCCGGGAGCGGCGGCGAATCTTAAGGAGTTCGGCGCGGGTTTGCCGTCCTGGGTCAGTGAACTCGATGCAGTCCTGCCGGCGATAGGGGCCTCGGTTCTGGGGCTCATTGTGGTCAGTCTTTTGACTAAGAAGAAACAGAGCATTCAGGGAGATTAGGCTATGTTTGATTCTGAGGTATATATCGAACGAAGAAGAGGCCTTCTGGAGCGGGTGGGTTCGGGCTTAATCCTGTTGCTCGGCAACGATGAGAGTCCGGCAAATTACCCGGATAATCCATATCCTTTTCGCCAGGACAGCTCATTCTTGTACTACATTGGGATCGACAGGCCCGGGTTGGCGGCTGTTTTAGACTGCGACAGCGGGGGCGAATGTGTGTTCGGCGATGATTTGGGTGTTGACGATATAATCTGGACCGGGCCTCAGCCGTCGCTGCAGGCAGAGGCCGAGCACTGTGGAATTGCCGATACGGCTTGTCTTTCGGATTTGCAGGGTGTACTTGCGGGGGCTTGTGAAGACGGCAGGGAGATACATTTTTTGCCTCAGTACCGGGCCGAAAATGTCCTCAAGATCGAGAGACTGCTTGGAATCGTTCAGTCAGCCGTTGCAGACGCCGTGTCCGAGCCTCTTATACGAGCCGTTGTTGCGCAGCGGTCGTATAAGAGCGATGCGGAGATAGCTGAAATAGAGGCGTCGCTGGATGTTTCGTATGAGATGAATATTGCGGCGATGAAAGCTTGTCGTGCCGGCAAATACGAGCGGGAAATCGCGGGTATGATGGAAGGAATTGCTCTTTCGAGGGGATTCAGGTTGTCTTTTCCCACGATATTTTCGGTTCGAGGGGAGGTTCTGCATAATCACTATCACGGAAATCTGATGAAGGACGGAGATATAGCTGTCAACGATTCCGGCGTAGAGTCTCCTCTGGGGTACGCCAGCGACATAACCAGGACCATTCCGGTCGGGGGCAAATTTACACAGCGGCAGCGCGATGTCTATGCGATAGTTCTTGATGCTCAACAGCGGACTATCGAGGCAGTGAAGCCGGGCGTCGAGTTCCGCAACGTGCATCTGCTCGCCGCCCGTGTGCTGCTGGACGGTCTCAAGGGCCTGGGGCTGGTCAGCGGCGACACGGAAGAGGCGGCCAGAGCGGGTGCGCATACGCTGTTCTTTCAGTGCGGGCTGGGTCACATGATGGGTCTGGATGTTCACGATATGGAGGGCCTGGGCGAAGACTACGTGGGGTATACGGATACGATTCGAAGGAATCCTGAGTTCGGCTTCAAGTCTCTGAGGCTGGGCAAAGCACTGGAGCCCGGTTTCGTCATTACTGTCGAGCCCGGTTTGTATTTTATTCCCGAGCTGTTCGGGAGGTGGAGAGCCGAGAACAAACTTGACCAGTACATAAAGTATGGTGCTGTTGAGAAGTTCATGGATTTCGGCGGGGTGCGGATCGAAGATGATGTCCTGGTTACGGATGAGGGGAACCGCTGGTTAGGTAAGCCCATACCAAGGACTATAGAAGATGTGGAACAATCCTGCTCGGCCTAGTGGGGCGGCGAGGTGACATACTTCGGAGAATGCAATGCGGCGATGCGTCTTTTTAATCGGCTTTTACCTGGTCTTTGCGAACTTTCCTTCCGCAGCAAATGCCGGTGGTACACTTGCGCACTACAAACGCGCCGATAGTTTTGCCCGAAAGCATAACGGACTCGTATTGAAAAAGAAGATCGAACCTAACTGGTTCGCACATGAATCGAAATTCTGGTACAGGAATGATCTTCGCAAAACCAGGGAGTTTGTTCTGGTAGACGCCGAAGCGGGCACTCGGCTCCCGGCCTTTAATCATCAGGGACTTGCCGAGGCGATCAATACGGTTCTTGGAACGAATTATCCGGCCGATGAGCTGCCCTTCGAGACAGTAAAATTTACCGACGACTGTAACAGTGTAGAGTTTGAAATAGATGAGGCACAATATCGTTGCGATCTTATCTCGTACGAATGCGTAAAGCTGAAAAGAGACGACAATCGGAAAAATGAGGATTCGGATGGGGACCGTAATCAAAGCAGGCGCCGTCGTGGCCGTGGAAGAAGGGATGACCGTTCACCGGACGGCACATGGGAGGCGTTTGTGCGGGACCACAACCTGTATATCCGCTCTACGGGCGACGCCCGCGAATTTCGCTTGAGTCATGACGGAGAGCCTAATAACTACTATTCTCACTCGAGGTGGTCGCCTGATTCGCAGAAGGTAGTTGCATTCAGGACCATTCCGGGTGACGGTAAGGTGGTATATCTCATAGAATCTTCGCCGAAGGGCGGGGGACGAGCAAAACTGCATTCTCATCAGTACGACCTGCCGGGCGACAAGCTAACTTCCTATACCCTGAGCCTTTTTGATATACAGACAAAGGAGCGTATCGACGTCGATGCCGAGCCGGTCGATTTTGAGGGGCCGCCGCGATTGAGATGGGCCGAGAATGGTGATTATTTCACTTACAAGAAGTCGGACAGGGGGCATCAGAGGGTGAGGGTTTTTCGCGTAGATGCAGATAACGGAAAGATCAGGACTATTATCGATGAGAAATCCGAGACCTTTATAAATGAGTGGTGGGACGGAGGCGTTAATCCGCGGTATTTGGACGAGTCCGGCGAGATAATCTGGCCCAGTGAACGGCACGGCTACAGGCATCTTTATCTCTACGACGCCGAGAGCGGCAAACTGAAAAATAGAATCACGAAAGGCAACTGGGTGGTTCGGGGCATCGTGAATATAGACGAGCGGCAGCGGACGATCGAGTTCACCGCTTCGGGGCGTAACGAGCAGATGGATCCCTATCTGATTCAGTATTACAGGATTAATTTCGATGGGAGCGGTCTTGTCTGTCTGACGCCCGGCAACGGCAACCACAAGGTGCAATTCTCACCTGATCGCCGCTATATCATAGATACGTATTCGCGCGTCGACATGCCGCCCGTACACGAGCTGCGCAGCTCAAAAGACGGATCGCTTATCTGCAAATTGGAGCAGGCCGATGCTTCGGCACTGCTGGCGACGGACTGGAAGATGCCGGCGCCATTTGTTGTGCAAGGTCGCGACGGCAAAACAGACATTTACGGTCTTATTTTCCGGCCAACCACTTTTGACCAGACGAAGAAGTATCCGGTTGTCGAAAAGATATACGCCGGTCCGCACGGTTCTTTTGTGCCCAAGAGCTGGTCGGACGTCTATGGAGCGCAGTCCATGGCGGAGCTGGGGTTCATTGTCGTCCAGATCGACGGTATGGGCACGAACAACAGGTCGAAGGCATTTCACGATGTTTGCTGGAAGAACCTGGCCGACAGTGGTTTTCCCGACAGAATACTCTGGATAAAGGCCGCCGCCGAGGAGTATCCGTACATGGATATAACGCGGGTTGGCGTGTACGGCACCAGCGCCGGCGGTCAGTCGGCGGCCAGTGCGGTGTTCAATTACGGCGACTTCTATGATGTAGCGGTTTCATCCTGCGGCTGCCACGACAACCGCATGGACAAAGCATCGTGGAACGAGCAGTGGATGGGTTATCCTGTCGGGCCGCACTATGCCGAACAGTCCAACATTACCAATGCGCATAAGCTTACAGGTGATCTGCTTCTTATGGTGGGAGAACTCGACAGGAATGTGCCGCCGGAATCCACCTACAGGCTTGTCGATGCATTGATCAGGGCCGAAAAAGAGTTCGAACTGGTTGTCCTGCCGGGCAAAGGACATACCTCCGGGGGCGAATACGGTATGCGGAAAAGACGGGACTTTTTCGTAGAACACCTGTTGGATGTGGCCCCGCCGGATTGGAACCTGGTTCGGCAATAGAGGACTGAGAACCGCTGCGACTTCATGCTGTAAATTCTTGTTGCGGCGCAACTTACAAGAGAGTTTCTGCGCTCGATCCGCAATGGCTCGAGGGAAATGGTCCTCATTATTAGTCCCTGACTCAGATTGTCCGGAAAAAAGCTTAAGTTTAGCGCAGAATTAACGAGAATAATGGAAGAAACAGGGGGGAACAGTACAGCGTCGGTCTTGTGTTGTTCTGGGGATCGGATTCGCTGTTAACGGAGCAGCAAACTATGCAGTCGCGGGCTTGGCATGCAAAGTGAGATTCCGGCTGTGACAAGACGAGATTAGAGGAAGATCAATGGATGATTGCACGCCGACGGTTCATGTAGTTGATGATGATGCAGCAGTTTGCTCTTCGATTAGTCTTCTGCTCAAGACGGTAGGGCTGGAGGTGCGGACTTTTGACAATGCGCAAGATTTTCTCACCGGTTACGATCCTGATTTGCCGGGCTGTCTGGTGCTGGACGTAAGAATGCCGGGTATGGACGGGCTGGAACTGCAGGCCAAGCTCATTGAGAACAACGTGTTCATACCTGTGATCATACTGACCGGCCACGGCGACATAGCAATGGCCGTTCAGGCGCTAAAACGCGGGGCGGTGAATTTCATCGAAAAGCCGTTCAGGGACCAGACGTTGCTGGACAGTGTGAACAAGGCTGTTCAAATTGATGCTGAGATCAGGCGAAAAAAACTGGAAGTGGAAAGAATCGAGCAGAAACTGCGTCATCTTACGAAGAGAGAGGCTCAGATCATGAATCTGCTTGCTGCGGGCAAGAGCAACAAGGCGGTGGCATACGAACTTGACATCAGCCCAAAAACAGTCGATTTCCACAAATCAAACTTCATGGACAAATTGGGGGTCAATTCGGTGGTTCAGCTTGTTCGGCTGATGCAAAAACTTGCCACTACCCGGCAAATGGCTGGGTGTGCCTCGTAGTTTTCGCGGGCGCTCCGGTTGATGTCAGGAAAATGTCTCGGTTAGCCCGGAGCAATTCTAATTAATTCCTCTCTGCATACAGACGATTTCCCAGTGTCAGCCTGTCCCGGGGCCGCATAGGTGGGCGTAGGCACTTAGGAAATACAGGTTTTCCTATTGACGGCACGGCAATTCTGCGCCTTCGGACTATCAGGAAAACAGGAAATCTTTTGCAAATGTTTATCAGGAGTTGAGTTATGTCAGAAACAGCCACTGAGGAAAAACAGGGGGCGAAAGTATTGCTTGATAAGGAGGGCAAGTACCTGACTTTTGCTCTGGGAAATGAAGAATACGGCCTGGAAATACTCAAGGTCAGGGAGATTATCGGGTATATGGATATTACGCAGGTGCCGCGAACGCCTTCTTATGTCAAGGGGGTTATTAACCTTCGAGGACAGGTGATTCCGGTGGTGGACCTGCGGGCCAAATTCGGCATGGAGGCTATCGAGACCACCGACCAGACCTGCATTATCGTTGTTGAAATCAACCAGACCGATCGCAAGTTCAGCACCGGCATAGTGGTTGATTACGTGCAGGAAGTTCTGGATATCGACGGCAATAACATCGAAGAGCCCCCCCAGTTCGGTTCCGCCGTCGACACCAATTTCATTCTGGGCATGGGCAAAATAGGTGATTCGGTCAAAATACTGCTGGATATTGACAGAGTTCTGAGGGGGGAAGAACTGGGTGAATTTCTGACGGGCGGGGAGGCTCAGTGAAATCAGTGATTAGGGGTATGTCCGATCCACGTAGTGATCCAAAATGCACAAGTATTTAAGTAGTTCCAAATGAAAGTGTTAGAAAGAGCAATTCTGGTTGTTGGAGTACTGGCTGCCGCCTGTACAGTACAGGTTGTTGCAAATGGCAAGCCCACGCCGGACGAAGCCATCGGCATGCTTAAGGCGGGCAACACTCGCTTTGTTCAAGGTCAGGCCCTTCATCCCAATACGGACTCGACTCGCCTGCATAAGGCGGGGACCGAGAATCAGGGCGATCATGCGTACGCAACTGTTATCACATGCAGCGATTCTCGTGTACCAGTCGAGAGGATTTTCGATGCCGGGGTCATGGACCTTTTTGTGATCCGGGTTGCGGGTAATGTGTGTGATACGGATGAAGTGGGGTCAATCGAATACGGCCTCGCTCACGTACGAACACCCGTTCTTGTAGTTTTGGGCCACAAACAATGCGGCGCCGTTACTGCTGTGACCCATGCTGTGCAGGGCAAAGGCCATGCCCTGGAACGCAATATTCCGCCGCTTGTCGACAATATACAACCTGCTGTGCAGAGGGCTATGAGGCAATATCCACAGGCTCGGGGAGACGCGGTTATCCCGCACGCCATCGAGGAGAACGTATGGCAGGGAATCGAAGATCTGTTCCTGGCCAGCCCGACAGCGCGGGAACTGGTTAAGAGCGGCAAGGCAAAAGTCGTAGGTGCTATTTATGATGTTAGCACGGGTGAGGTAGAGTGGCTTCCGGAGGCGCGGACAATTAAGATTCTTGCACAGACCGAAGGCAATCCCGCTCGCGCGCTCAATGCGATGGCTTAAACCGGCCATACAGCGGTTCACAGTCAAACGTCGCACCATGCCGTCGCTGTTATATATATCTTGAATTGAGCGTTCACCTAAACAAAAAGGAAGGAATACCTATATTATGGCTGAAACCAAAGCAACCGCCGCCAAGCGGGACAAGATGAGCTCAGATGCCGAGAAGTTCCTAACTTTTGCGTTGGAGGATGAGGAATTCGGAATCGAGATAATGAGTGTCAGGGAGATCATAGGGTGTATGGACGTAACCCCCCTGCCGCAGACGCCGCACTATGTGAAGGGAATCACTAATCTTCGCGGCCAGGTGATACCTGTTATCGATATCCGATCCAAGTTCGGTATGCAGGAGACCGAGGTCACAGACCAGACTTGTATCATTGTTATCGAGAGCACAATTGACAGCAGGCCGTTTTCGGCGGGGATAATTGTGGATCGGGTCTGTGAGGTGCTGGACATCGAGCAGAACCAGATCGACGATACGCCGCAGTTCGGAAGCGGCGTTGACACCGACTTCATCATGGGCGTGGGAAAAGTCAACGAAGCAGTAAAAATACTGCTGGATATCGACAAAGTTATCGGCAACGGCGACCTGACCGGCATGCCGGGAATGTAATGAGAGCCTGAAAGAAACATGTAAACAGAAATGCATTATTTAGGAGACATTATTATGTGGAAAAACATGAAGCTGGGAACAAAATTACTATTGTCGTTTATGAGCGTCGCGGTCGTCACTCTCATTCTGGGTGTAGTTGGCTATTACGGTGCTACTCGGAGCGAGCAGTCTGTTGATGAGATCGGTTCGGTACGACTACCGAGTGTGGATAGTCTGCTTGAGATTGATAGGGAAGCACAGAATATTAGCGCTTCAATGAGGACACTGACCATAGCTGGGCTAGACCAAAAGGATCGCCAGCGTCAGTATGACAATGTCGCACAAGCACGCGAGGCTTATGAAAAAGCTTGGGAGGTTTATGAGCCTTTGCCGCAAACTAGAGAAGAGGCCGAGGTATGGAACCAGTTTACTAGTGCATGGGATGCGTGGCGGGTTGAAAATAACAAGGCTTTTGAGCTTTCCCACAAATTCGACCAGCTTGGCATTCAAGACCCGATGGATCTAACGCGTAGGCTCGAAAAATATACAAAGGATCACTACATCCTAGTCAACAACATACGACACCTTTTGAACGATTCTTCGGCTTCCTTCAAGGGCGGTGAAAGCCATACAACTTGTAACGCAGGACGCTACTTCCCGACCTTTGAAACCACTAATACCGAATTAGCTTCAGAAATACGTGATTTTGAAGCGCCGCATCGTCGTTTCCACGAAGCCGCTGGTCAGATTAAAAAGCTTATTGAGAACGGCAATACAGAACAAGCCCGAAAAGTCTTTCAAAATGAGATGATGCCCTCAATGCAGGATGTCTTTGGGGCATTTGATAAAATACTGGTGATTGCCAACGATGCCAGAGATACAATGGTTGCCGCCCAACAACAGATATTGGGACCTGTAAGGAATAAGCAGTTGGAAGCAACAGGGTTGCTGTCAAAAGTTGTTGAAATCAACCGTGATATTGCAAGCGAGGAAGTTGAAAAAGCACATGCCCAGTCAGTCTTTATTGAAACACTCTGCGTTATATCAACGATCATTGGTGTGGCTCTGGCTGTCACTTTGGGCATACTTATTACCCGTGCGATCACCAAGCCGATCAACCGAATCATTGCTTCTCTCGGAGAAGGTTCCGAGCAGGTTTCGGCCGCTTCTGGCCAAGTTTCAGCGGCCTCACAGTCTCTGGCAGAAGGTGCGACCGAGCAGGCGGCCGGACTCGAGGAGACTTCTTCGAGTCTGGAGGAAATGTCCTCAATGACGAAGCAGAATGCTGACAACGCACAGCAGGCCAACACATTGGCGACTGAAGCGCGTAAGGCCGGGGACAACGGAAGTGAGTCGATGGGCCGTATGAATTCGGCGATTCGCGATATCCAGAAGAGTTCGGATGAGACGGCGAAAATTATCAAAGTGATTGACGAAATCGCCTTTCAGACGAATCTGCTGGCGCTCAACGCCGCGGTTGAGGCGGCCCGGGCCGGAGAGGCCGGTAAGGGCTTTGCCGTCGTTGCAGAAGAGGTGCGGAATCTTGCGATGCGAAGTGCCGAGGCCGCCAAGAATACGTCGGCGCTGATCGAGGAATCGGTGAAGAACAGCCGAAACGGCGTAGATATCGCTGATGAGGTTTCCAAGGTGCTCGAAGAGATGGTTCAGGGTGTGGGTAAGACCACAGACCTTGTAGGTGAAATCGCCGCCGCCTCGCAGGAACAGGCCCAGGGAATCGAGCAGGTCAATACGGCGGTTTCGCAGATGGACAAGGTTACCCAGCAGAATGCGGCCAATGCCGAAGAGAGTGCAAGTGCTTCGGAAGAATTGAGCGCACAGGCCGAATCGATGAATCAAGTAGTCGATGAGCTTGTTTCGCTTGTGAGAGGCTCGAGTGGTAGTTCGCGACTGAATGTCAAATCCACAAAAACACCCTCGAGTTCATCGCATCACAGTGCCTTCCATGAAATTGCGGAAGGCAAAGAAACCGCGGACAAATCCGCTGCGTCTCGAAGTGAGGGATCGGCGAGATCTTCCGCTGTTAAGGCCATACCGCTGGATGATGACAGCGACTTCGATGACTTCAACAGTTGATCAGGATGATTTGGGTTCCGGACGGGCTTTGTAGTCCGTCCGGAACTTTTGCCTGGTGCGCATCCGCTGGGTAATGTTGAGTGCTCTGAAAAAAAGAACCATGGGGTGCGTATTTATTCGAAAACAAGAAAGTGGGGAACCATCATGCCTAAGACACTTATGATTGTCGATGATTCGGCGACGATGCGTAAGATCATAATGCGGACTATTCGTATGTCCGGTCTGGAGTTCGACAATGTCGAGGAGGCGGGGAACGGGCCCGAAGCATTGGAAAAACTCAATAACGGATCAGTGGACGTTATGCTCTGTGACATAAACATGCCGGAGATGTCGGGCACCGAAGTTGTAAAGAAGGTTCGGGAACTGGACTGCTGCAGTGATACCAAGATTATCATGGTATCGACGGAGAGTTCGCAGGAACTGATCGATTCGGTAATCGCCGACGGGGCCAACGGGTACATAACCAAGCCGTTCACGCCTGAAAGATTTCAGCAGAAGATTTCGCCTCTTCTGAACTGATAAACTTACGAGTTGATTTTACGAACTAAGGAAGGACGAACAGATGGTAGACCAGTCATGTTTGAACGACGCCCTGATGGAGTCTGCAAAGGAAGTTTTTGAAACAATGGTATTCATGGACCTCGCCGAGTGTTTCGACGATGAGGCCAAAATAGAGGGCAGTTCACTTCTGGGTACGATAACATTCAGGATAACTTTCGAAGGACGACTCGACGGTTGCATGACCATATATTGCTCTACGGACTGCGCGAGGGCTATCGCTATGAACATGCTGGCGATGGATCCCGATGAGGAAATCAGCGAAGCCGAGGTATCCGATGCGATCGGTGAGATAACCAACATGGTTATGGGCTCGGTGAAGACCCGCGTTCAAGACCGCGTCGGCAGTCTGGATGTTTCGATACCGACGGTTATTACCGGCAGGGAACTGGACAGCAGTCTTGGCGACGGGGCAAACAAAGCCGTGATCAGGGTATCTCTGGACGGTGAGCATTTAATGGAGTTTGCGCTGATGTACCGGGAAATCGCTTAGACGGGCGGTTGTAAACGGCAAATGGAAGTGTTTTATGTCGAGTTCACCAACAGGACAGGAATCAGAGATTGTCGAACTTGCGGTCGATGCCTTCGAAGCTTTCTGTGAAGACATAGGGGGCATGTTCGAGGTGGATATGTCTTGCGAGGAGCAAGGTGTATCCGTTGAGACGGTCAAGGGCCTCAAGAAGCGGTTCAAGAAGCTCTGCGCCGTCAATACGGTCAGGGCCGAAGGTCTGCTCGACGGCAAGTTTCAGCTTCTGTTCGACCAGGGCGGGCTGTTTACTCTGGCCGGTGTAATCGTCATGCTGCCCGAAGACCGGATTGTAGACCAGATCAAGCGCGGGTCTATAGAGGACGTCGAAAGCATGAACGATGCCATAGGCGAGGTCGGGAACCTGCTGGTGGGCGCCTGGGACAGAGTGTTTCGCGAACAACTGGAGGAACACGGTCATTTTCTGCAATACAAGTCGTTCATAGGCAAGCCCTGGGACAAACCGGAGGAAAAGATTGATATGCCGTCGGAGGAGGAACTGGTATTCGCCGGTTTCGAGATGACGGTCGAACCTTATCCGACTTTTAAGTGCGGAGCGGCTTTTCCGAAGTCATTGTTTGGTGCGGACAGTAGTACGGTATCAGATTCCGGGGCAGAGCAGCCGAAAGTGACGGCGGATAAATCAAAGGAAGATAATGAGGCTGTGCCTGAAAGCTCCGAAGGGAATTCGGAGCATCAAAAGGCCACAGAAGCATCGAAAGAAGCTGCAGCCGAAAGCCGGGAAAACAGCAATCCGGTACCTGCAGAAGAACCCTCCGCGACGGCCGAATCCGCTGGTGCAGAAGAAACAAAGAAGAACCCTGAGGAACCTGCTGAAGCCGAAGGCAAAGAAACACCTGAGGCGGTCGAAAGCGAAACCACTCAAACGGGGCCCGAGCCCATGGGCATGGTTTCGAAAGCTATACAGAAGATGACCGCCAAAGAAGATGAAAGCGCAGAACGCGGCCAAGAAGACCACCCGACGGTTGTGTCGGAGTCATTTGATGTCTGCAAGGTAGAAGCTGCGGATATAATGAATGCTGAGGTGGTCTGGATAGATCCGGACGACAGCGTCCAGCAGGTCTTTTCTCAAATGCAGCAACAGAATGTCGGATACGCTCTTGTCGGGCGCGACAATATCATGGAAGGAATTGTCTCCAGCTCGGATATATCAGCGGCGATGAGTCCTTATCTCAGGCCCACATTCGCCCGATGGAGACGGCCGCTGGACGATGCGACACTGCAGATAAAGGTCAGGTGGATTATGAGCAAACCTGTTCGAAGCGTCGTCCCGGATGCGACAGTTCAGGTAATGACCGAGACCATGCGACGATTCAAATGCAGGGCTCTTCCCGTCATCGATTCGAGTGGCACTGTTCTGGGACTGGTTACGACTTTCGATATCTTCAAGGTGTTCGAGCCGGGTGCCTGCCGAAGAGTTTCCGGAACGGTCGGTACATCCTGATAATTTCGCAAAACAGTATATATTCTTAGAGTGACTTATGCAGGACAGCGATAAACTGACGGAATTGATCGAGCAGGCGGCATGTACGATTAACATGCTGACCGCGACGGATGTTTCCGAGATTAAAGAATTGCAGGCTGTGCTGAATCAGATCAACGGCGCCATGGAACAACTGGTTGATGTTCCTGCGACCACGCTTGACGCGGCCCGGGGCGCGGGCAGCGATGCGGCGACGCTCGTACAGAAAATACTCGAAAACGAGGTCGAGGACACCGCTCAGGCGATAGAGATCATTTCGCAAGCGATAAGCGCCATCCAGGGCCTGGCGGGACAATTCGGCCGGGGCGGCGTTTGCGGACCCGAAGCCGTCGATTCCAGTTTCGACTTATCAGACGAAAGCAAAGATACCGTTATTTGCGAAGACGACGTCCCTCTGATCATAGACTTTATTGCGGAGGCGGCCGAGCATATTGAGTCGGCCGAAACCGGTTTGCTGGAACTCGAGGCCAAGCCCGGCGACGCGGATGTACTCAACCAGATATTCAGAGGATTTCATACGATAAAAGGCATGGCGGGCTTTCTAAACCTCGATGAGATAGGATCGGTTGCTCACTCGGCGGAGAATCTGCTGGACATGGCCCGTAAGGAAGAGTTAATTCTGGCCGGTGCAAACACCGATCTTGTCTTCGAATCGATCGACATGCTGAAAAACCTGATGGGCAGGTTGAGAAGCTCCGTCGAAAACGGTCGACCGGTGTCTCGCGAGCAGGGCGTGTCGGCCCTGCTCGATAAACTGAAGGATGCGGCCGAGGGCAAACTTCCGGCCGAAACCACCGAGCCGGTCATGCAACGGGTGACGGACAAAAAAATCGATGCCGTCCTGGAGGAGGCCGAACAGACGCCTGTTAAGGTATCGACCGGCGAGAATAAGAAGACGGGCGAGGCTAAAATCAAGGTGAGCACGGAACGCCTCGACAACCTGATAAACATGGCCGGTGAACTGGTGATAGCCCAGTCGATGGTCTCGGAGGAGGTTGCGACCAACCTGAACCTCGACCAGCAGCTCGGACGCAAGGTCGTGCACATGAGCAAAATAGTGCGCGAGCTTCAGGAACTATCCATGTCCATGCGTATGGTTCCGATTCAGGGCGTGTTTCAGAAGATGGCCAGGCTCGTAAGAGACCTTTCGCGCAAGTCGGGCAAAAACGTGGCGTTTTCAACATCGGGCGAAGAAACCGAACTGGACAGAAGCATCGTCGACAAAATCGCCGATCCGCTGGTTCACATGGTTCGCAACAGTGTCGATCACGGTATCGAATCGGCGGATGAACGAACCAAGGCCGGCAAAAGCGCTTCCGGCACGGTTGAACTGGACGCCTATCACCAGGCGGGCAGCATTATCATAGAAATACGCGACGACGGCAGGGGGCTGAACAGGGACGCCATTCTTCGAAAGGCCGTGGACAACGGTGTAGTCGAATCCGGTCAGGACCTTACCGACGAAGATGTTTTCAAACTCATTTTCCATCCCGGCCTCTCGACGGCGCAGAAGATTACCAGCGTTTCGGGCAGGGGGGTTGGAATGGATGTGGTGAAGAAGAATATCGAAGCTCTTCAGGGTAAAATCGACATAAGCTCGATCCCCGGCGAAGGGACTACTTTTACGATTCGGCTTCCACTGACGCTCGCGATTATAGACGGCCAAATTGTAAAGGTAGGTTCCGAAAGATATATTGTGCCCATCAACTCCATACTTCGCAGCTTCAGGCCTTCGGCATCGCAGGTCTCCACCGTCCATAACGCCGGAGAAATGGCGATGGTAAGAGGCGAACTTGTTCCATTGGTGCGATTGTATGAATTGTTCAAAACTCCGCCCGAAACGGAAGATCCCACCGAGTCGCTGCTGGTTATAGTCGAGGAAGACGACCGAAAGTGTTGCCTGCTGGTGGACGAGTTGCTGGGCCAGCAGCAGGTCGTGATTAAGAGTCTCGGTTCGGGGCTGGGCAGAGTTCAGGGCATTTCAGGTGGAGCCATAATGGGCGACGGAAAAGTGAGTCTCATTCTCGATGTTCCCGGTATTATCGAGCTTTCACAAAATTGAGCCTTAAAAGACGATGACGCTGCTTGTCGACAACGTGGTGCTGAGCGATAGAGATTTTCGCAGGATAAGCGATCTTATCTACTCTCATTGCGGGATCAATCTGCACGAGGGCAAGAAAGAACTCGTGCGAGCCAGACTGGCGAAGAGGCTGCGGCAAGGCGGTTTTCGTAGTTTTCCCGAATACATGCGGCATGTCATGGATGATAAGACGGGGACCGAGTTTTCACTTCTTGTTGATTCGATAAGTACGAACCTGACGGCGTTCTTCCGTGAACCGAAACATTTTGACTTTATGCGTTCGGTATTTCTGCCGTCGCTTCTGAATAACAAACGCGCTCGAAAGGAATTCAGGATTCGGGGCTGGAACGCCGGATGTTCTTCAGGCGAAGAGGCATGGTCCGTTGCGATTACGCTTTTGGAAGCGACTCAAGGGCAGGGTCGATGGGACATCAAGGTCCTTGCCACCGATATATCCACCAGTATTTTGGAAAGAGCCCGTAGCGGCGTTTACGAGCAAGCGAGAATCCAGCCTGTGCCATCCGGACTTAAAAGCAAGTACCTGACGCGAAGGGCCGGCGGAGCAGAAAAGCTGTACGAAGTCGCCGGCTGCTTGAAAGACACCGTAATGTTCAGATACCTCAATCTGATGAAGGACTGGCCCATCAAGGGACCAGTCGATTTCATTTTCTGTCGCAACGTTATGATCTACTTCGATAAAGCCACACAACAGAATCTTGTTTCGAGGTTCTGGGATGTGCTTGCGCCGGGAGGCGTTCTCTTTACCGGCCATTCCGAATCGCTGACCGGCATCGCACACAAGTTCAAGTATGTTCAGCCCACAATTTACATGAAACCATAGGGTATCCGCATGGCCAAAAGAAGAATAATAGTAGATGTCTCCGACGCAAAGGTCTCCAACGACCCGCGGGATGTCCTTACGACATACAGTCTGGGTTCATGTATAGGTGTCTGTCTTTACGATCCGTGTGCACAGGCAGGGGGGATGCTTCACTTTCAACTGCCGGACTCGAGAATGGAGCCCGAGCGGGCCTGGAAGAATCCTTATATGTTCGCGGATACCGGCATGAAGAAGCTCGTTGACAAACTTATATCCATGGGTGCGAAGAAGAAGCGGCTGCAGGTCAGAATCGCCGGCGGCGCCGCAATGGAAATCGGCCCCAAGGGCTTCGATATAGGTAAAAGGAACTGTCTGGCCGTGAGGAAGATTCTGTGGAAGAACGGTATGTTCATCGACGGACAGGACATCGGCGGCTCGGCACCGAGAAACATGTACCTCGACATAGCCGGCGGCACGGTTAGCATTAAATGCAACAGCCTGCAAAAGGCACTGTAAAAGCTCTTTTGTCTGGAGAAGTTACGATGGGAATAAACGTACTGATAGTCGACGACTCGGCGCTCACGCGAAAGGCGGTGGGACGCATCCTGTCAATGGTCGACATCGACACGCAGGAGGTATTCGAAGCGGAAAACGGCCGAAAAGCCCTGGAGGTCCTGAATCGAGAGCGGATCGACCTGGTGCTTGCCGATCTCAACATGCCCGAAATGGGTGGAATCGAGATGATATACCACATGCGAGGCAATGAAGCTACAAAATATATCCCTGTTGTTGTGGTTTCTACCGAATCCAGCAACACGCGTATCGAAGGATTGCTCTCTCACGGGGCAAAAGACTATCTTCACAAACCTTTCACACCTGAGCAGTTCAGAGAAGTCCTGACACGCACACTTGGAGTTGGAAGCAATGGCTGATTATACGAATATGCTGACGCGAGCTATATCCGAAGCAATGGAAAGAATGGCGTTTATGATGGTTGGCCCCTTCGATGGGGACTTGGAGCCTCCCGAGAAGACAATTCTGGGCAAGATTTCATTCGTGGGGCCCAGAAGCGGCGACATGCAGGTACTTGCCGGCCATGATTTCGCGCGGACTGTTGCTGAGAATATGGGCGCGCTCGAGGAACCGGACGAGAGTATTTGTGCAGATGCCCTGAAAGAGTTGTGTAATGTCATCTGCGGTCTGTTTCTGCCTTTGGTGGCGCGATCACATGCGGAGGTTTTTGATGTGACTGTGCCCGATGCCTGGATGCAGCAGGATTCACCGACATGGCAGCGGTTCACAAATGAGCCGGATACTCTCGTTGTGAATGTCGAGGGCTATCCGATAGCCGCAAGAGTGACCTTACAGAACTCTGCTGCGTGGACGGCGGCTACAGCCGGCAAATAAAAGCTCGAGGCCTGCGGAGATTCAAAAATGCAAGAGAATAGATTCAAAGGAAAATTGACCGATCACTATCTGCCGAGTCCGCACACGGCGGATCTTGCGAAAATCGACTCAGAATTTCGCGTCGAGTATATTGACTCCACCGGTTCGCTTCTGGCCGAACTGGAATCGGCGGCGCTCAATCTTGACAGCGGCACGGATGTTACCGAAAGCCGGGGTGCTATTCGCCGCGTGCTGCATTCGATAAAAGGTGAATCCGGAATTGTCGGCGTCCGGGATGTTTACGATTTGTGCCACGAGGCTGAATCTGCATTCGAGAACATACGGGATAATGTCAAAGCTGCGGATATGGTGCTCTGTGTCAAGGACTGGATACAGAAGGTTCTCGATATTTTGGATGGTGATGCGTCACACGACAACTGTACGGATGGCGTGCATGATCGGGCACCTGGTCTGAGGGCTCTGATTGTTGACGACAGTAGAATAGCAGTAAAACGAGTGAAGGGTCTGATCGGAGATATTTTCGAATGCGATGAAGTATTTGACGGGGCCGAATGCGTCAGGACTTACCGGAAGTCACTTAACGAGGGGCGGCCTTATCATTTGATAACGCTGGATATCAATATGCCGCGAATGAACGGGCATCAGACCCTGGTGGCGATTCGCGAACTCGAGCGAGCGCGAGGAATCTGGGGGCTTGACGGCGCCAAAATCATAATGACCACCACCGAAAGCGGATCATCACATATATTTCCGGCTTTTAACGAGGGCTGCGAAGCCTATGTGCTAAAAACAAAACTGAGTGACAAGCTCCTCGAAGAAATAGCCGGTCTCGGCCTTGTGGATCTGTCCTCAGAAAAACGGTGAAAGAAAGCAGGAACGCTGCCATAGCAATGACATTCAGACGGAGAAGTTGTGACGCTAACGCTTGGCACGAAAATCAAAGTACTGGTCGTCGATGACTCGGCGATAGTCCGAAAGATATTGAGCCGCCAACTGGCCGGCCAGAACGACATCGAGATAGTCGGCACCGCTCCTGATCCGTATATCGCCCGCGACAAGATAGTTGCTCTAAATCCGGATGTGCTTACGCTCGACGTTGAAATGCCGCGCATGGACGGGATAACATTTCTCAGGAAGCTCATGAAGCATCATCCGATGCCGGTAATTGTGCTCAGTTCCCTCACTCCTTCCGGCGGCAAAACCGCTATGGAAGCTCTCGATGCCGGTGCAGTGGATGTGATGTGCAAACCCGGCGAGGCATATACAGTAGGAGATGTCTGCCGGGATCTTATAGACAAAGTCCGTGCTGCGTCGCGGATAGAAGTCGCCGCTTCGAGCCAAAAGACAGTTGCCAAAGAGCCACCGCCAAAGCGGCTTCACATGATCGAGACCACTAACAAGATTTTTGCAATTGGCGCCTCCACCGGAGGAGTTCAGGCCCTTACCACCGTCCTTACAGCGTTGCCCGCAAATGCTCCCGGTACACTCGTTGTGCAGCATATGCCGGCGCATTTTACGACTTCGTTCGCGGAGCGCATCGACGGACTCTGTGCGGCCAGCGTTCAGGAGGCTGCTGACGGTGATCGCGTGCTGCCCGGCAAAATCCTGATTGCTCCCGGCGGCAGACACATGCTTCTGCGAAGGTCCGGAGCCAGTTATTACGTCACCGTAAAAGACGGTCCGTATGTCTGCAGACAGAAGCCGAGCGTCGAAGTACTTTTCAATTCCGTGGCTAAATACGCCGGGGCCAACGCAGTCGGGGCGATCCTTACGGGTATGGGTAACGACGGGGCTAAAGGGCTTCTGAACATGCGAAACAGCGGCGCTCATACCGTGGCGCAGAATGAGGCATCGTGTGCGGTCTTCGGCATGCCAAAGGAGGCCATAGAACTCGGTGCGGCTGAAAAAGTCGTTCATTTAGACCAGATAGCGCGAAGTCTGGTCGACATGGTCGGCAACTGAGTAAAAGTCCTGGTTAAGACCGTCAGACTCGCTGTATTCATGTTGCTCGTCTTCCAAACAGCCAGCGCTTTCGGCAATTCTGCTTGATTCTCCCATTAGGTAGAGCTATACTGCGGCTTCCCAAATACCATGGAGGCAACTTGAAGCTGGCAATACTGGGCGACACGCATGATAGAAGAGAGATTATCGCCAACGCCTGCGATGTTCTAAGCGCGCAGGGTATAGACTATATGCTCCATGCGGGCGATATTACTCTGCCCGCGACGGCGGAAAGGCTTGCGGGCGTTCCGAGACGCAGGTTCATAGCGGTTTTCGGCAACTGCGACTACGAAAAAGCGCCTCTGCGGGCCGCGGTTACCTGTGTCGGAGGGGAAATAGAGCCGGGATTGCTCGAGACAGAGGTAGAAGGCAAGAAGATAGCAATGGCGCACAATCCATACGATCTGGGCGCTACGGTCTTAAGCGGTAGGTTCGATCTTGCTGTTTACGGCCACACGCACGGGCTGGATGTGCGGATGACCGGTCGAACGCTGGTAATCAACCCGGGCCAGGGCCGTGCCGTTATCCTCGATCTGGAAGACATGTCTCATGAGGTCGTCTCTCTGAGACGATGATTGAGATCACCCGCCCGCCAGCATGTCTAGCTGTTCCGTGATTGCTCTCTGTACTCTTCGGAGCGATGGCGGACAATCTGTCCTTCTATCATATAAATCACATCCTCGGCGATGTTCGTTGCGTGATCGGCGATGCGTTCCAGGTGGCGCGACGCCGAAAGCAGGTGGATCAAACTCTCGATTTCGTCGGACTGTTCAGCGGCGGCATGCTGGACAATCTGATACATCTGCCGGTTCATGGCGTCGACTTCGTCATCGCAGCCACAAACCTCCCGCGCCAGATCGGGGCTGAATGTTACAAGCGCGTCGAGGCTGTTCTTCAACATCGACTGCGCTTTTGCCGCCATTGCAGTCAGGTCGAATGTAACGCTGGTCTCGGGACGGCTGGCCAGAAACAAGGCTCGTTCAGCGATGTTCACCGCCAAATCCCCCACACGCTCGAGGTCATTGTTGATTTTGAGCACCGCGACTATGAACCGAAGATCTGTTGCAACCGGCTGGTGCAGCGCGAGTATTTTCAAGCACTTCTCCTCTACCTCGACCTCCATTTCGTCTAGCCTGATATCCTTGTCGATTACTTCCTGAGCCACGTGCTCGTCGCGATTTTCGATCGAAAGAGTCGCCTGGCGGACGCTTGCTTCGGCCATTGCCCCGACAGCAAGGATATCCTTCTTGAGGGTCTCGATTTCTCTTTCCAGGTGAACCGGCATGCAATAGTTCCTTTCGGATGCTCATTAGTAAGTCACGTCACAATCGCCTGCATCCGCCAGTCCTACGGGATAACTCCAGCGATTGTCTCTGAACATGACATCACCTTCCTTGTCGGTGGTAAGAACCGTTCTTTCGTAATCGAAGGATTCGGGCAGTTCGTTTATTATTTCAATTCGGCTCCATGGAACAACTCTTACCATGAGACCGCCTATCTGGATGTCTTTTGGGCCCTGAACTTCCAGGCCGAAATGGTAAGTTCTGCAATGAAGTCGGACATAACTGTCGGTCGTGGAAAGGACCTTGCCTACCAGAATATGATTATGGGCTTGCGGATAATTCTTGATGGTGCGAATTTTCCAGATTTTGCCGTTTTGCTCTGCCATTATTATCCGAACCTCCCGGTTATGTAGTCTTCGGTTTGTTTCTTTGACGGATTCTTGAACATTTTAGCCGTCGAGTCATACTCGATAAGTTCTCCCATGCAGAAGAACGCCGCGCGGTCACTTACCCGTGCGGCCTGCTGCATGTTATGTGTAACGATTACGATCGTGTACATATTCTTCAATTGCTCTATCAGGTCTTCTATACGGCCGGTGGCGATAGGATCGAGCGCCGAGCACGGCTCGTCCATCAGCAGTACTTTCGGCCTGGTCGCCAGAGCCCGGGCGATGCACAAACGCTGCTGCTGGCCTCCCGAAAGAGCCAATGCGGACTTTTTAAGTTCATCCTTCACTTCATTCCACAAAGCAGCCGCTTTGAGACTCTCCTCGACTATCTGCTGCAGTTTTCCTTTGCCTCGGTCGCCCTGCAGTCTGGGGCCGTAGGCGACATTGTCGAATATACTTTTGGGGAAAGGATTCGGCTTCTGGAAGACCATGCCCACTTGCTGACGCAGGCTGACAAGATTTATACGTTTATCGTAAACGTCCTGGCCAGCGACGCAGAGCAGGCCTTCGGCCCGGGCGTGCGGTATCAAATCGTTCATTCGGTTGATGCTTCTTAAGAAGGTGCTCTTTCCACATCCGCTGGGGCCGATTATGGCGGTAACGCTCTGTCTTTGGATGTGCATGGAGATGTTCTTGACCCCTATTTTGGAGCCGTAAAAAAGAGAAAAATCTTTGCTTTGAATAACCGCAGAATCGGTTGAACCACCGATGTCTGCACGGCTATTGTCGCGTTTGAGCGTAACCGCCATGTTCTTCTTGGTCTTCATTCCGGTTGCTTGCGATGTTTCTATCGGCATTGTGTCGCCTTTTGTCCGTGGTTTATGTGAAGAGCGTATATCTCAGTGTCCTCGCAGTTTTTTGTATGCTCTTCCGCGCAGGACTATGGCGATTCCATTCAGGGCCAGTATTAAGGCAATAAGCGTAACCACCATGCCGTATTGCTTGTGCGGAACCATCATAGCGACTCTATCGCCAACGGCCATGTCATAACTGCCGTAGGAGAGGGTTCGCGTAGGATCGAGCAAAGACTGCGGTACAGGCCCCAGGGCAACGGCTGCAGTAAATAGTATCGGCGCAGTTTCGCCGGCGATTCGACTCAAGCTCAATATTACGCCGGTCAATATGCCCGGAAGCGCCGCCGGTAGCGTAACAGTCATGAAGGTTCTGAATGCACCGGCGCCCAGGGCCAATGATGCTTCTTTATATGTCTGGGGAACCGTGCGAATTGCTTCTTCGCTTGCTCGAATCATCACGGGAAGAGTCAGCACAGCCAGCGTCAGTGAGCCGGCGAGAATGCACGCTTTCGAGGGCAAGCCCACCGCCGGGAAGACAAAGAGAATGAAGAAGGCAAGTCCGAACAAACCGAACACGATGCTCGGTACTCCGGCAAGCGTATTTATGCACATTCTTATGATTCTGACCACCAGATTGTCCGACGCGCATTCCGCAAGGTAAGCCGCCGAAATGATGCCCAAGGGGATAACAAACACCATTCCGAGCAGCGTCAACAGGATAGTACCCACAATTTCCGGGCCTACGCCTCCGAAGTAATGGCTGTTATAGCTGTCATCAATGAAGTACTGCCAGTAGAAGGTCGTTTGCGGATGCAGCATTTGTTCGAGATTATTGTCCACGTATCCGAACAAATTCTCTAATTTGGTGCCGGCGAATTGTTCGGATCGGCTCGCTCTGACTTTTTGCAGCAGAGGTTTGCCAGGTTCGGTTTGAACCCATTTCTCGGTCCACATCAGTTCGTCCAGCAGGTCCCGGGCCTGATCCCACCGGGTTGCTCCATACCTCATTCTTACCAGTGCAGGCATTTCAGTGCCGGGACGCGGCCCGAGAAGTCGCGTTAATATATCCTCTATATGAGCGACCTGTTCGGCGTAGTCGCTCTGCTTGCTCAGGTCTATCTCTTGTGCGGTGGCGAGATATTCTTCAGCGATAGTGAACAACTCCGCGGCCACCGTGTCAGCAAACCGCGGATCGCTTTTATGTTCGAGGACTTGCATGACCTTTTCGCGAACTGTTTCAATTTGATCGCTCTCGAATGCCTCTTCCAGAAGATTTCGTGCCTTGCGAGTTATGCTTCGAAGTTCCGAATACTCATCAGTTGGCACATTGTTCGTCCTAAGCTCACGGCCGAATTGCCGATGAATCTCCCGAACCCGGTCCGAAAGCGCTTCACGGTCAACCCCGTGCTTGAAATCGTCCAGTATCTCATAGGCTTTGGCTCTGTATTCACGTGCTTTGGCTGATTCTTTTTCTATCTGCTTGGGATTGCCGCGATCGAAAAGCGCCAACTGCATCTCACGAAACTCGACTGTACCCTTGAACACTACTGCCGAGGCGCCCCGAACTACCATCGGGCCCAGTATTGCAATCAGAGCCAGAGACAGCAGGAGAACCGACAGCCCCGCCGCTGTGGTGAATAACATGTCCAGTATTCCTCGCTTACTGACATTCACTCGGCATCCCCCGCTGATTTTTTTGCTCTTGCCAGAAAGTATTCGCTGACGATGTTCAGCGCGAAAGTCAGAACCAGCAGCATAACACCCAGCCCGAACAAGGCTCGATAATGATCTGAACCTTTAACTGTTTCGCCCATTTCTCCGGCGATTGTGGCGGTGATCGTTCGAATCGACTGGGAGAGATCCCACCAGGGATGAGGTATCTGTGTTGCATTGCCCGAGGCCATCCACACCACCATCGTTTCGCCTATGGCCCTCATCATCCCGAGTACAATGCCGGCTATTATTCCACTGTGCGCCGTGGGGAGCACCACTCGTATGATGGTCTCTGTTCTGGTGGCTCCAAGGCTGTAGGACGCTTCTCGAAGTTCTCGACCGGAGGCTGAAATCGAATCTTCGGCAACGCTGATAATAGTAGGCAGCGCCATTATCGCCAGGATGAAAGAGGCGTTCAATGCGTTTGTTCCGGTTGGAAACCCCAGTTTTTCCTGCATCAGAGGAGCCAGCACCAGAACGGCAAAGAAACCGTAAGCCACGGAAGGTATGGCGGCCAGCAGTTCAATGACGGGTTTGAAGAAGCTTCGGATTCTGAAAGGAGCAATATCGCTGAGAAAGACCGCTGCCAGGATTCCAAGCGGTACGGCAAAGACAATTGCAGCAATCGTTACATAAAAAGAGCCGACTATCAGGGCAAGCGTGCCGAACTTTGGAGGGTCGGCTTGAGGGTACCAACTTCTGGAAGTAATGTATTCGACAAAGTCGGCTTTCGTCAGCAAGGGCAGAGCCTCCCGAATTACGAAGAAAAAGATCAGCATAACAGCCAGCACACTGGTCAGAGTGATCATGAAAAGTATGGCGCGGCCCAGGCGCAGACGCAAAAACGCAAACAGGTCCTCGCGTGCAGATAAAGCCAACGGCCGAAAATCTTCGGCCGCTGGTTCTAAACTCATTCCTGTTCTTGCGTTGTTCATTCAATACCGCCCCGAACAACCTGTTTTTGTCAACTGATATTAATAGTCTGTCAGCGGCACAAAGCCCTTCGCCTCGACGAGTTCCTGACCCTTCTCCGTCAGATAGAAGGTGCAGAATTTATGCGTCATCGTACCCAATTCCGGATAGCCGTTGGTAAACATAAACAGCGGTCTGGCCACCGGATATATACCCTTGCTGATAGTTCTTCTCGTGGGTTCTACGCCGTCTATCTTCAATGCTCTTACAGCCGAATCAACAAAGCCTATGCCCACGTAGCCTACAGCGCCGGGAGTCTGTCGCACTCTTGCATGGGCCTGCGGATTGGCATTGACGTACTCGACCTGTCCGGCCATTTCCTTCTTGTCCATTACGAGGTTGTGAAAAGTCTCATATGTGCCTGAGGACGTATCCCGGCTGATCGGGACTATCTGCATGTCCGCTCCGCCCAGTTGCTTCCAGTTGGTCACCTTTCCGGTATAGATGTCCCGGACATTGGCGGTTGTGAGTTCTTTAATCGGATTGGAAGGGTGGACAACCACGCAAACGCCGTCCATCGCCACAACATGAGCGACGGGATAGACGGCTTTTGCGACGGCTGCACGAAACTCTTTTTCTTTCATGAACCGGCTCATGGTGGCTATATCGCAGCGCCCATCGACCAGGGCCGCAGCTCCATCGCCGCTGCCTGTCTTCTTCACGGTGATTTCCAGGTCGGTATAGATGCTCTGAAAATGCTCGGCAAAAGCGTCCGCGATAGGGCCTACTGTTGTGGAACCGTCAATTTGAAGTGTATCGGCGCCGGCAATACAACCAAACGTCAAAATCGCCATCAATGCCGTTCTTGCTTTATACATAATTGGAATCTCCAGCAAAGCTCGTTTTTAAGTTGTACGCCCGCAGTATTAGTCATTCATTAGCTAAATGTTAGTTGCAGATTAATGCCAAATCCCCATCAGGATTTATTTGAACTTGAATATCAAATCGCCCTGGAATCTGCGGAAATCGAGATCACGCGCCTGTCCTCCACGGTCGTTTTCATTATGAAAATAGGTAAGTCCCAGAGTTACGTTCTTGTACAACTGGTAATTCAAGCCGACCTCATGACCGCGTCCGTCCGTGCCGCCGCCAATAAAGTCCGAATCCGTGAACGCTCCCAGTACGGCATCGGCCTCGAGTTCGCGATAATTGTACCTGGCCTGCCATGTGCCGGGTTCGTCCGATTCTATATCGCCGAATTTGGTGCCGACCAGCCAGCCTGTATCCCGGCTCGTATCCGCTGACTGGTTCTGGACCACGTCTCCGAAAAACGCGATGGGCAGCCCGCGAATCTCCGTACCGTATTCGGCGAACAGCTCTATGAGGTCGAAGTCGCTGCCCCACCTGGGGACCGCCGCCCCGGCAAGCGGCGTATTGCCCGCCAGCGTGCCGTATATATCCTGTCTTCCTCTGATATTCCCATAGTCGAAATAACTTACGCCCCCAAGTATATAATCGGGGTTGCCGAAGTCGTGCTTCCAGTATGTCTGCACTCCCCACAGAGAAGTGTCGGCCCCGCCGGATTCCTCATCAATCCAAAAACCGCCGCCGTTGACGAAAATCGTATCGGCGCCACCGAGAGGAACGGCATACTTTGCACCGATACCCTCGGGATTAAGATCACCGTCCCAGATAAGCTCGGTCTTTCCGGGCTTATAGAACGGATTTTTGATTTTTCCACCGTAAACGCTCAGGCCTTTGAAATTCTCCGGATGCCAGTGGAAGAAGGCCAGGTCGATCCACCAGTCTTTGCCGGAAAACTCCTGGGTGAGCGTCTGATTGCTCGATAACGGGTCGTTGAATATCTCTCCCTCGTCGATAATCAAATCACGCTCGCCGGTTGCCAGTCTGAAGGCTACGTCCCATTCGTCATTTACAATTGCTTCCATCAAAAGGCGGGCTCGTATTCTGTCTCGATCTCGCCCGTTTTTCCACCTCACGCTGCCTACTTCTTCGGCATCAATGTGCTCATGGCGGTATCTGAAGTCGCCGCTGAATTTTATTCTCTCAACCCATTTAGCGGCGTCGGGCAGTTCGGCTCTCGGCGCCTCGGCCTGGGCTTTTTCGACTTTTTCGGTTTTTGCCGCTACCTTTTCCGTTTCCTCGGCGATGTGGTCGGTCTTATTCGAGACCTCGTCGATTTTCTTCTCCAGAGATTCTTCCTTAATTCTCTGACGTGCTTCGAGCTGGGCTATGCGTTCCTGAAGCTGCTCGAGCACCTTCTGTTGTTCGGCCAACAGTTTTTTCAACTCCGCCACTTCGCCGGATTCCTGGGCTTTTGCCGGAAGACAAAAGACCAGCAGAAGGACTGCAGCGGGCAGAATCACCAGCTTGATCTTATTAATAGTAAATGCATTCATAGCTGTACCTCCAGAAAGAGCCCTGATGTTTCTGGACCCGGCGGTCCCAATAAGATGCTCCACACGCGTGATGCGGCAAACTTTACTTGCATTGTGTTAGTGCTGTGCAAGAGACGTGTTAGAATTCAGTTAGCAGTTTAATGTTTGCTGTTGCACTTAAATCCTCGTAAATGAACACTTGGAGTGCTCTGGCGACTTTTGAGCTGGCTACAGATTACAGAAACATTGGAGTGGTGTAAACTGAGCGTTGGGTAGAGCTTAGAATTCGCCAACTATCCGCCCCATCTCGCACTGCTCTCCAAAGCCTATTGCCCCCGGCCAACTGCCCCCAATTCTCAAGATGGTAAGAAGTTGAAGAGAATCACCGGCGTTGCAGGTGAATGGTAAAAGTGCTGCCGGTTCCCGGTGAGCTTTTCAAAGTTACCCGACCCCCGTGAGCAAGAGCGATATGTTTTACAATTGCAAGCCCAAGACCGGTACCCCCCAGCTTTCTACTGCGGCTCTTGTCAACTACGTAGAATCGCTCGAATATTCTCTGATGGTCCTCTTTCGGAATGCCGCTGCCGCAGTCTTGAACCGATATTGAAATTCTGTCGCCGTTTTCGGCGGCCGAAACGATTACTTCCGTACCCGGGCCGCTGTGTTTAACGGCGTTGCTGACGAGATTAATTATGGCCTGTTCTATCAGTGGACCGTTGATTTTAGCTTCGATCCGGTCGTCGCAGTTCAGTTTGATTTCGATGTCCTTCTCGGCCGCCAGCGGGCCGGACATCTGTACCGCCGATTCCAATACCGGCTTTAGTTTCGTTTCCTCGAAGTACAATCTTCTGGTCTCGTGTTCTTCTTCGAGACGCGACAGGCTCAGCAGGTCTTCTATGATGGCATTCAGACGGTTCGAATGTTTGGCGACTATTTGAAGATACCGTTTGGTTTGTTCGGATGCGGCCTCTTCGCCTTCGAGCAAGGCCTCGACAAAACCCTGTATGCTTGTTACCGGGGTTCTCAATTCGTGGGAAACATTGGCGACGAAATCCCTTCGTATGTTTTCCAGGCGGCGCATGTGTGTCATATCATTCAGGACTACGACCGCTCCAAGTCTGCCCCCCGCGGAATCCGCAATACTAGCCCCGTGAAGTTGAAAGAATCTCTGTCCCTTGTCTGTCTGGAGTTGCAGTTGGCCCTCCTGCGGCTCTTCACTTTCCAGAGTTCTGCGCAAAAAGTCCTGGAGGTCGACGTTTCTGACAACCTCTTCAATGTTGCGTCCCTGAAGGTCTTCCGTTTGCAGTTGCAGCAGACTTGCCGCGGCTCGGTTTATGCTTACGATTCGACCGGAGACGTCGATTGCCAGGACG
This sequence comes from uncultured Pirellulales bacterium, assembly GCA_964406945.1. Taxonomy (GTDB): domain Bacteria; phylum Planctomycetota; class Phycisphaerae; order Sedimentisphaerales; family Anaerobacaceae; genus UBA2266. Next base: position 92,241 of record CAYOTO010000006.1, read on the forward strand.
CCCTCCACCATGCTGGATAAGACCGCCTCAAGCTGATTCCGCTGGTCTGTGACCATGCGAATTCTGGAATGCAACTGTCCGGCCATTCGGTTGAGAGTTTCGGCCAGTTGCGCCAGTTCCGTGGTGGAGGGTTCAGGCACCCGCAGATCGAGTTCGCCTTTTGCGAATTCCTGGGCGGTTCTGTCCATTGCAACTACGGGTCGGACAATGCGTCTGGACAAATACAGGCTCAGTCCGGCGGCGGCAAGCAAGATGGCCAGTCCGGCCCAGAATATCTTTACATATATGTCGCCTAAAGCTCTGTCAATGGCTGTAACCGGAGTCGATGTTCTTACCACCCCGACCAGTTCACCGTCTTCGTGCAAAGGCACGGCGACATACATCATGTTCTTATTCAGCGTGTTGCTAAAGCGGACGGACCGTCCCATCCCTTCTTCAATAGCATCGACGACCTCCGGTCTGTCGGCGTGATTCTCCATCAGTTCCGGTTCTTCATCAGAATCGCCAAGGACCCTGCCCAGCGGCAGCATCACGGTGATTCTAAAAGACTCCGGGCCTTCGCTTGCAAGCCTTTTGGAGAGGCTGTCGACGGCGGCCGCGTCACGGGATATTACCAGAGGCTTTACCTGCGCGGAGATAATGTTTGCGAGCGTGTGCAGTTTGTCCCTGATCTGGTTTTCAAAGAATGGACGCAGCGTATAGGAAGAATACCAGGTTACCGCTGCCAGAGACAGAAGGACCACCAGCAGAAACAGCGGATAGACCTGCCAGATCAGCTTCTTCTTCATCTTGCAGTGTCCTTGAAACGGTAGCCGACCCCTCGAACGGTTTCTATCAGTTTGCCGAACGATCCGAGCTTCTTTCGCAGCGATACGATTTGAACGTCGATCGCACGCTCGGTAACAATGTAGTCGGTGCCGTGTAACGAATCCACTATCTGGTACCGAGTATAGACTTGTCCGGGTCTCCTGGCCAGCAGGTACAGGATGTTAAACTCTGTAAACGTCAGTTCAACCGGCTTTTTGCCCGCGATGACTTCTCTACGGGTCGGATTGACTGTTATGCCTTCGATGCTGATAGTCCTGGTATCGTCCACGACCTCCTGATCTCTGCGGAGCAGTCTGCGTATCCTCGCTACGAGCACTTTGCCGCTGAAAGGCTTGGCGACGTAATCGTCGGCCCCGAGTTCCAGTCCTGCGACTATGTCCGCCTCTTCCCCTTTTGCGGTGAGCATGACGATAGGAATCTGAGCGGTCCGCGAATTTCGCTTGAGTCGAGCACAGACCGCCATTCCGTCGATGCCGGGCAGCATGAGATCGAGAACAATCAGATCCGGCGCCTTTGAGTCAGCCAGTTCAAGGGCCTGCTCGCCGGTCTCGCATTTTAGAACGGTGTAGCCTTCGCGGACCAGATTCAGTTCCACCAGTTCCCTTATGTCTTCTTCGTCGTCTACGACAAGTATAGTTGTCTTCGGCATCTGCTCGTTCCTTCAAGGGATTCGAGTATGGTTGCTGAATTCGTACGCTGTCTCAACCGAGTATGTTATATCACAATTGATGACCGTGGCAACAGAGCTTGCAAAAATGTTGCCTGAAACGCACTATTCAGGCCGCTAGCGGGGTGTCTCTATCGCAGTTCTAGTATTCAAACAACACCAGTCTAACGCAAATCTAACACTGTTCGCGTAGGTTTGGATGAAGATCAGGTCTGAAAAACAACAAAATACTATATCGAGGGCAACTGATGCCAGACGAAATCAAAACACTGTTACTTGCCTTTGTCTGACGAAAGAACGAACTGTCCGATTGCCGCGGCGTTACTGTTCCAGAGGCATTATTTCGATATTGCGGAATTCACACGGGTGGCTTTCGGCCTGGAGAGATATCGAACCGCCTTTGAGCATTCTGTCGGCTCCCGCTTCCATCAACTTCTTTGAATCCGCACTGTCATCCAGTTGCGGTTGTTGGTACTCGAAAACCACCTCGCCGTTGACAATGTGTTTAATGGTCTCGTTGCCGTGAGCCTCTATTTCCAGTTTCACCCACTGGTCCCCATGGTAGGTTTTCGATTTTGAGTTTATGCAGTGGGTCTTTACCAGTTTACCGTCAATTACGACGTGGGTTCCGGGCGTGCACAGATTAGCTGTGGGGCGTTTGCCGCTTCCGGGGCCGCCGAGCAGTTGAACTTCGATAGAAACAGGAAAATCCTGGTCTTTCGACATTGTTTCCGGGGGCTGGCCGTGGATCATTACCCCACTGTTGCGAAGCGCCCACCCAGGCCCGCCGGGAGTCTGCTCTCCCACGAAGCGATACTCCAGACGCATGCGGTAATGCGAAAACGGGTGTTTGTAGAAAATGTGGCCGAATTTGCCGTCGAACTTTTCATATTGATCGTAGCAGACCTTCAGTACGCCGTCTTCGGCGCGAAAAGTGTTGCCGAAGTTCTCTCCCAGTTCGTATCCCTTGATCTTGACCTGCCAGCCTTCTAGGTTCTTCCCGTTGAACATGGGTATCCAGCGTTTCTCGGCGTCTTTCTTCTGCTGGGCCAAAGCACAACAGGCACCGGCTACAAAGACGGCCGATATGAGCAGTATTTGGACCGAGTGGTTCTTTCTCCACGGTTTCTTAACGTTGTTTTCCATTTGAGATGCTCCTGTTGAAGATTAGTAACGTTTTTGCGGCAACACAGAACATATAATAACCGGTCCGGCCTCTATGGTAAAGACCCGGCCAGTGCTTTTGGACTTGCGATCATCTTGCACACAAGCAAAAGAACGAAGCCGTAAGTCATGCTATGCGAGGCACTAAGGCAGGAATGACTTGACCGAGGCAAGCTTCTCCGGCAGGTAGTTGTTGATAACGTAGTTTAGATCATGAACCGCGAACGCCTGCTGTTCGGCCCTGACGCCCATCTCCAGCAACTGTTCAATCGCCTGCTGCCAGGGTTTGTAATGTTTGACGAACGGGTCGTTTTTCAGGGCATCCCTGGCCCTCTTTATATCAATCTCCTTGAGCGGATGCGTCGGCAATTTATAGTCGACGATATCCTGGGGCGTAACGCCGAGGAAACTGGCTTTTGGTACGCAGAAATATCGGTTGATATGAGCGGCGTTTCCCGATCCCACCTTCAGCGTGCGATAGATATTGAACATTCCGTAGGGGTCGCAATCGACAAAGGCATAGACGGGAAGTTTCATTCCATCGGCCAGTCGCCTGATGAATCTGCGACAGGCCCGCGTCGGCACCCCTCCCATGCTCACGAGTATGCAGTTGGCCTTACGCCAGTACCCGTGCTTGACCAGACGCTGAAACATGCCGGCCGTCTCGATAGCCAGGATGAATTTGGCCTTGGTTTCGAATTGCAAATGCTCGACCGAAATAGGAATGGAGTACGCGCCCGAGCCGAATTTAGTACAGTCGATATTGAGCTTCTTGCCCGTGTCCGGATCGCGGTCTATTACGATAAGTTTGCCTGCTACCTCGCCGCCCTTTTCCTCCGGAATGAATCCCAACTGCTCGCGGTTGACCTCGAACAACGCCTCAATGTCGTCGATGACCGTATCGGACTCCGGCTGCTCGTCGAACCTGGCATCATCCCAGTTCTTCGAGACATAGTAAGCCTCTCGTTTGGTCATGATCTCATCGTCTTCCACCAGGGTCTTGGCCTGGGACATCATACGCAGCGTCTGGGCGAACGTCTTGACGGTACTTACCGTAAGCGTTCGCGTCTTTCTCTTTCCCTTAAGTTCCAGAAAACCCTTTCTCGGCGTGTATTTGACGTTGCCCAGAGACCTGAGCGGCAGCGACAGGGTGGGCTTGTTTTTGCGTTTGATCTTATTGCGTACCGAATCGGCCGTATCCTTTATCTGTTTCGAAACCTTGCTCACTTTCGGCTCCTTTCCAGGACATCCGTCAGTTGTTTTACCAGCGTGTTTTCCTGTCTTTCGGAGAGATCCAGCATTTCTCTCAGTGCTATAGCCACGTGCGGAATGTACTTCTGAATATAGGCTTTCTTACGCTGCGACTCGGCGGCTTTCTTACGCCTTCGAATGAACATCCCCAGCTTTCGGCCACATTCCTGCAGGGCCAATTTGACTTCTTTGATGATCTCCGGATAATGGGCAACCGCTTCTTTGCTTTCCGAAGTGAACGGAACCCACACCGAGGCCATATGCACCATAACGACCAGCGGACCTGAAGGCAGCGCTCCGGCCGATTGCTGCAGGCCGTAATTACGCCACCCTGTCGTAAGCGCCGAGCGCGTAATAGCGCAGGCCGACTGCTGGTACAGAAGCGGCACGCGATTGGCGTATCTGAGCACTCTGGCCAGCCCGTCTTCCGACAAAGAACCGCCGTATGCAAGGCCGGCTTCGATCTGGAACGGATTGCCGCGATAAACGGACGGCGGGCGCGTAACGGCAGTATAGAAATCCGCCTCTATCTGCTTCTTCAGACCCGCGAGAATCAACTCTTCCCCGATCGGGCTGAGGCAGTCCGTCGGCGGATTCATAATTTTCGTACTGTTTATAGATTTAAACAGATTGTCGGCCTCCTGCCTGGCGATCCGTGTCGGCCTGGCCCTTTCGTAGAGCTTTGCCTGTTCGCATATTTGTTTAGCCACACGCATGCTCACCCGTGAAAACTCCGTGTGCAGAAAAGACTGCAGCGTTCGGGCTTTGGTGTCATGCAGCATCTTGATAAGAACGCCGAGTTCCACACCGTAGGGGTGGGGTTTGATCTCTCGTGTCTCTTCCGGCAGTAGCCTGGATACTCGCTTATACAGCGTCTTTTCGCCGGTTGGGCTGGTTAACTCCAGCGCAACGTGCGGATTGGCGATAGCAGTTTGCTCCAGATATTCCTCGACCGACTGGCGACCCTTCTGGTGCTTTGCCTCCAGCTCGATTTCTACCTTTGTCCCGTGCTGTACGTCCCATTCGATTACTTCGTCGGCGATGATTCGCGGTTCGTTCTTCTGCGCATCGATTTCCAGCCTGTAGTGATGCGCGGGTTTGCTGCGGCTCGTCTTCGAAGTAATTGCTATGGGTTTTCCGGTGGTTAATTGGCCGTACATTCCCGCGGCCGATATACCTATGCCCTGTTGGCCACGGGACATCTTAAGGCGGTGAAACTTTGACCCATACAGCAATTTTGCAAAAATCCTGGGGATTTGTGCCTTGAGTATTCCAGGTCCGTTGTCCTCGATGCTTACCACAAAACGGTTGTCGCCTTCCGACGGCAATATGCTCACTTTCACATCCGGCAGAATGCCCGCTTCCTCGCACGCATCCAGAGAATTGTCAACGCCTTCCTTGATGGTGGTCAGAAGCGCTTTTCGAGGATTGTCGAAGCCCAGCAGGTGCCGGTTCTTCATGAAGAACTCGGCTACGGAAATATCCCGCTGGCGTTTGGCCATATCCTCGGCGGTGGAATGACCGCGGCTTTTTGCTGCGGTGCCTCCGGTGCCAGTTGGTGCTTTCAGAGCGCCTGCAGCCGCCTTTTTAGATGATTTCTTTACAGCCTTGCGGGCCTTTTTTTTAGTCTTCTTCCTGGCTGTTTTCTTTACGGACTTGCCGGCCGACTTTTTAGCAGGCTTCGAACCTGCTTTGCCGGTGCCTGTTTTCGCCTTCGGCATGGCTTTCTTCTTGGCCTTTCCCATACAATCCGACTCCTTCGTCATATATAGAACCGCAGCGGAGCAAACAACCTTCTCTTATCGTCCGCCTGCCGGCCGCCCCATGAACCTCCATATCTTAATAAGCAAAAAATACGCCCCCGTCAAGCTTCGTCTGCCTCGCTTACAGTTGCCGGCTCAAGCCACTACAGGCGGCAGACTGCCCTAGAATTCATAGCCCAGGCCGAATACGTACTTTATATCCGTGCTCTGGCTGGTCTGGGCAGGAGCAGCATCGTAATCGAAGATGACTTTGAAGTTGGCAAAGAAGTCTTCCAGAATTGATGCTCCGATTTGACCTGGCTGGTCATATATGGTATTGAGAAGCGTGCTGATTTGCAAGCTTCAGCGGCAAACAAACGTTTCAAGCAGAAAGCCGAACATTTAATGTACTCTAATCTAAAGGGTTTTCTGGCCGATATATAATGAAAAGAACGGTTCCAATCTCCCGGGAGCATCGCCGGTTTCGAACTGTTGCGACGCTAAAGCGTAAATCGTATATTAGTGGAACAGCTTATCAGATACTCTGGACAAGAGGTGAAGTATGACGCGATTACTGTTTGCCGCACTAACGCTGATGATTTGGTCGCCGTTGGTCTGGTCGGCCGAAGACGGCCCGGAAGCCGCGGAAGATCCGAACTACCCGAAAGATCCCGCCAAACTTGTACGGGTAAAATGGGATGCAGTAATCGAGGTTCTTCGAAATAAGGACCTTGACGAGAAAAAGAAGGCGGAAAACATAGACAAAATCGTAAGTCCGGCCTTCGACTTTCCGCTCATGGGTAAGCTCGCGCTCGGCAGAAAGCACTGGCCCCGTCTCACCGAATCACAGCAGAACCAATATGTCAAACTTTTCACACAGCGCCTAAAAGAGTCCTATCGTGAGAAGATAAGCCTCTATACCGATGAGACCATAAAACATAAGGAAGCCGTCAAAAAGCCGAATGGAACCGTACATGTCCCCATGGAGATGATGTCGGGCGAGAAGAAACTTTCCATGGTATACAAGTTGCGGAAGACCGAAAAACGTTGGAAGATTTATGACGTGTCCATTCAGAAAGTCAGCATCCTTCTGACCTATAGGTCTCAGTTCAACGATATTCTCCGCCGGGGCACTGTACAGGACCTTTTCGAACGGCTGGAGGAACCGGTATCCGAACCCGATTCGAAGTGACAACCTCCGGACGAATCTCTAAATGGAGAGCAGAAATTCCCCCGCTACAATTCTGTTCGACCGCATCATTCTGCGGTATCCCCGAGCGGTCATTTTCTGCACCGCGATTGTTGTAGTCTTTCTGGCGGTTCAGGCCCGCCATTTTGAACTGGATGCCTCTGCCGACACCCTCCTTCTCGAAGGCGATGGGGACCTGCGTTTTGCCCGAAAGATCAACGCCATTTACGGCCGGAGTGACCTTCTGGTCATTACCTTCACACCGGAGGATGATCTTTTTTCAGACGAGACCTTACGGACCATAGGTTCGCTCCGTGATGATTTGTCCTCTCTCGAACGGGTCGAATCGGTTCTCACCATTCTGGATATACCCCTGCTGGAGAGCCCGCCCCTTTCGCTCGCGGACCTCAAGTCGGAGCTGCCAACACTGGAATCACCGGTCGTAGATCGCCGGGAGGCCAGAAAAGAACTCAGTGAGAGTCCGCTCTTTCGCGACCTTCTTATAAGTGCCGACCTTCGGACGACAGCCCTGCTTATTAACTTTGAAGGTAACGAGGACTTGCGTGAGCTTCGACTTCGGCGTGATGAACTGCTCGACCTGCGAGATGTTGGAACGATCACCACCGCCCAGCGGGCCGAACTCGACCGTGTTTCGGCTCGATGCGAACAGCTCAAAGACAAGGTCGCGGCCTACAGGCACCAGGATATAGCCGCGATACGTGAGATCATGGATAATTACCGTGACCGGGGCGAGATGTTTCTCGGCGGCGTGAGTATGATTGCCGATGACCTGATCACATTTATTAAAGACGACCTGAAAGTCTTCGGCATGGGAGTTATGCTGTTTATGATCCTTACACTTACGGTCATCTTCAAGAGAGTCAGGTGGGTAATCCTGCCGGTGCTCTGCTGCGCTGTTGCGGTTTTGTGCGCTGTTGGATTGCTTGGATGGTTCGGCTGGGAAGTGACCGTCATATCCTCAAATTTCATTTCCCTGCAGCTCGTAATTACCATGGCGATCTCGATCCACCTGGTCGTAGGTTACCGCGAATTGTTGACCAGAATGCCCACCCTGGATAACCGATCGCTCGTTTTGCAGACAATGACATTGAAAGCCAGACCCTGTACTTACGCGGTGCTCACCACAATTGCCGGTTTCGCGTCCCTCGTGTTCTGCAACATTCTGCCGGTTATCATGTTCGGCTACATGATGACCGCGGCTCTGCTCATCTCGCTGGTAATCAGTTTTCTGCTGTTTCCTACGATTCTTGTCCTTTTACCTAAGGATGCCCCGCCAAGCCCCGAACGCTGGCACGTCTCCGTTACCGGAGTTCTGGCCAGAGCTACTGAATCGGGGGCAATTTACATATTCTTGTTGAGCGGATTGGTGCTGGTTCTAAGTGTTGCGGGTTTTACGAAGCTGAGAGTGGAAAACTCATTCATTGATTATTTCAAAGAGAGAACAGAGATATACCAGGGTATGAAGGTGATCGACCGCCAGCTTGGCGGCACAACGCCCCTGGACGTAATAGTAGATTTCGAACCGCCGGGCGAATCCGACGAGAATGAGCAATCAACCGAAGCCGGACCGGATGCAGGCGTATTCGACGAATTCGATCTTCTCGAAGAGCCGGTCGATAAAGAGAAATACTGGTTCACCGCCGACAAGATGGAGCGAATTGAGGAAGTTCACAATTATCTCGACAGCCTGCCGGAAACCGGCAAAGTGATGTCGCTGGTAACGCTGGCCGGCGTAGTCGAAAATCTCAAGCAGGGAGAACCGCTTGACAGCCTGGAACTGGCTTTGCTCTATAATGAAACCCCCGAGCGGTTTAGAAAAACATTGGTGAATCCATACGTATCGGTCGAGCACGGTCAGGTCCGTTTTTGGGTCCGGGTCCGCGATTCCGAAGAAAACCTCAGGCGCAATGAGCTGATCAACAGAATTAGAAGCGATCTGGTAAATGACCTTGGATTCGAACCGGAAAATGTCCACCTTTCAGGCATGTTGGTCCTGTACAACAATATGTTGCAGAGCCTCTTCCATTCGCAAATAACAACTCTCGGAATCACGGTACTCATACTGACGGGCATGTTTTTCGTACTTTTCAGGTCGGTCCGCATAGCCCTGGTTGCCATGATTCCCAACATTCTGTCTGTGGGGACGGTTCTCGGCGTCATGGGCTGGCTGAATATCCCACTCGACATAGCGACAATTACCATAGCGGCTATCAGCGTCGGCATCGCGGTCGACGACAACATTCACTATATAGACAGATTCAAGTATGAATTTGAGAAAGACCGAGATTATCTTTGTACCATGCGGCGTTGTCACGCCAGTATCGGCAGGGCGATGTACTATACGTCCATAACCATAATCGTAGGCTTCTCGATTCTGGCGCTGTCCAACTTCGTGCCCGGCGTCTATTTCGGCTTGCTTACCGGACTTGCCATGCTGATCGCGCTCTTGGCGGATTTGACTCTGCTGCCCCGACTGTTAATGCTTGTAAAACCATTTGGAAAAGAGTATCAGGAAAGAAGCTAAGCCGCTTGGCTCTAAAGAGACCGACAATGAAAAGAAACTTACACATTATCGCTGCTGTTCTGACAGTTTTTTTGATCGCCGGCTGTAATGAAGCCAACAAAGCCGATTCTTCGGCCGGGATTAACGCCAGCGAATCCGATTCAGGCGAAGCTGCCTCCGCGAACTTTGAGGGCGACGAGGCGGCCGATCCCGATTTTGCCGCAGATGAAGACTTCGCACTTTTGGAAGACGAACTCGAAGAAGAGATGATCGATGTTCCGGATCCGCTGGAAGGCATTAACAGGGTGATGTTCAATGTGAACGACGCCCTGTATATGTGGGTGGTCGATCCGGTATCGAGATTCTATGCCGACACAGTACCCGAGCCGACCCGTACGAGCATTGACAATTTCTTCAGTAATCTTGGCACTCCCGCCCGCTATGCTAATTGTCTTCTGCAGGGCAAAGGCGACGGGGCCGATATCGAGCTGCGCCGTTTCTGGATAAACACCACCGAGGGCATACTGGGTTTCGGCGATCCGGCTCTGGAAAAGCACCGACTCGAAAAGGTGCAGGAGGATTTCGGCCAGACCCTGGCGGTTTGGGGCTTGGACGACGGCTTCTATATAGTCTGGCCGTTGCTGGGACCGTCAACTCTCCGCGATTCGATAGGACTTGCGGGCGATCAGTTTCTCAATCCGCTCCGCTATGTCGAACCCGTCGAAATATCCTATGGTGCTTCCGGTCTGAAGGGCGTCAACAAAAGCTCTTTCAACATCGGTGAATACGAAGTCTTCAAAGACGCCGCCGTTGACCCCTATATCGCAATGCGGCAGGCATATATGCAGTACCGCGCCGGCAAAATAGAAGAGTAACAATCTCATAAGCCATTCGGGCCGGCCGCCGGATGAAACTCCGCCCGAAAGCACCGAGTACGCAGGACCCGAGTTGCAAAGCTGCACGGAAGTTATCGGTTCATTCCACGCTCAAACAAACGAAGAGAGCATAGGCAAGATCGCGGATTTCGTTATTGACGATGAAACCCAGCAGCAAATCCGTGGTCGCAAACGCCGCTAATGACCTATCCCACTGCTTCGAAAGGTCTCAGATGCACCCATTTGGAAGCCCAGATCACTATCAGACGGCCCCATATGCTGTGCTGGGCTCTTTTTTGGGCTTTTGAGCCGATTTTGGCCCGTAATTTGGCGGTTTCAGGGAAATTGAAGTATTATTTTGCCCCTTGGAACCGTCTTTAATGGTTGTTATAGTGGTGTTTTCTTACTATAAATAAGCGATTGCATCGCAGGCTGTGGGCCGTGGACGGCAGAATACAGCCTTGCTGTGCATTCGCAGTTGAGCGGGGCGGGTTGATTCACAAGGGCGGCCCGCGTGTAGAACTGAAATCTTATTCACCAAAGTAAAGGAACTAAGCCATGTCAAACATCACGCGTCGTCAGTTTGTCAAACGCAGCGCCGCTGTTGCGGCCGCGTGTACGATAGGTTTTCCCCGCATGCTCCGGGGCCAGAACCTCAATGAGAAACTCCAGGTCGGATTTGTAGCGGTCGGGGGAAGGGCCGGAGCCCACACGGGCGCAGCCCACGGTGCCGGCTGCCAGTGCGTGGCTTTCGCGGAGGTCGACAAGGGTCGTTGGGGCGGCGTCCTCGACAAAGCCGGTTGGAAAGACGCCAAAGGCTACATGGACTGGCGCAAGGTCTTCGAAAACCACGGTAAAGAACTTGACGTGGTGTTTGTCGCAACCCCGGACCATAGCCACTTCGCTCCATCCATGACCGCAGTCTCTATGGGCATACACTGCTACACTGAGAAACCCCTGACCTGGTCGGTTCGTGAAGCACAGCTTCTGGCGGCCGCGTACGCCAAAAACAAGAACGTCGTTACCCAGATGGGCAACCAGGGCCACGCCGGCGAAGGGTGGCGCCGTGCCTACGAGTACATCAAAGCCGGCGCTCTCGGCGACATCAAGGAATTCCACACCTGGACAAACCGCCCGATATGGCCACAGGGCGGCGACAGGCCCTCGGGATCGGATCCTGTGCCGGACAACCTGGATTGGGATGCCTGGATCGGTCCAGCCGCGATGCGGCCCTTCAAGAAGGGCGTTTATCACCCCTTCAAATGGCGCGGTTTTGTCGATTTCGGTTCGGGCGCCCTCGGCGATATGGCATGCCACACCACCGACGGTATCTACTCGATAATGAACCCGGGCTACGCCCAGACCGCCGAGCCGATCGAAATGACCGCACCCGTCAAGGATCAGTGGCCCGCCGGCATGGTTGTAAAGAGCACTTACCGCGCCAAAGACGGACGGCCCGGCTTTACCACCTACTGGTACGAAGGCAATCAGAAAAACGGCGAGCCTTTCATGCCCGAAGCTCCTGAAGAGCTGTCGAGCAACGGCCGCAAAATGAAATTGCCGAGAACCGGAAACCTGATCTACGGCACCAAAGGCAAAATGCTGGTGGAAGGCGACTACTGGGGCACCGTACGACTGCTTCCGTATGAGCGGCATAAAGAATTCGGCGATCCGCCGAAACTGCTCGAACGCTCTCCCGGACATCACCGGGAATTCCTCATGGCCTGCAAGGGTGAAAAGCCCCGCGAGTTCAGCCGGTCCAACTTCGGCTACTCCGGCCCGATGACCGCCAATATTCAGCTTGGCAATCTCTGTGCCCGTGCCGGCAAGAAACTCGTGCTGAACGAAGAGGGCAAGATCGTCAGCGATCCCAAGATCAACGATCTGGCCTGGCGCGAACCCCGCAACGGCTGGGGCGCAATGGAAATGAACGTCTGATTTCGAATTTTGACGGATTACTGCCGGGTGCGGCCTTCCCATGCCGCCCCGGCATTTTTTGTGCGCCGTGAATGCCCGCACCCTTCGGCCTGTCGTCCTGCGTCAATCCTGGCTTCGACGTGGGTATTTATCAGACAGTCTCTACTTGCGACGCCGGATGAGTTGCAAGGCCGCAAATTGACTTTGGGGCCCCTCATATGCTATAATCGTCTTAGCAGATTTTGGCGTTGTTACGGGTCTGTGGGCAGTAAAAGCAGTCCAGGTGCGTTGCAAATGTGCGTTTGCAGATGACGTTGCGTTTAATTCTCAGAGGAAGGTAGTGAAAGGTGCTCATATCCATGCGACAGTTTCTTTTGTGCGTGCTGTTGACGGGGCTGGCCACCTGCGGATTTGCCGCATGTCCGGTTGGCGATTTAAATCGAGATTGCCGCGTTGATTTTCTGGATATGCGGCTTCTCGCCCAGCAGTGGCTGGCGTCCCCTGAAAAACCATCCGATTTCAACGGAGACGATCGTGTAAATGCCGAAGACCTTGCTCTGATGAACTCGAATTGGCAACAGGCGGGCATTCCTCTGGCAATAAATGAATTCGTTGCGTCAAACAGCAAAGATGAAGACCCGCAGGGCCAGACCGACGACTGGATCGAGATATATAACTATGGTGAAGAGCCCATAAACACGGCCGGGATGTACCTCACGGATGACCTCGATGACGCTTTGATGTGGCGTTTTCCCGACTCGAATCCTGCTTTAACGACGATCCAGCCCGGTGGATATCTTGTGGTCTGGGCTGATGAGGATACCACGGATGCCGGCTTGCACGCGAGCTTCAAGTTGGACGCCGACGGCGAGGAAATAGGCTTTTTCGACAGCGACGGCAGTACTCTCATTGACAGCATTGTGTTCGATGAACAATCGGCCGACATATCTTACGGCCGGTATCCCGACGCCAACGATCAATGGCAGTTCATGGCTTCCACCACGCTGAACCAGGCGAATGTTGGTGCCTACAAAGGCATAGTCGAGGACGTTCAGTTCAGTTATGAACGAGGTTTTTACGAAAAGCCTATCGCGGTCACACTGGCATGCGAAACCGAGGGTGTACTAATTCTGTACACTCTCAACGGTAATACTCCTGACAGTCGCGGGGCTACGATCTACACCGGTCCGATCGGTATTGACAAGACCACCACTATACGGGCTCAAGCCTTCAAGACCGGCTTCAAATCCTCTGCAGTGACAACCCGAACCTTCATATACATTGAAGATGTAATGACTCAATCGCCGTTTGGGCGCCCGCCCGGGCCGGATTGGCCGAGCGATAATGTTAACGGACAGATAATCGACTACGGTATGGACCCGGATGTGCTTAACGACCCGCGTTATGCCAGTCTTGTCGACGATGCGCTATTGGCCATCCCTTCAATTTCCATTGTAACCAACCTGGACAATCTATTTGATTCGGCCACCGGCATTTACGTGAATGCGCGTCAAGACGGCCGGGCCTGGGAACGGCCGGTCTCGGTGGAACTGCTTAACCCCGACGGAACAGAAGGCTTCCAGGTTAATGCGGGCCTGCGCATACGAGGCGCATTCAGCCGAAGCGACGGCAATCCCAAGCATGCCCTTCGCCTGTTCTTCAGGAGCGAGTACGGAGCGGGAAAGCTCGAATACCCGCTGTTCGGAGATGAAGGCACCGATGAATTCGACAAGATCGACCTTCGGACCAGTCAGAACAATTCATGGTCATTTCAGGGAAGCAGCCAGAATACCCTGATAAGGGATGTCTTTTCACGAGACGTACAGCGTGATATGGGTCAGCCGTATACGCGGAGTCGATATTACCACCTGTATATCAACGGCCATTACTGGGGCATTTATCAGACGGAGGAAAGAGCCGACGCCGATTACGCCGAGTCTTATCTTGGTGGCGACAGCGAAGAGTACGATGTCGTCAAGAACGACTCATCCGGCAGTCGGGCGCTGCATGCAACGGACGGTACTATCGACGCCTACCGCCGTCTGTACGATGCGGCGGTTGCGGGTTTTGCTTCTGACGAGGCGTATTTCGCCGTTCAGGGCCTGCGACCGGATGGGACTGTCGATCCGACTGGTGAGAAAATGCTCGATCCTGAAAACCTTATGGACTACATGATCTGCACGTATTATACTGGCGATCCCGATGCGCCGGTAAGCTGCTGGGCCCACTTCTCGAACAATGTCTTCGCGATCTACAACTGGTTGGAGCCTCAGGGATTTACCTGGTTCCGCCACGATGCCGAACATTCTCTCGGAGCCAACGGCGGAGTGACTGAGGGCAGGTTGCTGACCGACCCCACCGACAGGTCCATTGGTCAGGAATGGCGATATTTCAACCCGGCATGGCTGCATCTGCGGTTAACGGCCAATAAGAAATATCTCATGAAATTCGCTGATCGCGTTGAAAAGTACTTCAGCAGCGGTGGAGTACTTACGGCTTCGCGCAATGCCCAGCGGTGGATGGATCGGGCTGATCAGATCGATCTGGCGATTATCGCTGAATCGGCCCGATGGGGAGACTCGAAGAGGCATCCTCCGCTCACAAAAGCCGATTGGCAGGGCCAGAATAACTACATGCTCAACACGTATTTTCCTAATCGCAATCAGATTGTCATCGATCAAATGCGATCTGTGGGAATGTTTCCACGGGCCGCGATGGTCTCCTTCAGCCAGGAGGGCGGGAAGGTGTCCCCAGGCTTCCGCTTGGCTATGTCCCAGTACAACGGCACGTCGGGCACGATTTATTACTCTGTCGACGGCAATGATCCGGGCCAGCCCGCCGGAACAGAGGTAAAGACCAGAACACTTTGCAGCTACGAGGCCCCAAAGCGCGTACTAATTCCTGAAGGTGCCGTCAGCGAAGACTGGAAGGGCGGCCATGCATATGATGACACGAACTGGATGTATACGTCCGGAGCGCCCGGCGGCGTGGGCTATGAGCGAAGCTATGGTTACGACAGCCGAATCAGCCTGGACGTGGAAGGTCTGATGTACGGTCGGCGGACCTCCTGCTATATTCGCATACCATTCACTCTACCTAATGATCCCGCCGAGTTTAATCTCATGACTCTGAATTTGCGCTATGATGACGCCTTTGTGGCGTACATTAACGGCTCTGAGGTCGACCGCAGGGAATTTGTGGGTGTCCCTGCGTGGAATTCTCGTGCTGACGGCAGCCATGAGGACAGCGGTGGCGAGTTGTTTGACATTTCCGACAACATTGGCGTACTGCGTGAAGGATCTAACATTCTGGCGATACACGCCATGAATATCGACTTGACGAGCAGCGATTTTCTAATCGCCGCGGAACTGAGAGCCGGCTCGAGAACATCTTCGAATGATCCGTTTACGGACAGTGCGCAGGAATACAGCAGTCCGGTTCCTATAGATCGGCCTACGCATGTCATGGCCCGCGTCTTCAGTTCCGGTCAGTGGGGACCACTTCACGAAAGAACTTTCGGTGTCGGTCCTGTCCGTGAAAATCTGCGAATAACCGAGTTAATGTACCATCCCGGTGATCCGGCCGATGCGAATGATCCGAACGAAGAGTACGTCGAATTGCGCAACGTCGGTACGGAAACTATCAGTCTGAATTTGGTAAGCTTTACAGATGGAATTGACTTCACATTTCCAGACCTGGAACTTGCGGGCGGAGAGAACATCGTAGTGGTCCAGGATCGCACTGCCTTCGAAGCCAGGTACGGTGAGGGCATAAGAATAGCGGGCCAGTACACAGGCAGACTGGACAATGCGGGAGAAAAAGTCAGGTTGCAGGATGCCGTCGGAGAGACGATTCTGGACTTCGCTTATAAAGACGGCTGGCGATCGATTACCGATGGAGAAGGTTTTTCCCTCACAATGGTAAATCCGGAGGATTCCGATCCCGCCAGGTGGGGCGACAAGGATTCCTGGCGAGCCAGCGCTTATGTCGGCGGTTCACCCGGCGGCGATGACAGCGGTATTATTCCGAATCCGGGAGCGGTCGTCATAAACGAAGTGCTTGCTCATTCACACAATGAGGCGGCCGATTGGGTCGAACTGCACAATACGACGGCGAAAGTCATTGACATAGGCGGGTGGTTTCTAAGCGACAGCGGGGATGATCTCGCCAGGTATCAGATTGAGGCGGGGACTAAGATCTACCCGTATGAATATCTCGTGTTGCGCGAGGATTTGCATTTTAACAACCCTTCTTCGCCCGGGTGCATTACACCGTTTGCTCTAAGTGAGAACGGCGAGACCTTATACTTATGTTCGGGCGAGGCCCAGGTCATAACCGGATACCGCGCAGTCGAAGATTTCGGTGCTTCGGAGACCGGAGTATCCTTCGGACGTCATTACAAGGCAAGTACGGACAACTACAACTTTGTTCCAATGGCCCAGATTACACCGGACGGGGCTAATTCGTATCCAAAGGTCGGGCCCATTGTTATTACCGAGGTTATGTACCATCCGGATTGGCCGGCAGGGGGGGCTCATACTAACGACCAGTACGAATATATCGAGATACGAAATATCAGCGGTAATCCGATGGCTCTTTACAGTTACGACAAATTTGAGCCGTGGCGGTTCACCGACGGCATAGAATTTGTCTTTCCAGCTGAAATGCCCGTTACCATTATGCCGGACGAGTGCCTTCTGCTGGTCAAGAACGTGGACGCTTTTACCTGGCGCTATCCTACGGTTCCGAGTGATACAATAGTGGGCGCGTACGATGGGAGTCTGAGCAACGCGGGCGAAAAACTCGAACTGAGTATGCCCGGCGATGTCGACAAGGACGGTCGTCGCCGGTACATCCGGGTCGACAGAGTGGCTTACAGCGACGGTTCCCACCCCGATGACTGTCCGAACAATATAGATATCTGGCCGATGGCTGCAGACGGCGGCGGCAAAGCCCTGCACAGGAAAGTCTTCGGCAATTATGGAAACGATCCGAACAACTGGATCACCTCTGCGCCGTCTCCGGGACAGTAAGAGTTGTTCTGACTTTTGCGCAGCCAAATCAGTTCAGGCGACATCTCCACCGGAGCTGAAATGTCCTATTTGCCATTCCGGCGAGGGCGGTACTGCTGTACAATTCAACCTGATCCTTTATAAGGCCGAGATCGCGCGTAATTCTTATGGGTCATTTCATGTATGAGGCCCTTTATTTGAATACATGGATTCGCAGTTTCTGATAACAGTTTCAGCTGCCAGAGTCAAGAGCCGAGGCCTCGAGGCTTTTTGTGGCGGCTTGTGTGGACAGCACAGGAGTGCCTTTCAAAATGGGGGCTGTATATGTTAATATATTTCGGTGGATTCGGACGCAAGTCTGACAACTACCCTGTAGAACAGCTATTGAAAG
>CAYOTO010000007.1:0-92575 GCA_964406945.1 uncultured Pirellulales bacterium
GCGAAACGAACCAATGGCACGTTCAGAACCCCTATCCGCAACAGAAACTAATTACTAAGATAAAAGCCAATGGTCTGGTGTTGGGCGAACATGTCGATGGGAAAATATTTCGTGGCATATTGACGGGCTTGAATAAGGCGTTTGTAATCGATGCTCGGACGCGTGATGCAATTCTGAGGGGTAATCG
Organism: uncultured Pirellulales bacterium; assembly: GCA_964406945.1. GTDB lineage: Bacteria > Planctomycetota > Phycisphaerae > Sedimentisphaerales > Anaerobacaceae > UBA2266. The sequence goes on from CAYOTO010000007.1 coordinate 188, forward strand.
TAGGAGCAATGAACTTATAAAGCCTTTCTTATTTGGTAAGAACATCAAACGTTATGAGCGCCCCGAGTCAGATAACTTTCTGATTCTGATACCTAAAGGTTGGACGAACAAGCGGTATGCAAAGGTTAGGGACAAATGGGGAGCGTTCTGTCAAGAATATCCCGAAATAGCGCGACATATAGAGCCATTTGCTGAGGCGGCCCAGGCTCGGTATGACAAGGGTGACTACTGGTGGGAACTTCGAGCATGCTACTATTATGACGAATTTACCAAGCCGAAAATGCTGATACCGGACATATCGTTGCGTGCGAATGCAACGCTCGATACAGCGGGCGATAAATATTGTGTAAACACTTCCTATATAATCGCCAGTGGCGACCTCTATTTGCTTGGTCTTCTGAATTCAGCACTGGTCTCATTCTTTTACAGCCGGCTTTCATCTGCCTACAGGGGTGGATATCTGAGGTTTATTTATCAGTATATGGTGCAAATACCCATCAGGCAGATTGACATGTCCATTCGCCGGGAGAAGGTGCGCCACGATGAGATGGTTTCACTCGTTCAATCCATGCTTGACTTGAACAAATCTCTTTCTACTGCGAAGACACCGGCCGAGCGTGCGGCACTGGAGCGTCAGATTGCAGCCACTGACGACCGCATCGACCGCCTTGTCTACGAACTCTACGGCCTCACAGACGAAGAAATCGCCATTGTCGAGGAGTCGACAAAATGATTGAGGAAGATAGCAGGGACCACAAAGATGTGCTCAGGCCTGAGCACATTGAGAGCTATGAGATGGCGCAGAAAGACATGTGCAACCGCTTGGGGGAGATAGATATGTTGATTGGAATACTTGAGACTATTGAGGTAAAGATAAGGACGACTCTTATTAGAGGCCTATACAGTGATATACAATAACGCGTATTTAGAGGAGAAGCATAATGAACGAATACTGTGAGAACTGCCGCCACTGGAAGCCGTTTCAAGACAATATGGGGGAATGCCATTGCAGGGCTCCTTTGCCGTATATCCATGATCCGGAAGAAAAGACTCTGGATAAAGTAAGCAGATGGCCTCTGACAAAAACGAATCAATACTGCGGAGAATTTTCGGAGCGATTGGATGTTTAGTCGCGGGAATTGAGGGTGACTTCTTGGTCGTGGGCCAGATGCTTCGCTGCGCTCAGCATGACAGCGCTGGCGGGGCATGACTTTTTATGCGGGGGCCAGATGCCCTTCGGCAGGCTCAGGGCTGGACTTTCGCTTCGCTCAGAATGACGAAAGTGGAAGCACGAAATTCGAAACAAATTCGGCTCTTCGAAGTAATCTGTGGGTCCGAATTCAGCGAAACTGACTCGGCAAAACAGCCTGGGACCCCAGATACACAAATTTCCCCCCTCACGCCACAAATTTGAGCATCTGCCCAAACTGTTTTGCCGAGAACCGGCCCAATTCAAATCGATCCGGAGAACCGACGGCATTGCCGTTGTCATATCTGTTTTCTTTGCAGCGTGTTATGTAATTTTTCTCCCGCAATTTACCCACAGATTCTGCTGAGGAGGCTTACTTTGGTCGCTGCGGAGGTCTCGGGGACGCCGGGCGAGAGCGGACTAAGGCGAAAAAAATGGCCGAGGAAGACTTCGTCGAGCTGTGCTTTGTTATCAGGGCGGTGAATCGTTTCGATTCGTCTGCGGCCCAGGAGTGGTTTCTCCACTTGTCGATGACTCTGGGCGGTCTGTGTGTGGTGACGTATCCGGCGTATCCGGCGGGGGTTTCGGTCAGGACGTCGTCGAGCCACTGGAATGTTGTGTCTTCGTCGTAGATGTCGGTTGTGCTGTCGACGAATACGAGGCGGGGGTGTGCGGATCATTTTACGTGGAGCACTCGGAGGCTACAGCCGGGCTAACTTTACCGCTGCATCGCAGAGGAAGTTCAGGCCGAAAAGTATCAAAGCGCTTCCGCACAATATAACCACCCATTTCATTGTTTTGGGTCCCAGGATGCGGGCCCCTTTGTAGCTGAACCACGAGAGGATCCAGAGCCAGATCAGGTCCATGGACCAGTGCACCGCGGCGAACAGTACGAACGCCCAGGCGCCGAGTGATTTGGCCTGTAACGCAAGGGCCAGTCCGGCGGTCGCCCACCAGAGCAAAAAGTACGGGTTGCCGCCTGAGAGGACAATGCCTGTAAGCAGAGGTCCTCTTCGGCCGTAGCCGGTTTGCTGAGCGGTATCGGCGGCGGTTTTGATCATTCCCAGGCCCATGAGCCAGAGGAAAAGCCCGCCGGCGAGTCCGATCACGATCTGGGTGATGACCGATTCGAAGAAGACGGCCATGCCCAGGGTGATCACGACGATCAGCGGGAATTCGACGATTCCGTGGCCGAGGGCCAGCAGTGCTCCTGCATGGCGGTTTCGGGTTCCCAACTCGATTGTCGCGGCGGTAACAGGACCGGGCGCCATCACGCCCGAGAGCGATATGACAACGACCTGAGCCAGAAACGCAACTAACGCCATAAAATGCAGACCCGATCCGACGATCCCTCATCAACCCGTAAAGATTCCGTGTGCTTTTTAACAGATCACAGGCCCGGATTCAATGGCGGGGAGAGGATTAAGGCAATGTTTTAGAAAAAAAGGGAGGCTTTTGTATCGAGAATGCAGTCTGCGACGGCTGAGCAGCGGCGGCGGTGTGAGCGGGAAAGGAAGTTGTGGGCTTAATCGCGGTCAGTTGGGCTATTTTTGCTCGACGGCGACGTGGTCGAAGTTTACGCGGGTGGTCACATTTTCGAGGCCGGAGCAGACGCCGATGCCGACCAGAAGGTTCGGGTCCAGTTTGGCCTCGGTCTTGCCTATTTGGGTCCAGGTTACTGCGTCTGAAGATACGGCCGCGATGAAGGTGTCGGCGTTTCGCTGCAGCCTTAGCCAGCATTCGCCCAGCAGACGGCCCTGCACGACGACCGGCTCGTCCAGTTTGACAGAAGAGTTGATTGTGCACGGCTGACCGGCTTGCTTTCTGGTAATCAGGCGGGCGTACCAGCCGGGCTTTTCGATGTTCCGGTCAAAAGAGGGGGTGATCAGCAATGCGGCCTGGGCGGAATCGGTGTCCAGGGACTCGCGAATGATCAGGCCCATGCGTGTGAACTGGGAACTTAGCTGTGGTACGTATGCGGCCACGATGACGCCGTCGCCGATCAGTTTATGATATGCGAACTGCATGCGGTCTGCGTCGGTTCCGAGTCCCGTTCCAGATCCGGTGAGCGTGAATTGCCGTCCATCAAAGGCGGTGTTGCCGGGCACTTTAACGTCGCCTATATCCCTATGTGACCAGGCCGGAGGCAGTCCCGCGCACACGGCGGCGGGATAGCTTTGCGGGCTTTGGCCCTTCTGGTTGCAGGCCTGCACGGCGTAGGTGTAGGTTTTCGAAGGCTCGACGGTGTGGTCGGTGTATGAAGTTGTTGTCACATTGTCGGCTAAGGTGGTATACGGGCCGTCTTTTCGTGCAGCCCGGCGGACGATGTACCTATCGGCATGGATCGAAGCCACCCATTCGAGGTCGACCTGTCCGGGGGATCCTTTCGCTATCAAGCCGCCGGGCGGTTGAGGCGCGGCCGGAGGGTCGCTGTCGAGGGTCTTGCGGGAGAACAGCAATGTCCCGAAGCCGGGATGGTCCGCAGCGGGTCGGCCGGGGCCTTCGGGGCGCGTTTTTTCAGCGGCTCTCTGCGTCCAGGGTGCGTCCATGTGCGCGCGGTTTACGTAATGATTGTAAACCTGTTCGAAGACCGCACGCAGGCGGCCTCGGCCTTTGTCTGAGATTCGGGTGTGGTGGTATTTGCCTGTTCGGTCGAGGGTCTCGGTAAAGGGCACGGGCCGGCCCAGGTTGTAACGTGCGGTGTACTCGAACCCTTCGAGCAGGCGGTAGTCTGCGTAGGCGAAGAGGTCCAGGCCCTGCTGCCAGGCGATTTCGCAGCAGGTGCTTAGAATCGCCAGTCCCAGTTGCGTGTGCTGCTGGTCGCGGCCGCTTTCCTGGCACTGGCCGGATTCGTTTATTATGTAATTGGTGAGGCGGCCGTTGCCCGCTCCGTTGACGTAGTATCGCAGGGCGCGCTCGAACACGGCGCGGTCGTCGCAGAAGACGCCGATGGCCATGACGGTCTGGATTGCGGCTGCGTCCCAGTTGCCGTTGGCGAAGAGGGCGAAGTCTTTGACGGCCGGATAGATGGCGTCCATGAACATGGCCTCGGTTCTTCGGATATCCGATTGCGACCAGCCTGTGTCGGTGTATCGCAGTATTTCGGCCGCGTTGACCATCTTGAACGGGCCGAGGCCGGCCATGAGCACGGCGTCGCGGCCGGTTACGCGTTCGAGTTTACGACTCCAGGCGTTGACGATTTCGAGGGCTTTGTCGGCGTACGCCTTTTCGCCGGTGATGGCCCACATCAGTGAGCACTGGTAGGCGGCGTTCGCGTCGCGGTCGAAGCGGTCGTTGTTTACGCTTGGGGCGCGTCCGATTCTGTCGCGGGGGCCTCGCATGCGGTAGTCGGCTTGAGAGGCCGGGTCGCTTTTGAAGACCTCGAAGCCGCTTGCCCAGGGCTGTTGTTTTGCACGGACCTTCTGCGCCATGCGAGATAAGTCTGTTTTGCTGTGGAGCAGGCCGGGGTGTTTGAAATTCGCGGCAGCCGCAGCGGTGGAGAGTGTGGCCGTTAGAAGAAGCAGTTGTATGAATTTGTGTAATCGAGGCATGTTCTATATTCCTCTTAAGTTTGGTGGGGAGGGGTGCACTAATAATTTTTTGGCATATCTACCGGGTTTCGACCGGAAATATCTTTCGCTGCCCAGATGCTTCGCTGCGCTCAGCATGACACGGTAGGGGGGCTCAGCATGACAGATGTCTATATACATTAGCGACACGTTATTTTCGTACACACTTATAGAGTATACAGGGCGGGTCGGAATGAGGCAATGATTGGTTTATATTTCTAAGGGCGGGTGGCATAAACGGTTGGGGTGGTGGTTGGTTGGCGGGCATGCGTCTTGTGCGAGGGCCAGATCCTTCGGCTGCGCCTCAGGATGACATGGTTCGCGGCTGATCTTTCGTATCTTGAGGGGCGGTGTAGTCGGTTGGGGTGGTGGTCGGTTGCCGGGCTTGCGTCTTGTGCGGAGGCCAGATCCTTCGGCTGCGCCTCAGGATGACATTGGGCGTTGAAGGCTTATTCGGGGAGGTTTTCGTATGCTCGGCGCGCAGTGTACCTTTAGCGGGTTTGGCCGCTGACATTAGTCGCAGCCCAGATTCTTTGTTGTGGGGTCAGGATGACGGGACTAATTTGGTTTGTAGTATTTCATTGCTCTGGGCAAGACCTGTTTTATATGCTGGATTCTGGTCTGTTCGGAGGGGTGTGTGCTGAGAAACTCCGGCGGCGCCGCTGCTTCGCTCAGTTCGGCCATTCGCTGCCAGAAGTCCACTGCTTCGCTGGGGTCGTATCCGGCCATGGCCATGAATATCAGGCCGAGGTTGTCGGCCTCTTTTTCATGCACCCGGCTGTAAGGCAGAAGGACGCCGACCTGCGTGCCGATGCCGTAGGACTGCATGAACAATTCCTGTGTCGCCGCGGGCTTGTTAGCCAGGGCCTGCGACAGGGCCATACCGCCGAACTGCACCACCAGTCCCTGCGACATTCGTTCGCCTCCGTGGCGTGCTATGGCGTGGGCGATTTCGTGTCCCATGACGACCGCGAGGTCCGTCTCGTCCTGTATGATTTTAAACATGCCGGTGTAGATAACTACTTTTCCGCCCGGCAACGCCCAGGCATTTACAACCTCGTCGTCAATCAGGTTGAACTCCCATTCGTATCCTTCGAGGTTGCAGTCTTCATCATCGGCGCAGAACATTGTAACGGCCTGCTGGATGTTTCGCCCCACTCTTTTGACCATTTGGCTTCTCTCGGTGCCGGTTACCACCCGGGCCTGCGAGAGAAATTCGCTGTACTGCTGGTAACTCATCTGCTGAATCGTGCCTCTGGGCACCAGGTTCAACTGGCGGCGACCGGTGACGGCAACCTGCGAACATGAAAGTGTGAACGCACATAGAATGCACCAGATCAGGACAGCAACTTTTCGTTTGGCTTTAATCATGATAATTTCCCCTATTTTCTTTGCGGCATTTCGTTTGCAGCACTATTTCATGTTTTCCAACATTTGGCGGACGGCGGTTCCGGAAGTTGTCGGAAGCGTTATCTCTGCTTCCCTGCTCAGCGGCAGCCGGATTGGGCCGAGTATCGGCGCATCGACCGCCATGTCCGCCCGAGCCGTATAAGCTATCGTCCCGCCGGGCCGGACACCTTTAGCTGCTTTCAGTACATCGGCATAGCTGACTGTGGTCGGCAGGGAGACGACCTGGGTGCTTTGGGCCGGGACCGCGGCGGCGATATCTGTTTGTCCGGAGAGGAATTTACCGCCTTCGACCGTTACGCCGTAGTCCAGGCCGGTTACGGGCAGGGCAACGGAATACGGATTGCGTATCTCTACATCAAACAGAAGTGTTGCCGAATCAAGATTGACGTCGCCGAATGCAAGACCCATTAGTCGGGCGGTTGGCTTCCGGGCTTCGAACATTCTCTGAGCCGACTCACAACCCCCAGACAAGATTGCCAGGACCAGCGTCGCCGGCATTATTTTCCACAGTTTTCTCAACTGAACCCCCCTTTCCAGCGATTACTGTTTTTGCTCTGCAGAACCGTCAGTCTTGCGTCGCGGGCGACCAGAGGCATGCAATCAGCATCCTTTGCATTGCACTGACAGCGATCAGTTCACTTGTAGAGATTATGGCGGTTTTATCGGCGATTGTAAAGGATAAGTCTCGGGGAAAAAGCCACTAAGGGCATTATGGTTGCGCGCGACCCGTTCAGGTCCGGCATGCGCGTGGGTCCGAACGGTGTTCCGTGTTGGGTACAGGGGGGGCAGAGTGGTATTTTGTGTCTTCGGCGCTCTTGACATTTTCGCCTTGTTCTGCTAACCTGGCGAAACTGCAATTTCGTTAGAAGCAGTGCGCTACAATCGCGCGAAAAGGTGCAGATGAGACTCAACAGACGTGATTTGCTGATTGGAGCCGGGGCGGCCGCGGGCTGTCTATGCGCTCAGATTCCCTGTGAATGCGCACAAACCTCGGGAAAAACCAGGAAATGGCGCATGAGACTGTCCACCAGCTCGATACACTTCATGGAGTTGGGAATTGAGCGGGTCTGCGAGAAAATCGCCGAACTGGGTTTCAGCGGCATCGACATCTGGTCCGCACACAATAACTGCCCGCATCTGGATGATGTCCTAAGGCGACTGGGGCCTGATCGACTGAGAGAGGTTCTGGCCAAAAACAAGCTAAAGCTTTATGCTTTCAGCACTTACAAGGGCGGATATGCGAAATATGCCGAGTTGCTCGGCAAGGCCGGAGGCGGTGTGGCCGTGCAGGGCAGCACCGGGCCGTGCAAACCCTCGGAGCTGTCTTCGAGGATGAAGGAGTTTATCGAATCTTTGAAACCGCTGGCGGAACTGGCGGAAAAACATGAATCATATCTGGCCATAGAGAATCACGGCAATGCCCTACTGGATTCAGTAGATTCCATCAAGGCCTTTGTTGATACCAATACATCGCGTAGAATCGGCATCGCACTTGCTCCATATCACATACAGGGGCGCAAGGAGTCGGTTCCGGAGGCGATCAGGGCGTGCGGCGGACAACTGATGTTCTTTTACGCCTGGCAGAGGGCCAGGGGCATCGAGCAACTTCCCGGCGTGGGCCCGGCCGACATGACGCCCTGGCTGCAGGCTCTGGCGAAGATAGATTATAAATGGTATGTTAACCCCTTCATGCACGGGCATCCAGGAACGTCGGTGATGACGGCAAACCTCGCGAAGTCGAGGGACTATCTTAAAGAATGTTATTCTCGAATTGATCCCGAGATACGGCATAGCAATGCTAACGACGAATAAGAAGGAGAACACAATGAGCGAAAGACAGGACTTTCGACGTCTGAACCGTCGCGATTTCATGCGCGACACGGCCGCGGCCGCGACCGTAGCGGGTCTGGCTATGGGGCTCGACGTCAAGGGCGCGCCTGCAACGAAGAAGCAGGCCGAGGCGATTAAGAAGACCCGCAGCTACAATCCCGATATGGAATATCGCAGAGCCGGCAAGACGAACATGTGGGTATCGGCGGTGTGTCTGGGCGGTCACTGGAAGCGCGTGGACAAGATGGTTCCGGGAGTGTTCAAGGGACGAGGGTGGTTGAGCGCCGACCTCGACGACGAGGGTTTCCGAAAAAACCGCCGCGACGTGGTTACGCGGTGCATCGAGCGGGGAATCAACTACATCGACGCATGCACGATGCAGGAAGTGAAGGCTTATGCCCAGGCACTTAAGGGTCGTCGCGATTCGATGTATCTGGGTTTCTCGTGGTATCAGGAGGAAATGAGAAATTCGAGATTCCGCAAGACCGATGCTCTGCTCGGGACGCTGGAAAAGGGTATGAAGGAAGCCGGTCTGGATTATGTGGACGTATGGCGTGTGACGATGCACGAGCAGTCCAGCAGGCACAGCAACGCCGAAGTGGACGAGATGATGGGGGCGCTTGACAAGGCCCGCAAACAGGGCAAGGCCCGCTTCACCGGTTTCAGCTCGCACGACAGACCGCATATTAAATGGATGATCGAGAAGTATCCGGATACGGTTCAGGTGGTCTGCACGCCGTATACCGCCAAGAGCAAGGTGCTGCCGAAGGACAGCGTTTTCGAGGCGGTTCAGATGTACGACGTGGCGATTTTCGGGATCAAGCCGTTCTCCGGGACGCATCTGTTCAAGGGCGACAGCTCTCCTGACAGTCCGCATTTCGAAGAGGACAACAAGCTGGCCAGGATGGCGATTCGCTATATTCTCTGCAACCCGGCGATTACGGCGCCGATTCCGGGCATAATCAACCAGCAGCAGGTTGACAATATGGCACTGGCGGTCAAGGAAAGCCGCAAGCTGGACGCGGCCGAGGCCAAGGTACTGGAAGAGGCTATGGACAAGTGCTGGGCGAATCTGCCGCCGAATTACCAGTGGCTCAAGAACTGGGAATACGTTTAATCGACGCGTTTTCAGCAGGTTGTAACAGGACACAGTAACTACACTCGGACCTGCTCGTCTGCACAGGCGGGCGGGTTCGAGCACTATAGAGGGAACGGCGGACATGAAGTCAGGCAAGTCTATCATTTTCATATTAGCAGTAGTTTCAACCGGCGCGGTGCTGTCTCTGGGACTGGCAAGCTGTACGCCGGAATCGGCCGATGAGAAAGTGGAGGTCGAGGCCGAAGAGCAATCCGTTGAACAAACCAAAGCTGAACAAACCGAGGCGGAACCGGAAGAGCCGCGTTTTGTAGCCAATCAGTTCTGTGCTGCTTGTCACGCTGATTTTATAGACGACAAGCTGGCGGTTACGCACGAGAAAGCGGGCATCGGCTGTGAAAGGTGCCATGGCGAGTCAGAGCGGCATCGGTCGGACGAGGACAATATTACTCCGCCGGAGTTGATGTATCCCAAGGAGCGGATAAACCCGACCTGCATGATGTGCCATCCGAGGCAGGATATAAAGCACGTTCCGTATCACAAGAAACTGCTGGAAGGGGCCGATACGATTTTCGATACCGAGCCACAGGAGACGACCGCGCCGCAATACTGCACCGACTGCCACGGGAAGAATCATCGGATGAAGGTTCGGACCGTTCGGTGGGACAAGTTCACCGGAGAGCTTCTAGAAGAAGAATAGCAGTTGCAGCCTTTTGTAAGTAAAAAACTGCGGGCCGCCCAAAAAGGCAGTCCGCAGTTTTTTTTACTTCGGCGGTTGTTGCAGGAGCCGCTGTTAGACGACGGGGTCTCCCGTGTCGTCTTTGTATTTCTTTCGCAGTCGGATCAGCTCTTTTTTGAGCCGTCTGACCACGTCCGCATAGGCGGGGTCGGAATAGACGTTTTTCATTTCCCGGGGGTCTTTTTCGAGGTCGTAAAGCTCCCACTCGTCGATATCGTGGTAGAAGTGAATGAGCTTGTAGCGTTTTGTGCGGACGCCGTAGTGTCGCTTGACGCTGTGTACTGCGGGGAACTCGTAGTAGTGGTAGTACATGCTGTGTCGCCAGTCTTCGGGGGTGCTGCCGGCGAGTACGGGCCGCATTGACCGGCCCTGCATGTCGCCGGGGACTCTGGTGCCGGCGTAATCAAGGAATGTGGGCGCGAAGTCGAGATTGAGGACTATATCGTTGTTTCTGCCGCCGGCTTTTATCTCTTTGGGGTAGCGGACCAGCAGGGGCATTCGCAGGGACTCCTCGTACATGAACCGCTTGTCGAACCAGCCGTGGTCGCCGAGGTAGAAGCCCTGGTCGCTGGTGTAGACGACGATGGTGTTGTCGGCGAGTCCTTCGGCTTCCAGATAGTCCAGGACGCGGCCGACGTTTTCATCGACCGAGGCGATGCACCGCAGGTAGTCTTTGATGTATCGCTGGTATTTCCATCTGATGAGGTCTTTGCCTTTGAGGTCGGCTTGCTCGAATGCTTTGTTCTTGGGGCCGTAGGCGTGGTTCCAGGCCTTGAGCTGCTCAGGAGTGAGATTGCCGGGCGGATTGAACTTGAGGTCTCTTGACGTCATGGTCTTTGCGATGCTCATGTCCTGCTCTTTGGCGGCGCGGCCCCGGTTGGAGTAGTCGTCGAAGAGATTATCAGGCTCGGGTATTGTGACGTCGTCGTATTTGGTCAGATGTTTGGGGCCGGGTTCCCATCTACGGTGCGGCGCCTTGTGCTGATACATCAGGCAGAAAGGTCTGTCTTTGTCGCGGCCCTTGAGCCATTCCAGTGCGCGGTCGGTTATGATGTCGGTTACGTAGCCGGTGTAGGTCTTTTTCCGGCCCATTTCTCTCATGACCGGGTTGTAGTAGCGGCCCTGTCCGGGCAGGACATTCCAGTAATCGAATCCGGTGGGGTCGGTTTTCAAGTGCCACTTTCCGATCATCGCGGTCTGGTAGCCGGCTTTCTGCAGGAGCTTGGGGAATGTCTGCTGGTCGGGGTCGAATTTCCGGCGGTTGTCCGTGACGCCGTTGATATGGCTGTATTTGCCGGTGAGTACGACTGCGCGGCAGGGTGCGCAGATGGAGTTGGTGCAGAAGCTGTTTTCGAAGAGCATGCCGCCGTCGGCGATTCTGTCGAGGTTCGGGGTTTTGTTGATTTTGCTGCCGTAGCAGCTCAGGGCGTGTGAGGCGTGGTCGTCGGTCATTATATAGACTATGTTCGGTCTGTCTTTGGAGGCCGCAGGTGCGGCGATGGGGGCCATCATTGACCCGGCGAGGACAGCGCCGCCGGCGCGCTTGAGGAAATCACGTCTGGTGCAGTTGCTCATTTTGGATCCTTTCAATCAATCGGGGCCGGCCGCGGTTTCGGGTATTCGCATAAATGCGGCGGGCCTAATGCTAATCACTTGTAATCTTTACCTTCAAGACTATCTTTGCAATCGGCCTGCCATTTTTCAAGTTTCTTTCGCATAGCGGCGACGATACGGGGCTTTTCCGGGGCGAGGTCGGCCTTCTCGCCCGGGTCTTCGAGCAGGTCGAACAGTTTGTAGGTCTTGCCGCGGTCGGAGCTGTAGATTTTGTAGCGGTTGTCTGTCAGGGACAGTTGTTTTCGCGACTGGAATGCGATTGGTACGGGTCTGAGCTTCATGCGGTCGTGGATCAGGTCGACGAGGCTTATGCCGTCGACGGGTTCGGGTTTGTTTTTCATTCGAAGGCCGAGTACGTCCAGGACGGTTGGGAAGTAGTCGGAGGTGCAGCAGGGCATGTCCGTCGTACGGGGGCCTTTTATTTTGGCGGGCCATTCCAGCAGTCCGGGTACGCGGACGCCGCCTTCGAGGAGGCTTCTTTTTCTGCCGCTGTAGGGTCCGGCGGAGCCTCGGAACCGTCCGGTTTTGCCGTCGCGGCCTTCGGGGCCGTTGTCGCTGCAGAACCAGAGCATGGTGTTGTCGGCGATTTTGAGTTGTCGCAGTTCTTTTCTGAGGCGGCCTATCTGCTGGTCCATGGCGGTTATGCAGCCGTAATAGTGCTGCTCGTCTTCGCTGTATCGGGAGTACACGGCCCGGTGACCCGGACCGGCGACGACGGGTGCGTGGGGTGCGTGGAACCATATAACGGCCAGGAACGGCTTTCGGGCTTTGGCCTGACTGCGGATAAACGGCAGCGCTTTGTCCATGATGATTCGGGAGTCATCGCCTTCGAGTGGCTGCTTTACGTTGCGGCCGTTGTGCCAGTACAAGTTTCGAACGTCGTATCTGCCGTGGGCGTTGTCGGGGTCGTAAGGGTTCCAGGTTGCCACCGCGTACTCGGTCGAGAACCATTCGTCGAATCCGGCCATCGAGGGTGTTATGTAGTTTTTGCCGGGGTTGCGGCCGCGGCCTTTGCCGGAATAGTCGGGCAGCAGCGTTCCGAGGTGCCATTTGCCGAAGTGGCCCGTTGCGTAGCCCCGGGTTTTTACAGCCTCGGCGAGGGAGACTTCTTCTTTGCGGAGGTGACCTGTGTTGGCGAAGAATACGCCGTACCGGTAGGGGTGTCTGCCGGTGAGGCAGCTTCCGCGTGTGGGGGAGCAGACGGGCGCAGCGGCGTAGAATCTTTCGAATTTGAGGCTGGCGGCGGCCATTTTGTCCAGCTCGGGCGTTTTGATTTTTTCGGAGCCGTTGAAGCCCACGTCGGCCCAGCCGAGGTCGTCGGCCATGCAGAGAATGATGTTGGGTTTGTCTTTTTCGGCTGAGAACAGGCTTGGGCTGAGGCCCAGACCGAGCAATCCGGCCGCGGCACCTTTTAGAAAATCACGTCTGCCGACCATTTTTACCTCCGGAGAGTTGCTGTATTTGCGCTGCTATTGCAATCGGGCGCATATCGGCAGTTTAACCGATTTGCGGGCGGGTTTCCACAGGATTGGTATAAATTGGCCGGCGGGGGTGGGTGTATGATCCGGGGCATGTGCGGCGTGTTGAGGCTGGGAATCTTGTACGTGGGCCAGATGCCCTTCGGCAGGCTCTGGACAGGACTTTCGCTTTGCTCAGTATCTGGGTTGCGGAGGAAGAACCAAGCCGCGTTGCGAGCATGACGTCTAATGCGTGGGCCAGATGCTTCGCTGCGCTCAGCATGACGAAGGTTAGGGGCTGATCACCGGAGGGTTTTAGGCCGGGATGGGTAGTGGGTGGGTCGAGATGGCCGGCTGAGCAGGTGAGGGGCTGGGTTCCTGGCCGGCGGTGGGACTACGGTCCTTTTGGGCAGAAGGCGTGTTTGTGCGCGAGTTTCGGCCTTGGAAGGAACGGGGGGCTTATTCGTCTTCGAGGGCGGCTAGAATTCGTCTGATTTTGGCTTTATCGCCGTGCTGGAGGATGTTTTCTTCTCCCGTGCAGGCGCATACGCGGCGGAGGATATCGCCGAGGTCCTTGGGCAGGCCTCTTTTGTCCAGGCCGGCACGGTCCAGGAGCCACTGTGCGTACTGTTTGACCTGCTCGGGGGGCAGAATCACGGCTTTGAGCGTATACCATGACTGGCCCAGGTCGATTTTTACACCCCTTCCGCCGAGATCGGTAGCGGCCATTGTCCAGCCGTTCTCGTAGACATACCCATCCAGCGAAGGACCCTCGTCCTTTTGCCCGCGAACGCTTTCGGGGCTGTTGTCATAGTCTACCATCAAGCACTCCTTAGGCTCCCCGCCTGATAATACATTTTGCGGTGCTTCCCTGCGCCGCGGGTCGTCCGCCAACCGGCTGCATGTCCGGATTTGACGGTTACTCCTATTCAGACAGACGCCATCGGCGACGACAATGGTATATAATATACCCGTTTTGAGGCGGAAAACGCAAAAAAAGCCGGAAAATCGGCCAAAAAATGGCCGGGAGATTAAACATGGGCGGTTCGAAATGCCGATTTGTAATATAGGACTGAATAGGTCTTAATGGTTAACAGGTCAAACACCTACGAAATACCCGGGATTGCCGGGTATTCAGGTTTTTTTCAAAAGGAGTCCGAAATGGCTGTTCTTACGGTGGATCGGTTGATCGAGGAGCTTCTGACTTGAGGTCCGGTCGTCATTGTCAACGGCTCGGTGCCGGTGGTCTGTTCGAGGCCGCGTGTGCAAAATATCGATGAAGTGGCGGTTCAGGGTGAGAGGGTTGTGCGGGGTCAGTTCGTTCGGGCACGGTTTGTGGCATGTCGACCGGATTTCGGCCGGAAATCTCCTTCGCTGCCCAGATGCTTCGCTGCGCTCAGCATGACACGGCGAGTGGGCTTGGCATGACAGATGTTTATATACATTTTCGCCACATTATTTTCGTACACCCCTTCGAAGGTCCGGTGTCGAAATTTGGCTGGACATAGAGGGGGTGATATGTTATTATTGCTGTGACTACGGAATGCCTCTGGTAAATGACAAGGAGAGAAACCGTGCACGGCAGGAGATTGGTTTGTCTGGTTTTTTCAGTTTTGGTGGTGGGGGTGTGTGCGGGCGCATCGGCGAAAGTTATCTATGTGGATGACGATGCGGCGCCCGGCGGCGACGGCAGTTCGTGGCAGACGGCGCACAAATATCTACAGGACGCTCTAGTTGCTGCACAGATGTCGCTGGATTATCCGAGAGAAGTGCGGCTGGCAGGAGGTGTGTATCGGCCCGATCAGGGGGCGAATCAGACCCTGGGCGACCGGGAGGCGTTCTTCAAGCTGCTCCATGATCTGGTCCTTAAAGGCGGGTACGCTGGTGTCGGAGCCGCGGATGCGAATGTTCGAGATATTAAGAAATACGAAACAGTGCTCTCGGGAGACCTTGCCGGCAACGACATTCAGACTGATGAGCAATCCTGGGCCGACAACAGTATTGATATTCTCCAAGCCTTTCATACCGGCGGGACAGCAGTACTCGAAGGGCTGACTCTGAGCGGATGTCGAACAAGGTGGTGGTACGATGAGGCAAGGGTGCTTTCCGGCAACAGCGGAATAGTCGTCCGGGATTGTGTCATAAGGAATAATTCCACCGGTGGTGTACTTTTCGACTTCTATAAGGGTGGTATGCGTATAGAAAACTGCGTGTTCGAGCAGAATCGCGGCGATCTAATACGCTTCAGGGGGGAGTCCTCTTTCATTATTAAAAACTGCATTTTCAGAGACAACGACTGCAGCACAGCTATTTACTGCGGAGAGGCGACGGACATCGAGATTATTGCCTGTCTGGTTGCCGGTAACCACGCGCGTTGGACGTATCGCGACTGTTCTGCGTTTGACATTAAGCAGTCAGATGTGCGAATAGTCAATTGTACGATCGCCGACAACGATGTGGGCGTCGTGTTCTGCAGCGGAACGCTCGAAATGCACAACTGTATAATGGCGAACGGGACGGATATAGAGGGAGACGCCCTAGACTCACTCGGGGCCGATCCGACGCAAGTGCTTACAGTGAGCAACTCGCGAATCGCCGGTCTGCCTTCGGGAGTGGTCAATCCGACGGTTATCACCGACGATCCGCTTTTTGTGAATCCACTTGGCGCCGATGCAACGCCGGGTACGGTTGACGATAATTACCGCCTCCTGCCCGATTCGCCGTGTTTGGGGGCGGGGGACTCGAGCGTTCTGGCCGAGCCGAATACGCTCGATCTGGACAGCAAGCCGCTGATACAAGCGGGCATTGTCGATATGGGGGCGTATGCGGGCATGTCTCAGAACATAGTGCTGAGCAGGCGTCAGTTGACTATCGATGAAGGTTCTTCCCATTCGCTACAGATAAGGCTTGCGCTGCCGCCGGGCAAGAGTGTTGAGATCGAGGCCGTTACAAAATCGAATCAATCAGTAGCCGTTGAAGCTGCCGACAGCCTTGTCTTCGATGACTCCAACTTCTCGGAGCCGCGTACGATCATCGTGTCGGCGATGCAGGATGAGGATTTTCTCAGCAGTCAGAATCAGGTCGTGTTCCGCGGCCCGGGTCTTCGCAGCGTGCTTTTGCAGGTGCAGGAGATTGACGACGATTCTGCACCGTCGGTGATCTATGTGGATGATGACGCTATTGGGCCGCATAACGGGCTCGGCTGGAGTACTGCGTTCGCTGACTTGCAGAACGCACTGGCAGCAGTCAGAGATTATCCCGGAATCACTGAGATACGAATAGCGGGCGGGACGTACAAGCCGGTTGAAGTATCTTTGGACTGGGAAGATACATGGGTTAGTTTCGACATTCCGGGAGGTTTGTCCCTCATCGGTGGGTACTCCGGACAGGCCGGGCCGAACCCGGACGTGCGGGATCCTAATTTATATGTGACCACACTGAGCGGCGATAGAAAAGGCGATGATTTAAAGATTATCGACTTTGACGAACCTCTCGGCGACCTCAACATGTCTGAAAACTCCAATAAGTTGGTTACGGTATTAGATGCAAACGCGCCGGTTGTGTTCGACGGATTGTATTTCGCGTCGGCGAGGGTTGCAGGATTGACGATCGAAAATTCCCCGGTAGAGGTGGCAAACTGCGTCTTCCACAGGCACGTCACCTCTAACTTTGACGGCGCATCCAGCGCATTATGCGTTTATAACTCCAATTCGCAATGCAGCAACTGCGTCTTTATCGACAATTACGTGTCCAGTCTCGAGCACCGCCCGACGGGTGGGGCAGTCTTCTGTGAAGCAAGTGACGCCGTATTCAGTGAATGCATTTTCGAGCATAACTATGGGCGAAACGGAGGTGCAGTGGGAGTTGTTGGGTGCAGGGAGCTTACCTACAATTGCGAGACTCCCAGCAGGCCTGTGTTCAGGTCGTGCATTTTTTTAAGGAATTATGCTGAATTGATGGGCGGAGCGGTGTCTGCATCTGACCAGTATAACGCTTTTCCAGAGTTTATTGACTGCGCATTTATAGAGAATACGGCAGGAGGCTACGGGGCAGTCGTCGCAAACGTCGGGACCATCAGGGACTGCATCTTTCAAGGTAATAGGGCAAGGTATGGCGGGGCACTCGGGTTGTCGGTGACGCGATGGCCTGATGCGGAACTGATCATCGATGGGTGCACATTTGTGGATAATTCCGCATCTAATGTATCCGGTGCGATAACTGTATCCGCAAGCCGAAGCTTGATAAAGAACTGCAGGTTCATTGGCAATTCCGCCAAGAAAAGAGGTGTAATCGACTGCCTTGGGAGCTACAACAGAATTGAGAACTGTCTTTTCGCGGGCAACCGGGATGTGGAAGCATCCGCAGCAATAGATCTGTACTCGCAGGACGTTCGGGTGGACGTAGTAAACTGTACGTTCACGGATAATGTCAGTCTATCGTCCCAGCGTTTAATATCGGAGGACGCGAACAACCTTACGCTTCGCAATTGCATAGTCTGGGACAATGGACCGAGTCCGCTTGCGGATGCTAATTTGACGGATGTTTCTTATTGCGATATTCAGGGCGGGTGGCCGGGTGTGGGGAATATTGATGCGGATCCGTGTTTTGTTGGGGCGGGGCGGTGGGATGCCAATGGGACGCCGGATGATCCTAATGATGATTTTTATGTGGCGGGTGATTATCATTTGAAGTCGCGGATGGGGCGGTGGGATCCGAATGCGGCGGTGTGGACCGTTGATGGGGTGACGAGTCCGTGCATCGACGCCGGGGATCCGAATGCGGCCGCGGTTAACGAACCGTATCCGCACGGGCTGAGGGTGAATATGGGGGCTTACGGCAATACGCCGCAGGCTTCGCTCTCGCCTGACAATGTCGGGCTGCCGGGTGATTTCGATCACGATGCCCGGCAGAGCTTTGCGGATGTGGGGGTAATGGCTGAGGACTGGCTTGTTCAGGATGCGCCGCTGAGGGCGGATTTGAATCTCGACGGGAGGGTTGATTTTCGCGATCTTGCGGTGTTGGTGGGGGTTGGTTGGGATTGACGGGGCCGGGCGGGGTGCGCGAAGTGTTTTGGGGGTTGGTAATCGCGATTGGGGCGGGAGTCTTTTTCGGAGGCCAGATGCTTCGCTGCGCTCAGCATGACAGGTTAGGGGGCTGAGCATGACAGGTTAGGGGGCTGAGCATGACAGGCGGCGGTGTTGTTTGGTGCCCGGGATAATGGAGTTGGTGAAGCGGTGAAGGTTCTTTGTCACACTGAAGCGGCAGCAAGATTCTTTGTCGTTACGGCTGGTTGTTGTGTGTGGGGCTGGGGCCGGTGAGAGCGGAGTTAGGGGGATAAATTTGTTGATTTTGGGCGGGTGTTAGTGTTATAGTGGCGCAGACTCAAGGAGGCTGCTATGCTGCTTACGCTGGTAAAATCGCAAATGCGAGGGGCGCTGTTCGGGAGGCGGGACGCTCGAAACGGCCGGGGGTTTACACTCATCGAGCTGCTGGTGGTCATTGCGATTATCGCACTGCTGATGGCGATTCTGATACCGGTGCTCGGGCGGGCGAGGGACCAGGCGCGGACGGTCGTATGCCGCAGCCATCTCAAGCAGTGGTCGCTGTGTTTTTCCATGTACACTTCGGAGTACGACGGCAAGTTCATGCCGGGGATTGACGAGGACTGGGATACGGGCAGGTTCTCGTGGATTTACACGCTTATTCCGTACTACAACGAGCCGGAAATCCGTCTGTGTCTGGTGGCGAAGAAGACTACGGACGAAGGCGGCAGGCTGCCGCACACGGCCTGGGATGTGAGCAAGACGAATCCGGCGGATTTTTCGCTGCTTGCCGATCCGATTTACAAGATCGGCAGTTACGGCATAAACTGGTGGGTCAACGACAGTGCGCTGTCCGTAGGGAACCGCGACCCCAGGAACAAGTGGCGACGGACCGGGCAGAAGATGGCGAACAACATACCGGTTCTGATGGACTGCGGTTTCATGCTGGCCCGGCCGGACTCTGTCGATCCACCGCCGGATAACGACGGGGAGTTTTTGTGGGCGTTCGGCGGGGGGATGAGGCGGGCGTGTACGAACCGTCACAACGGCGGAATCAATATGCTGTTCATGGACTGGTCGACGCGGAAGGTGGGGCTGAAGGAGTTGTGGACGCTGAAGTGGCATCGGGCGTTCGATACGGCGAATGTCTGGACTTCGGCCGGAGGGGTGGTCGCGACGGACTGGCCACAGTGGATGCGCGGGTTCAAAGACTACTGATCCGGGGCAACGGAACAGTGCCGGGCGGGGGGTTGTTTTTTACGCCTGTTGTCGGTAGGCTGTGGGTATGTTTGCACTAACTCGAGCCTGTCGATCAGGAGAATGCGCATGAACAGAGCGTTTGTTATTCGAATTTCCGTGGTTGCGGTATTGTTGTTGGGGGCGGGGGTATCGTTGGGTAACTGGCCCCGGTTCAGGGGACCGAACGGAACGGGTGTCAGCGATGCGCGGCAAATTCCGGCGAAATGGACCAGCAACGATTACGACTGGCGAATCAGCCTTGGCGGGGCCGGGCCGTCTTCGCCGGTGATCTGGGGGGATAAGCTGTTTGTAACAGCGGCGGATGCTTCGGTGCCGAAGGGGATGCTGCTGGCGGTGGATACGGGTACGGGCAGGGTTCTGTGGAAGCGCGCGTATAAGCTGGTGAAATCGCGTATGAACAGCCTCAACAGTTATGCGGCGTGTACTCCGGCTCTGGCGGAGGACCGTGTGTACTGTCTGTGGTCGACGGCGAATAAGACCCTTGCGGTGGCGCTGGATCACGACGGCTCGGAGATCTGGCGGCGACAGTTCGGCCCGACCAAGTCGAGTCACGGTCCGGGAGTTTCGCCGATGGTGGCGGGGGAACTGGTGGTGTTCACGCGCGAACAGGCTTCGGACAATAAGAGTCTGTGGGTGGCGCTGGATTGCGGCAGCGGCCAGACGAGGTGGACGGTCGAGACCGATCACGGCCAGATTTCTTATTCGACGCCGTGCATTTACGAGGGGCCCGGCGGACCAGAGCAACTGATTTTTACGAGCACGACCGAGGGCATTGCGGGGGTCGATCCCAGGGCCGGTGAAATGCTGTGGCAGGCCAAGGACGCCTTCATTGCTCGGGTGGTGAGTTCACCGTGCATAGCGGGCGATCTGATCGTGGGCTCGTGCGGTCAGGGCGGAGGGGGAAAGCAGATGACGGCGGTGAGGCCTCCGGAGAATGCCGACGGCGAGGCTGAAATCGCGTGGAAGAGCACGGATCGCGCGACCGTTCAGTATGTCCCTACGTCGCTGCACAAGGACGGTTTTATCTATTCCTGCCACGACAACGGGACGGTCGTGTGCAGAAAAGCCGATTCGGGGCAGGTCGTCTGGTCTGAGAAGCCGGCGGGCAGGTTTTACGCTTCGCCGGTGTGGGCGGACGGCAGGCTCTTCTGCGTGACCAGAGACGGCAAATGCGTTGTTCTCGAAGCGGGGCCGGAGTATAATCTGCTGGCGGTGAACGATCTGGAAGAAGCAAGCGACGCGACACCGGCTTTCGCGCAAGACAGGATGTATATTAGAACGGAAAGCCATCTGATGCGCCTGGGTCCGGAGGCAAAATAGGCGTATACAAGACCTGCATATACAGCGCATACTCAAGCGGCCGTTGGCTGCTTATTTGAGGACGATTGAGCCGTTGTGGGTTTGGAGGTGGACTTTTCCTTTTGCGTCGCCGATTTTGCCTTTCGACCGGATTTCGGCCGGAAATCTCCTTCGCTGCCCAGATGCTTCGCTGCGCTCAGCATGACATGGCGAGGGGGCTTAGCATGACAGATGTTTATATACATTTTCGCCACATTATTTTCGTACACCCGGCCTCGATTATCCGGACTTTTGAGTCAGGGTTTTGCGGGCGGTCGGCCCTGCAAAACAACTCGAAAACCTATATGGCCGGCGCAGCCTTTGGGGGATGCAGCCCCCCTTTCGGCCGACCGGCAATCCCACATGCTGTTGTCAGGCAAACGGGCGGCTTCATTTTGCGATCCTCCTTATCATGTGAGGAATTCGGCTATGATGTCCTTGTACAGGTCCAGAGCTTTTTGCAGGTCGGCGGTTTCGATGCACTCGTTGGGTTTGTGGCATCGGTGGGATTTTCCGGGGCCGAATACGAGGACGGGGCCGCCGAGTTTGCTAAAATGCGGGCCGTCGGTGGTGAAGCCCACGGCTTTTGTTGCGGGCTGTCGGACGGCTTTGCACAGGCGGGTGACGAAATCGTTGTCGGGGTCGGTCTGGAGCGAACCTACGCTGCGCAGGACTTCTACGGAGGCGCTGAATTGCGGATCTTCTTCTTTGACTTTCCGGCAGAGGTCGACGATGTCTTTTTCGATGGCGTCGTGGTCCTGGCCGGGGACGGTTCTGATGTCGATGCCGAGGGTGCATTTGTCCGGGACTACGTTCATTGCCTCGCCGGCGTGGATGCGGTTGATGCTGACGGAGCAGTCGCCGAGCAGGGGGCTGGGTTCGAAGGGAATGCGGTATTTTTCGAGGGCGTCGAGCACTTTCTTCATGGCCGAGAGGGCGTTGACGCCCAGATGGGGGGTTGAGCTGTGAGCGGCCTTGCCCAGTGTGGTTATTTCGAGCCAGAACATGCCGCGATGAGCGGCGACTATGTCGAAATCGGTGGGTTCGGGGATTACGACGCCGGCGGGAGCCGGGCCGGGGTACTGCTGGACGAAGCGTTCAGCGCCTGAGCTGTCGGTTTCTTCGCCGGCGGTTGCGGTGAAGATTATGTCGCCTTTGAGCGGGGTTTGGGAAGCGTGGATGTCGGCCAGGGCGCGGGCGGCGGCGACCGTGCCGCCTTTCATATCGGTCGAGCCGCGGCCGTAGATTGTCTTGCCGATTTCCAGTCCGGAGAAAGGCGGGTGTTCCCACTTTTCTTCGCCGGGTCCGACAACATCCAGGTGGCATGCGAAGATCAGCGGCGGTTTTTCACCGGTCGATTTCAGCCATGCGGTGACGTTGGCCCGGTTGCCGGACCAGCAGTCGACTTCGGCTTCTATGGCGTTGGCTTCGAAGTAGTCGGCGATTACGTTGGCGGCTTCGAACTCGCCCTTGTCGGGGGTCGAGTCGGCGCGGATCAGTTTTTGCAGAAATTCTTTCATGCTGAGAATTGTACTGTCGGCGGGGGCTGTTCCCAAGGGTAATCTTTGTGCGATTGGCGGTGGATTTGCAGTTTTGAGGGCGTGTAGATGCGGGGGGTGCCGGGTGTTTTGCGGCTTCTGAATGGAGTTGGGCGGGGAGTCTCCTTCGGAGGCCAGATGCTTCGCTTCGCTCAGCATGACAGTTCGAGGGGTCCTTCGCTTTCGCTTGTCATTTTGAACGAAGCTGCAATACTCTTGTCATCCTGAACGAGCGTCAATACTCCTGTCATCCTGAACGAGCGCAGCGACGTGAAGAGCCTGCCCTGAGCTTGTCGAAGGGATCTGGGTCTCGCAAAAGACGTTATGCTCGCAATGCGGCTTGGTTTTTCCTCGGCAACCAGATGCTTCGTTTCAATCAGCGTGACAAAGCCCGAGTATACCAGGAAAGCGGCATGGGTGCGGTTGCAGTCCGGCCCGTGGCCTTTGAAAACGGCGAGCGCGAGTCTATTGATTTAGGTTGACGGTCTTTCGGATTGCCGAAATCAGTTTGACCGGGCCGAGCAGGCCGGATTCGTGCAGTTCGATATCTTTCCAGAGCTTGCGCCGGGTGCCGGAACCGGTGATGTTCGTTCGGCAGTAACGCTGGTTTTCGGGCGATCTGGCGTCGCCAACGAGGCGGTTGGACCATGTATTGGCGACGGCTATCTGAAGATCATTTTTGCCGGGTTTGGCGACATCGGTGATTTCGATGCGGTACGGCGGGTTCCATACGACACCGAGAGATTTGCCGTTTAACGTGACTTTGCCGACGGCCCAGAGTCTGCCGAGGTCGAGGTAGAGTCTTCTGGCTTTGCCGAGGCGGTCGCGGGGAATGTCGAATTGGATCCGGTATTCGGCGATTCCGGAGAAATAGCGGATCGCTTCGATTCGATGTTCGGTCCAGGATGTTAAATTCGACATTTTTACGGAATGGGGGGTTCCCATTTCGGCGTCGAAGCGGACGGTCCAATCGCCTGCGATTTCGAGAGGCGCAGGGATTTCGTCGGTGGTGATTCGGGCGATTCGGTTGTCGGAGGTCCGGATCCGGTGGCTGGCGTTGGCGAATACAGTTATTTCAGCTCGGGCGCCGCCGATTTCATCAACAGCCAGGTCGGGGTCGGCGGAGGTTGCGTGCAGCCGGCGGCTCGGGCCGCGGAAGACCACGAATACGGAACCGAACGGCGGCAATTCGAGTGGTATGCGGGTGTCGGTCTTTGTCTGTTCGTACAGGTGCAGTTGGCGGGTTTGGCCGGTCTGCGGCAGCCACAAGCGGGGGGCTTTGTGCGTGACTCGGAAACTTGCGTTTATGGTGCGCTGCTTTTCGGTTTTGTTGCGGATGAAATAGATTTCGGCGTCGGCGGTGCGCCTGTGAATAAAGTCGATGTCGGGGTCGGTTCGGCAGCCCTCGTAGGAGAAGTCGGGGCCTTTGCCGCGTTCGAGGAGGATTTGCCGCAGGGTTCTGCCCCATATAATTTTGCCGCGGCCGTATTTGTTTTCCCTTATGTTTTTGCCGTCGCATTTGTCCCAGAGGGTAGCTGCGAGGCTTCTGACCTGCCGGTTGCGTTTTTCGTAGTCTTTGAGGCCGTTGGAACGCATGGGCCTTGGGCCGACGACGGTTGCGCCGGCTTTTACGAGTTCGGCGATTTTCCTCAGCACCTCGAGATCGATGTCGCGTCTGTCCGGCAGGACGAGCATTTCGTACTGCATGCCGTCGGGAAGAGTTATGCGGCCGTTCTTGACGCTCATGCGGTTGAGAATGACCTCGGGGTTTGTCACGTCGTAGTCATAGCCGTAACCCAGCGAGGGGTCGATGTGTTTGGGGGGCACGAAATTGTATCCCTGGTCGCCGTAGTAGTAGCAGACGTCGGCCACGAAGAGGCCCTGCTGGAGCATGTAGGAACATCGCGAAAGGTAGTCCAGGAAGGCCTTTGCCATTGGCCACCAGATACGGTTGGGCGTCAGGTGGGTGCCGGCTCCGTAGACCCAGCCGGGTTTGCCGGCTTCGGGCGGCTGGTGCGAAGCGGTGTGCCAGACTACGTGGTTCATACCCTCGCAGAAGGCCCGGTCGGCGGAGGGCTTGAGATCGAAGGGGCCGGCCTGCCAGTGACGAAAGCCGGTGAATGATTCCATGTGCACGCGGCGGCGGCCGTAGATGTGGGCGGCACATGCGGTCTCCTTTACGACCCACAACTGGGCCGAGTCGGGTCGCCAGGGCCACCATTCGCCGCGCATTTCGTCGATTGCGCCAAGGGCCTCGAGTGCGTCGACGGGGACCTGGTGCACGGGCGGTCCGGGTCCGCCGGATTCTGCCTCTATTCCCAGGCCGACGCGATTTGCGGTTTCGCTGGCGGTGCGGTAGTAGGCGTCGACCAGCAGGTCGCCCATGGTTTTGTCGAAGTCGTATTTGAACCGGTCGGTCTGCTCGCGGGAGCCTATGACATAGCCCATGAGCGTCGGCAGGTAGGGTGTGGGATCGTAGCCGCGGTAGCGGGCGAACTGTTCGATCAGGTCTTCGGTCCAGAGCGATCCGCGGACCTCGTAGCTGGGCAGGTACAATTGTTCGAGGCTGGTTTTGCTTATATCGCCGATGTGCTGTTGGAGGCGATCGGTCAGGTAAGCGATGTACTGTTCGGTGGCTTGTGCGCTGAAGTGATCCGTGGCCAGTCCGTTCGAAGCGGGGCTGGGGACTTTGAGTTTTTCGCCGGTGTTGGCGCAGATGAAGCGGAGGACGGTCCATTCGCCTTTCGGGACTTTCCAGCGGAGCCGGCCGCCGGAGTCCAGTTTGTCGGTGAGTTCGATGACGGCGTGGGGGTCTTTTACTATCGAGGGCAGTTGTTCAGCGGACGCCCAACTGCCGGAGGGTCCGGATTCTTCGCCGTCGTGTATGTTGTGGGCGGTCCATTTGCCGTCGCCGCCGGCTTCGGAGCTGAACCCCAGGAGTCTGGCGGCCTGTCTGGTTCGGTCGGCGACGTGCGAGGCCGCGACGTTCACTTGGGCTTCGGTGTACAGTTCGAATTCGCCAAGCTGGACCTGCTCGAAGTCTTCGTTGTGGCCGCTGTAGATGCGGAGCCGTGCGTACGCGGCGGTGACCGGCTCTAAGTCAAATTGCTGGGGACCGGTTTTGGGCTCGAGGGTAGCACGTATGACCTGTTTGAAACTGCTCTGGGCGGTGTCGGTTTGGCTCACGGATACGGAAAAGTCTTTTGCGAAGAGGTGTTTGGGGCCGTATTTCCCGGCATCGCCGCTTTCGGTATTGTATAGAACGACGCGATCGATTCGCTCATGGTTGAGAGGCGGCAGCTCGAATATGAATTCGTGCACCGACTGCTTTTGGCCCTGCGGTACGGCCAGTGTGGCGATTTCGCTGTAGTGGACGGGGAGTCCTTGGTCATTTTTGGGTGTCTTTGCGGATACTTTGGGAAACGGCAGCACCAGGTCAAGCTCGGCCGGGCCGGTGACTTCGAGCGAGCTGTGGTAGAGGGCTTTGCTGGCCTGCTCGGGCCTGACCCAGGATGCGCCCATATCCCAACTGCTGGAGACGGCAAGCTGGACGTCCATGCCGAGGTCGCCGGCTTTGCGGAGAATGTGGGCGAAGTTATCGATCCACTGGTCGCTCATGAACACGGGTCCGTCCGGCGGAATTGTGCCTTCGGGTCCTTTGGCGCCCATGTCGAAGACGCACAGTCCGCTCACGCCGGCCGCGGCGTACTGCTCAAGCTCGCGGTCGAGGTGGTCGCGGTTAACATATCCGTTGAGCAGCAGATAGTAGATCGAGGGTCGGGCCTGTTTCGGCGGCTGCAGGAAGCCGGATTTTAATTCATCGGCAACGGCTGTCCGCAGCCCGCAGGCGATAGACAGCCAGGCTGCAAGGACAAAAATCAGATTGCGGTTTTTCATGGAATGGCACCGTTTTGGAAAGTGTTTTTTGCTATTTTCTGCGTACTATTCGCAGGCCGAAGACGCCGCCGGCGGTGTTGCCGGGGTGTGACTGGAAACGGACGGTGACTTTCTCTTTGCCCGCGGTCAGTTCGGGGTTGAGGGGGTAGGTTGCGTAGAAGAATTCGCCGGGCTTGTTGTTCTTTAGCTGCTGGGTGGCGATTTTTTGGCCGTCGAGGAGTATGTCGAAATTTCTGGCTCCGGACTCGCTTCCCCAGTAGCGAACGATCAGGTCGACGGGCTTTTGGGGGTCGACCTTTACGTCGAAGCTGAACCAGCCGTTGTAGGCATGTCGCCAGCGCCGTCCGTTGAAGGTTCCGGTCGAGGTGTTTTCGCCGCGGAAATTGTGGTCGCGTTCAGGCTGCATTTCGCCGACGCGGACCACATCGACGGTGCGGGCTTTCATTTCTTCGATGCGTTGGCGTTCGGCTTCGTACGCGGCCTGTCTGGCGGCCCACTGTTTGTCGGTAAACTTGTCGAAGTACACCGTGTAGCTTTTGTCGTGCATTGCGTAAAGTGGAATCAGCCGCACATCGTCCGGCCTGCCTATGCCGAGAGTACGGAATTCGAGGCTGTCGTCGGAAACTCTCTTAACGGAGTCGGCGACTTCGCCTGTATTCGGCACCAGGACGGGCATGGCGTTTTTGTGGACCTGGGCGCAGAGGACTATCGGCCCATAGAGAAATGCGATGCGGTCCGGATTGTCAGGCATCGATTCGGTGCGGATCGACATGGGCATTTTTGCTTCGATGGTGTCGTGGTTGTTCCAGCGGCGATTCACTGCTGCAAATGATCCGGGTTTTCCGGAGACTTTCACTGCCTTGCCGTTCACTTTGATCTGGAAATCCTTTGTGGTCCAGTAAGGTCGGCGTATGCGGATGGGCATGCGAATCGGTTTGTCGGTGCGAATCGACAGGGTTGTTGTCTCGGTTTTTGGAAAATTCGTTCGCTGCGTGATCTTAACGCCTTTTTCGGCCCAGTCGAGCCGGCTGGAGATAAACAGATTTACGAAAAGGCCGTCGTCGTCGTGGAAATAGATGCTGTCGCCGTATTTTGCGTGGTTCTCCATGCCGGAGCCGACACAGCACCAGAAGGAATCGAACGGCGTCGAGTAGTTTTTGGTCGCCCCGAAATCCAGAAAACCCTTGTAGACGAACATGCCGGTTTCGGGGTGCTGGTGGGCGAGTATGTGGTTGTAGAGTGCCCGTTCGTAGTAGTCGGCGTATCGGGCGTCCGGATTCCAGGTGAACAGGTGGCGGGTGAGTTTGAGCATGTTGTAGGTGTTGCAGGTTTCGGTGGTGTCGCCGAGTCTGTCGTTGAGTTTTCCGGGCGGGCCGAAATATTCCCAGGCGCTGTTGCCGCCGTTGACGTAGGTGTGGTTCTCGGTAACTGTCTTCCAGAAGAATTTCGCGGCTGCGGCGTAGTTTTCTTTTCCGGTCAGTTCGTAGAGCCTGGTCAGGCCGATCAGTTTGGGGACCTGCGTATTTGCATGTTTACCATTAAGTTCGTCGCGAGATTCCGCGAGCGGGTCGAGAATCTGTTTGTGGTAAATTCGCTCGGCCAGTCTCAGATATTCAGGCTCGCCCGTGACGGCGTAGAGATTTGCGACGGCTTCGTTTATGCCGCCGTGCTCGCAGTTGAGCAGCTTCTGCATCTGGGGTTCGGTAAGACGGCCGATTTTGCTGTCGAGATAATCGGCGAGACCGATTGCGACTTCGAGAGCCTTCTTGTTTTCACAGAGGCGGTAAGCATCTATCAAGCCGGCCAGTTGTTTGTGCAGCGTGTACAGAGGGACCCAGCAGCCGTTGAGGTCGAAGCCTTTGGTTCGGATATCGCCGCGTTCGACTTCGTCGAAGATCTCGCGGCCGCGGGGGAATGCGGCGACATAGCCGTCACCGTGGGCCTTCTGGCAGATCTGGAGTTCATCGACTATGTAGTCGACGCGTTCTTTAAACCGCTCATCGCCGATCTGTGTGTATGTAAGCGAACATGCGGTGAGATAGTGGCCCAGGGAATGGCCGGCGATGGTCGCTTTTTCCCATCCGCCGTAGACCCGGTCTTTGGGCTGGAGTCCGGCTCGCTCGCGGAACCAGCTCAGCAGGCGGTCGGGTTCGAGGCGCAGCAGGTACTGGGCGTTGATTTCGCAGGCGTGTGCGAACGGGCCGTCCAGCAGTCGCACGTCTTTCAGGCTGAACGCGTAGGCGCGGATTGGTATTTTCGGGTCAATTTCGAGGGTCTCATCGGGTTTTTGCGGCACCTGAGCCGCGGCTGTGCGGGCCAGCATGAGTGTCAGCATGCAGAGCATAAACCGTTTCAATTCGGGCCTCCTGCGAATGTTTTGACTGTGAAGGTTAATTATGCCGGAAACGGCGAACGTAAGACAAGAAAAAAGCGGCGGGCGATGATCGGGGGTGCGCGAATAATTTGTGGCATATCGACCGGATCTCGGCCGGAAATTTCTTTCGCGGCCCAGATGCTTCGCTGCGCTCAGCATGACAGTTCGATGGGTCCTTCGCTTTCGCTTGTTATTTTGAACGGAGTGCCGATAGTCCTGTCATACTGAACGCAGCGCAGCGAAGTGAAGGATCTGGTCCTCGCACAAGGGCAGTTGTATTCAGACCTTTTGTCGGGCGTATGGATTCGCAGATAACTGTCGGCATGCTTGCGGGCTGCTGCTTGCGGGGGTTTGCTTCGTTGCGGGTAATCTCTACGTCAGGTATTTGGCCGGGTAGCGGCGATTTCCAGGGTCAGACGGACAATGCGAGCCGCCGAGGCGGTTTTCGAGGCGGGCGGCAGTTCCATCCAGGGCCGGCCCGCGGCGAGGACCTGAATAGCCGATTCTTCGGCGTCGATGGCGGCGGGGGTGTTGGCGACGATCATGTCGAGTTTTTTGTCCGCGAGTTTGGCATGGGCGCGTTTGTGCAGGTCTTTGTCTTCGAGGGCGAAGCCGACGACAATCTGATTCTTCTTGTTTTTGCCGGCCCATTTGAGGATGTCCGCGGTGGGTTTGAGTTCGAGCGACAGGGATTGCGATTGTTTTTTGAGTTTTGTTTGCGCGGGGCGGGCGGGGGTGTAGTCGGAAACGGCGGCGGCCATGATCAGGCAGTCGCATTTGCCGAAGTGCTTCTTTACGGCGGCGAACATTTCTGCCGCGGTTTGTACGTGTACGACTTCGGCTTCGGGAGGGGTTTTCAGTGCGGTGGGCGCGGTTATGAGCGTAACGTCGGCGTCGGCATCGAGGGCGGCCCGGGCCAGGGCGTAGCCCATCCGGCCGCTGCTGGCGTTGGAAATAAACCGCACCGGATCGATGTATTCGCGAGTGCCTCCTGCGGTGATCAGAAAGTGCATATTCGCAATCCTGCGGCTGGGATTCTCAGGGCTTTATTCGAGATGCAATTGCGTCTATTTCGGTCAGTATGTCGAGCGGCTCGGCCATTCTGCCCATGCCCTCGGTGCCGCACGCCAGACGGCCTGCGACCGGACCGACCAGGGTCCAGCCCGTTTTTTTAAGGGATTCGACGTTGCGCTGAACGGTCGGGTTCGTCCACATCCTGTCGTTCATGGCCGGGGCGATGAGTACGGGTTCGGACCAGGCGGCGCACAGGACCGTGCTGAGCAGGTCGTCGCAGATTCCGGCGGCGGCTTTGCCGATTATGTTGGCGGTTGCCGGGGCCACGACTACGATATCGGCCCAGTCGACAACGCTTATGTGGCGAATGTCGTGCTGGGGGCCGGATTCCCACAGACTGGTGTAAACGGGGCCGTTAGTGACTGCTTCGAAGCTCTTGGGGCCGACGAGTTCACAGGCGCCGGCGGTCATGATCGTTCGGACCGATGCGCCCGCGGCGGTGAGCTTGCTGGCCAGGTCGACGGCCTTGTAGGCGGCGACGCCTCCGGTGACGCCGAGAAGGACGTTAGGCCTGGTTCGCTCCAGGGCGGCGGTGGGTGTTTGTTTGGATTTGCTCTCGCTGTCCATGAATAAGCCAATCGCAGCAGCCGGTCTTCGGTCCGCGCGCGTTGCACGGTGCTGTCATTAGAGCTTGGGCAGTTTTTCTTTCTCTGTCGGGCCGGGGTCGACGGGGCTGCCTTCGTATGTGATCTTATCCTGGAGTATTTCCTGGATAATGATCTCGAAGAGCGTTTTACCCGACGTGTCCTCGATGAGGGGGCGCGAGCCCTGTAGAATTTCGGACGCCCGCTTCTGAATAAGGGCGGTTAGTTTGAATCTTCCTCCGACCTTCTTAATCAACTCAGGATTTTTAATGCTCTCAATCATTGTGTTATCTCCAATTCCGGCTGCTCGGCCACGGGGCCGGGGTTTACGTATGAATAATCTGTATTACCTCGCTTATTGCCTGTTCCAGGTCCTCGTTTATGACCATTCGGTCGTAATGCTGCCATGCGGCGGCAATCTCGTCGCTGACGTTGCTGAGTCTTTTCCTGGTGGTCTCTTCGTCGTCGCGGGCGCGGTGGTTCAATCTTTGTTCCAGAATTCCAGGCGTCGGCGGCACTATGAAAATTGTAACCACCTCGTCGTAAATCTTCTTTACCTGAAGGGCTCCCTGGACGTCGATCTCGAGAATGACGATCTTTCCTTCGCTGATCGCTTCGTCGACCTTGTCTTTTGGTGTGCCGTAAAGATTTCCGAACACCTCGGCGTACTCCAGAAAACCGCCCCGGCGGATACGATCCTGGAATTCGTCTTTACTTACAAACCAGTAGTCCCGGCCGTCCACTTCCGAATCACTTTTGGGGCGGGTTGTCATGGAGACGCTCAGCCAGGCATTCTCCAGACGTTTGACCACTTCTTTGCAGATAGTGCTCTTGCCCACGCCCGAAGGACCGCTTACTACTACCAACTTTCCTTTATTCTGTTCTGATTCGCTCATTTTGCTGCGCTGAATAATTACCGAGAGTTGCCGGCCCGTGCAGGGCCGCACGTCATACTCAAAGAAACCTCCCTGCGAGGATCATTCGACGTTTTGAACCTGCTCTTTGATCCGATCGATACGGCATTTTACGTCGACCGTGAGCCGTATTATATCAGCATCCGAGGCCTTGCTGGCTATGGTATTGGCTTCCCGCAGCATTTCCTGGCTGAGGAAGTCCAGCCTGCGTCCGGCCTGGCCGCCGGTGCCACATATCTGCTCGAACTGCTGCAGATGCGAATCGAGTCTTGCGATTTCCTCGCTTATATCCGAGCGGTCGGCCAGGACGGCAACTTCGCGGGCGAGGGTTTCTTCGTCCAGCTTGAGTTTGGCCTCGGCCAGAAGGGTGTCCACCCTGTGCTTGAGCCGTTTCGCATAGTCGTGAACAACCGTATCGCTTTTGCCTTTGACCTGTTCGAGATCTTCGGCGATTCCCTTGCAGTGTCCGGTCAGGTCGGCCAGGAGCGCGGCGCCTTCGGATTTCCTCATTTCCTTGAGGCTGTCGAGAGCGTCCTGCACCAGTTGCAGCACCGTCTGTCTGATTATTCTGGCCTCGTCTTCGTCCGGGTGGACGGGCTTTATAATTCCGGGCAGATCGAGCAGTCCGCCGATGTCGACCTTGCCGGCAATTTCGTGTGCCTGGCAGAGCCGGCCGAGCTTGTCGACCACCGCACGAAGCGCGGTCTCATCTATGTCAAAGAGTGCACTGGCTGAAATTTCCTTAAATCTGACTACGCAATGGACGGTTCCGCGCGCCAGATTCTTCTTGAGCAGTTTGTCTATATCGCCTTCGAGAAAGCTCAGCAGCTCGGGCAGTTTGATCGTGGTCTTGAGATAGCGGTTGTTGAGCGCCTTGACTTCGACGGCGTAACTGACGCCGGCGGCTTCGCCCTGGGCCTCACCATATCCGGTCATACTGTCAATCATAAGCGTCGCTTCCTCACACAAGGGCGTTTTTTTCCGCGAGCTAATTAGAGGTATTCGGCTCTACGGGGGCCGGGGATTCTCCATCGGGCAGGGCCGCATCCTGGCCTGCCGGGGCCGTTGCGGCTGGTGCGTTGGCATCGGCCGCGCCCGGCTGGTCGAATTCGGTGACGCTGGGCCGGTAGAATCTTGCGGTAACAATGGCCAGCAGCAGGAAAATCGCGACCAGCACAATGGTAACCCATGTCAGAAAGTCGCCGGTTTTCGAACCCATAAGTCCGCCCGCACCGCCGCCGAAGGCAGCACTTAAACCGCCGCCTCTGCCCTTCTGAATCAGAACGACGAGTATCAGCGTTATACAACTGAGTACAAACAGCACCGCGACGACGTTCATAATAACGCTAACGGCTACCAGTGGAATAGATATCATGCCAGTACTCCAAAGAGAGTATTTTCTCGAAATTGCAACCGGCGGCTATACGGTCGCGTTAATAATTCCCATAAAGTCGTCCACCTTGAGGCTAGCACCGCCGACAAGGGCGCCGTCGACGTCCGGCTGGCCGATCAACTCGGCGGCGTTGTTCGGTTTGACCGATCCGCCGTACTGGATTCTCGTGCTCTGGGCGACGGAGTCGTCGAACAGTTCGGCCAGCAGTTTACGGATAAGTGCGTGCACTTGCTGGGCCTGTTCGGGTGTGGCGGTCAGGCCCGTTCCGATAGCCCATACGGGTTCGTAGGCTATGGTTACGGCCGACATTTTCTCGGCATCCAGCCCGGCCAGGCCGTTTTTGACCTGAGTGGAAACAACCTGCTCGGTCATATCGGATTCTCGCTCGCTGACCAGTTCGCCGACGCAGAGAATAGGCAGAAGACCGCCCGACAGAGCGGCTACGAGTTTTTTGTTGATCAGTTCGTCGGTTTCTCCGATTACATGGCGTCTCTCGGAATGGCCGCAGATGGCGTACGTGCATCCGACGTCCTTGAGCATGCCGGGGCTGATTTCGCCCGTGAAGGCCCCTTTTTCTTCGAAGTATATGTCCTGGGCGCCGACTGCGATATTGGCGGAACTGACCGCGGCGGCAACCGACTGCAGGTACACGAAAGGCGGGCATACGGCTATATCCACTTTATCTCCGGCCACCTCGGTCGAAGCTGAGACCAGACCCTTTGCAAGCTCGATGCTTGAGTGACTGTCCATGTTCATTTTCCAGTTACCAGCCACAAATGGCTTTCTCATAATGCTCTCCTGTTCCAAAATATATGTCAATCTTAGATATTTGCAGTTTTTGAGGCGTTCTCAAAGCAGTGTGGTCGCTCTGGGGAAACTTCCCAGAATCGTCAGTTGCAGACAATGCGCCCGGGCCGCGTCCAGTCCGATCGTAACATGCTCGCTGGTTCTGTGTCCGAGCAGATCCACAAAGAAGTAATACTCCCACTGCCTCTTTCTGCTTGGTCTCGATTCGATATTTGTAAGGTTGATTCCGTGTTTCTTGAGCACCTCCAGAACATCCACCAGAGCGCCGGCTTTGTGAGCGGTGCTGAAGACGATAGCGGTTTTGTCGTCTCCGGTTGCTTTTGCGTCCTCCCGGCTCAAGACGAGAAATCTCGTTACGTTATTTGCTTTATCTTCGACGTTCTCGTAGATGATCTTCAGCCCGTACAGCTCTGCGGCGGCGGTTGAACCGATGGCGGCGGCACCGTGCTCTTCGGCGGCCATCTGTGCTGCCCGGGCGGTCGAGGCCACGGGAATCGTCTGGGTATCCTTGAAAGTCGAGGACAGCCAGTTCCTGCACTGGGCGAAAACTTCGGGTTTTGAGTAAATCCTGTCGATTTCTTCGAGTTGGCAATTTGCCATGAGGTTATGGTGGATGGGCATTAAAACCTCGGCACAGACCTTTACGTCGGAGTCGATCAGTGCATCGAGAGTTTCTATTACGCCGCCGCCCATGGTGTTTTCGACCGGAACCAGCCCGAGGTCGCAGTGCTGTTTGCTGACTTCTTCGAATATGCCCGCGATGTCGGTAAGGGGTTCGTATTCGACGCTCTGGCCGAATTTCATCATGGCCGCGGTATGGCTGAAACTGCCTTTGGGGCCCAGATAGCCTATTCGCAGGGGTCTTTCAAGGTAGAAAGAGCCGCTCATAAGCTCCCGCCAGATGGCCATAAGGCACTTGTCCGGCAGAGGGCCTTCGTTTGCCTGGGATATTCTTGCGAAAACCTGCTTTTCCCGATCGGGCGCATAGATGGGCTTGTCGGTCATGTTTTTGAGTTTGCCGACTTCGACCACAACCTGCGCACGCTCGTTGAGCAGCTTCACAAGCTGTTTATCCAGTTCATCTATTTTGTTTCGCAGTTCGTCAAGAGACATTTTACATCCGGCCTGCTTGAAATCCGGGCAATTTGCATTACGGCCTTAAGCAGGTTCGGCTTTACAAGTGTAGGAATTGGCCTATTATATAAAAACCAGAATATTTAACAGAATTTCACTCCTGCGTCAACGATTTTACCCGTTGGTGCGAATATTTTGAGCGTCATCCGCCGGGTGGTTACGAATATGGTCAAATATGCCGTTTTCAGTACAGAATGGGGCTATTTCGGGCTTGCGGGCGACGATCGCGGGCTGCTTCGAACCCACCTGCCCTGCGGCAGCAGGAAATTGGTGAAGAATCGGCTTCTGGCGGGCCTGGAGAATGGTTGCGGTCCGGAGCCGGAATACATGAAGTCCCTGCAGAGGCTCATTCGAGACTATTTCGGAGGTCGGGCGGTGCGGTTTGGCAGCGATGTTGCTGTTAATCTGGATGGGTTGACGGATTTTAAACAACGAGTTCTGAAGGCGTGCAAGGGCCTAAGCTATGGGCAGAAAAGGACTTATGGGCAGATTGCCGGGGCCGCGGGCAGCAGCGGAGCCGCCCGTGCGGTCGGGAACGCCCTTGCGTGTAATCCGGTTCCGCTGATAATCCCCTGCCATCGCGTAGTGTGCTCAGGCGGCGGGATCGGGGGTTTTTCGGCTCCGGGGGGATGCGATTTGAAGGCGAGAATGCTGGAGTTGGAGGCCTCGACGCTGTTGCAGACGGTAAGATAGAGAGAAAGTGCTCACTCCAAATGCACTACGTTGGTTGTCCGGTCGGCTTCCAGGCTGGCCTTTTTGACGTCGTCGTACAACCGGCGGCAATGCCTGACCTTGCTGAAGATGAATTTGGGTGTGCTTTTATCGGTCGTTTCCAGTTCGACCGTTCCTATGCCCACCAGGATGTCGAAAAGTGTCCGGTGCAGGTTCAGATCGACCACCCGGAACATATCCAGGTTATCGACCCGACGGTCGAGTATGCCCCTGGACCATTCGATTCGATCGGGAGTAACTTCGTACCAGGTCATTCTTAATCTGATCAGCGAAACCGAGAGAATCGAGCAGACGAGTGCGATGAGGCCGTAGCCGGCTGTGAGTCGGTACCGCGTAAGGACTTCGAATTGTGCGTCGGTTACGGAGAGGCCGAACAGTTTTACGAGCGTCTTGTCGACCGGAAATCGGATGAGCAGATACGCTATTGCAATGAAGAATGAGCCTTTCAGGACCGGCCAGGCCAGGGAAAACAGCGAAGGTCTGCCCTCGAAGAGGATTTCATCTTCTTCCTGATCTTCCTGCTGCTCGGCGGTTGCTTCGTTTTCATCGGTGTCGGCGTTGTCTTTAGATGTGCGTGCGAGTCGTTTGAGCCGGTCTTTGGTGAGGAACTCACCGCAGAACCGGCATTTAATCGCGCGCGGCTGTATAAGCTCGGCGCAGAAGGGGCACTCTTTCATCTGAGGTTCGGCAAACGTACTGCGATCCATGGATGGTATATCGGCCCGAACATGGGTGAAGGTACAGATATTATCGTGCCTCGGGGTGTGTGGCGTCCTATAATGCGCGGCGGTGAGTATCGGGGCGGCGGGGTTTGTGGTCGGTTGTTAATTGCTTGCGATTGTTCTATAATGCCGCAGTTCGTAAAGTATGGAATCCTTATAAGGAGGTAAGCAACAGATGCTGTCCAAGTCAGTCATTTCTTTTGTTCTTTCATTTGGTTTTATGTTCGGGCCGCCGGCGGTGTTATCCGCCGACGATTGCGGCAGTGATTACTGGGAAGATATGAAGCTTTGGTACGACGAGCCGGCGGGCAAGTGGACCGAAGCGCTTCCGATAGGCAACGGCAGACTCGGTGCGATGGTGTTCGGGACCGTGCAAAAAGAGCGTGTGCAGTTTAACGACGATACGCTCTGGACGGGGGAGCCTCGGGATTATTCGCATGAGGGTGCGGCCGAGTACCTGGACGATATACGCAAGCTGCTGTGGGAAGGCAAGCAGCGGGAGGCTCAGAGGCTGGCGTCG
Organism: uncultured Pirellulales bacterium; assembly: GCA_964406945.1. Classification (GTDB taxonomy): domain Bacteria; phylum Planctomycetota; class Phycisphaerae; order Sedimentisphaerales; family Anaerobacaceae; genus UBA2266. Next base: position 36,421 of record CAYOTO010000007.1, read on the forward strand.
GAGCATTTCATGTCGGTGCCGCTGCGGCAGGAGAAGTATCAGCCCTTCGGGGATATCTCTATAGAGTTTGGCGATCACGGTGAATATACGGATTATCGCCGGCAACTGGACATAGACAGTGCGGTTGCGAGGGTAAGCTACAGGGTCGGCGGTGCGAGATACTCTCGCGAGGTGTTTTCGAGTTATCCCGATCAGGTGCTGGTGGTTCGTTTGAGTTGCGACAAGCCGGGCGGTCTGACGTTTTCGGTCAATACGACAAGCCCTCATCCCGGGACCGAAGTAAAGGCCCCGAATTCCAGTTCTCTGCTGATGCAGGGCCAACTGAAGCCCTACAAAGGCCGCGGCCAGACGAGACCTTCGGTGCTGAAATTCGCATCGATACTGAAGCTGCGAACCGAAGGCGGCGAAGTCAGCTCGGATTCGAAGGGTCTGCACGTTGTGGAGGCAGACGAGGCGGTTCTGATTCTGGCGGCCGCGACCAGTTTCAAGAACTTTCAGGATGTGAGCGGCGATCCGGTCGCAATCTGCAAGGACACTATGAAGTCCGTTCGGAATATCGGCTATGACGGGCTTGTCAAGGCCCATACCGAGGACCATCGGGATCTTTTCAGGAGGGTTAAGCTGGAGCTGGGCCAGACTGATGCGATGCTCATGTCGACCGACGAGCGAATCAAGAACTTCGCGAACGGAAACGATCCGCAGTTTACGGCGCTGTATTTTCAGTACGGTCGATATCTGATGATAGCAAGCTCGCGACCAGGCTCGCAGCCGGCCAACCTGCAGGGAATCTGGAACGAGAGCCTCAATCCGCCTTGGGAGAGCAAGTGGACGACCAACATCAACGCCGAGATGAACTACTGGCCGGCGGAGGTGACGAATCTGCCCGAATGCCACGAGCCGCAGTTCAAGATGATCGAGGAGATCGCCGAATCCGGAGCGAGGACGGCGAAAGCCCATTATGACGCCCGGGGCTGGGTGCTGCATCACAATACTGACCTGTGGCGGGGCACGGCGCCTATCAATGCTTCGAATCACGGAATCTGGCCGACCGGCGGCGCGTGGCTATGTCAGGATCTGTGGGAGCACTATGCATTCACGGGCGATAAGGAATTTTTGGCCGAGCGTGCGTATCCGTTGATGAAGGGTTCTGCGGTCTTCTTTCTGGACTATCTGGTCGAGGACCCCGAGACGGGCTGGCTGATCAGTACGCCGTCGAATTCGCCGGAGAACGGCGGTCTTGTGGCCGGGCCTACGATGGACCATCAGATAATTCGCGACCTTTTCACCAACTGCATCAAGGCTTCGGAGATTCTGGGTATCGACGCCGATTTCCGCAAGAAGCTTCGCGAAACGAAGAAGCGAATCGCACCGAATCAGATAGGTCAGTACGGACAGCTCCAGGAGTGGCTCGAAGACAAGGATAATCCAAGAAACAGGCACCGCCACGTTTCGCATCTGTTCGGGCTGCATCCGGGCAAGGAGATAAGCAGGCGCGAAACACCCGAGCTTTGGAAGGCCGCGATGAAGTCGCTCGAAATGCGGGGCGACGGTGGAACGGGGTGGTCGATGGCGTGGAAGGTGAACTTCTGGGCGAGATTCGAGGACGGTGACCATGCTTATAAGATGCTCGCCAACCTGATCGCTCCGGGCAGGATGTATCCGAATATGTTCGACGCACACCCGCCGTTTCAGATTGACGGCAATTTCGGCGGCGTTGCGGGGATTTGCGAAATGCTGCTGCAGAGTCATCTGGGCGAAATTCATCTGCTGCCGGCTCTGCCTTCGATATGGCCGGCCGGTTCGATAGATGGTATTCGCGCGCGGGGCGGTTTCGATCTGGATATAACGTGGGCCGGAGGCAAACTGGCGCAGGCGAAGATTACGTCGCGGCTGGGTAATGACTGCAGAGTTCGCTCGGCGGCGCCGGTTGCGGTTACCTGCAACGGCAAGCCCGTAAAAGCAGCGGCTGTGGAAGAGGATGTGATCGAGTTCGCAACCGAAGCGGGTAATACGTATCTGCTTTCGACACCTGTAAGGGCGGATCTGACCTTGTGGTATGACGAGCCTGCGTCGAAGTGGACCGAGTCACTGCCCATCGGGAACGGTCGGCTTGGGGCGACTGTGTTCGGGCGTACGGGCGACGAGCGGATTCAGCTCAACGAGGACAGTCTGTGGGCAGGGCCGCCGGTGCCGCAGGACAGAGTCGGCGCCTACAAATATATAGAACAGGCGCGGAAGCTCTATTTCGAGGGCAAGTTCGCCGAGGGTCAGTCGCTGATTCAAAAGCATGTGATGTCGCCGCGTATTTCGCCGCGCAGCCATCAGACGCTCGGTGATCTGCATCTGAAGATACCGGGTGCTGCTGAGGCCGGTTCTGTTTCTATTTCAGACTGGCGTCGGGGCGGCGAGGACAATCCCGAAGATACAAAGTACATCGAGCCGGGTTTTGACGATTCCAAATGGCAGAAGCTCACGCTCAGGCCGAACCGGGCTCCTAAGGGCAATCCGTCTATTCCGGCGGGCAAAAAGGTTGTGTTCAGATCGAGTTTCGAGCTTGAAAAGAAGCAGCTCGAGGCCGGTCTGGGTACGCTCTGGGTGGGTCCGCTGGACGACCACTGCGAAATCTTCGTGAACGGTTCGAAAGCCGGGTCGACGCCTTCGTCGCAGTGGGACAGGGCGCATGAGTTCAACGTAAGCAAACTGCTGAAGAACGGTGAGAACGTAATAGCAATAGTCGCAGGAAACGTCGGCGGCGTCGGGAAGATGGCGTCGGATGTGAAACTTATCAGCGGCGGCTCGGCGGCCGGGGGCGAGAGTTATCGACGCCAGTTGAATCTCGATACGGCGATTGCGAGAACTACTTTCAAACGGGACGGGGTCTCTTACTGTCGGGAGGTTTTCTCGAGTGCCGTCGACAACGTCATAGTTGTTTCGATAACTGCCGATGAGCCGGGTTCGGTGTCGCTGGATATCGGCATGGGCCGGCCGGCGGATTACAAGACAACGAACATAGGTGACGATGTGCTGCGGATGTTCGGTCAGGCTACGCACGGGGGCAAGCACAAGGGTGTTAAATACGAAGCGCGGCTGCAGGCGGTAAACGAAGGGGGCAGCATTTCCGGGGGCGACGGCGAGATTTCGATTCGCGACGCGGATCGGGTGGTGCTGCTGCTTGCGGCGGCGACCGATTACAATTTCGATAATCCTTACCAGCGGCTCGACGATAATCTGGCGGCCATCTGCGCTCTGCAGATCGAGGGGGCGATGGCGAAGACCTACGCCGACCTCAAGGCCGATCACATCGGCGCGCATCAGGAATTGTTCCGTCGGGTGGATCTGGACCTGGGCATTACGGACGCGGCCCGCAAGCCCACCGATGAACGGCTCAAGGCGCTCAAGAGCGGCTCCGAAGATCCGGCGCTTGCGGCGTTGTATTTTCAGTTCGGGCGGTATCTGCTGATTTCGTGCTCGAGACCGGGGACTATGCCATCGAATCTGCAGGGGCTATGGAACGATAAGATCGCCGCGCCGTGGAACGCCGACTATCACGTCAATATCAATATACAGATGAACTACTGGCCGGCGGAGGTGACCAATCTTTCGGAACTGCACGGGCCGTTCTTCAGACTAACCGAAGCGCTGGTTCCGTCGGGGCGTAAGACCGCCCGCGATGTTTACAACTGCCGCGGCTTCGTGGCCCATCACACCACCGACGCATGGTGGCACACAAGTCCTTTCGGGTCCGTGGGGTACGGGATGTGGCCGATGGGCGCTGCATGGTGCACGCAGCACTTTATGGAGCACTATCGCTTTACGGGCGATCGCAAGTTCCTCGAGGACAGGGCTTATCCGATTATTAAGGAGGCGGCGCTGTTCTTCCTTGACTGGCTGGTGGCCGATCCGGAGACCGGGAAGCTGGTATCGGGTCCGAGCAACTCGCCGGAGAACCGCTTTATCGGCCCGGACGGCAAGCGCGTGAATCTTTCGATGGGTCCATCGATGGATCAGGAGATTATCTGGGATACATTCACGAACTGCCTCGAGGCGGCTAAGATTCTGGGCATCGACGATAAGTTCACGAAGGAAGTGGCCAGGGCGCGCGAAAACCTTGCGATGCCTAAAATCGGTTCGGACGGGCGGCTGATGGAATGGGCTCGCGAGTATGAGGAGCCGGAACCGGGCCATCGCCATATATCGCACCTTTACGGGGTGCATCCGGGCAGGCAGTTTACATATAACGACAATCCGGAGATGATAGCCGCGGCCAGAAAGAGCATTGAGTACCGGCTGGCCCACGGCGGCGGGCATACCGGATGGAGTCGGGCGTGGATAATCAACTTCTGGGCGAGGTTCCGCGAGGGCGACAAGGCTCATGAGAATGTCGTGGCTCTGCTTATCAAGTCCACGCATCCGAATCTTTTCGACAACCATCCGCCCTTCCAGATCGACGGCAACTACGGCGGATGCGCCGGTATCGCGGAAATGCTGCTGCAGTCGCACGCCGGCGAGATTCATCTGCTGCCGGCGCTGCCGGGAACCTGGGCCGACGGTTCGGTCGAAGGCCTTTGTGCAAGAGGCGGTTTCAACGTGGATATCGAGTGGGGCCGGGGCAAGCTGACGCGCGGCAAGGTTTTCTCGAGACTCGGCAACAAATGCAAAGTGCGAGCGGACTCGGATGTGAGAATTGTCTGCAGAGGTCAGGACGTGAAGACCAAGTCGGTCGGCGAGGGCGTTGTCGAATTCGACACCGAAGTGGCCCAGAGCTATATCGTAATGCCGAGCGAGTGACCGGGTCGGGTAAAACGACAACAAAGCCGCGGCCAAAGATGCGTCTGTTTAGCTTTGACAGCGTTTGAAGCCGGGGTTTATATTGCATACAGGGTGTTTGGTTCTTTTCGGCTGCATGTAGCGGCCGGGGTTTAATACGCCAACGGGGAACGAACGCTCATTCGATTGAGGAACATAAGGAGTTTGTTATGACTCTAGGCACTTCTTCGGGCAGCGGCGTGGGCCGTCGCCGATTTCTCGCAGGCGCCGCCTCGGCAGTTGCGGCGCCGTGGTTTGTTCCCGCTTCGGTTCTGGGGCGTCGAGGTCACGCCGCCGCGAGCGAGCGGGTGACTCTGGGAATGATCGGGCTGGGCATTCGCGGCAGCGCCCACGTGAATACGTTTCTGCCCCTGTCTCAATGTCGAATACTGGCGGTGAGCGATCTGTTCAAGTCGCGGCGGGATCAAAAGAAAACGCAGGTAGACCGTCATTATTCGGGTTCGGGTTGCGATGCATACGCCGATTTTCGCGATCTTCTGGCCCGCGATGATATTGACGCGGTGGTAATAGCCTCGCCGGAGCACTGGCACGGGCTGCTCTCGGTTCATGCAGTGCGGGCAGGCAAGGACATTTACTGCGAGAAGGCCCTGACTTTGACCGTAGCGGAGGGGCGTGCGGTGGTGGACGCCGTTAAGACGTACCGGCGCGTTTTCCAGATCGGCACCCAGCAGCGGTCCAGCCGGAACTTTCGGTTTGCGTGCGAACTGGCCCGAAACGGCTATCTTGGTGAGCTTCGCAGGGTCGAGGTGGGGGTTCCGGGCGGACATGCTCTGGGCAATGCCCCGACTATACAGGTTCCGGCGGACCTGGACTATGACAGGTGGCTGGGTCCGGCGCCCGAGAAACCCTACAACGCGATCCGATGCACAAGCCCGGAAGGCTGGTATCATATTTATGACTATTGTGCGGGGTGGATTCAGTCGTGGGGCGTGCATCATGTGGATATCGCTTTGTGGGGAGCGCCGGCGCTGTTGGAATCGCCATTGAGGGTCGAAGGTTCCGCCGAATTTCCGGCCGAGGGACTGGGCAACACGTCCACGAAGTGGGATACGAGGCTTGTCGCGCCTTCGGGTGTAGAACTGAGCTTTAGCGATAACAGCAAGAACAAGCAGGGTTGCAAATTCATCGGCGACAAAGGGTGGGTGCATGTGAACCGTGGCAGCCTCACGGCCGGGCCGGAGTCTCTGCTCAAGGCCAGACTGAGGCCGTCGGAGGAGCACCTTTACGAGTCCAACCATCACTGGGTAAACTTTCTGGAATGCGTGAAGACTCGCAAGGATCCGGTTGCTCCGGTGCAGAGCGGCCACGAGGCGACGGTTGCGACTCTCATCGCGGATATCGCCACGCGGGTCGGAAGGCAACTGAGCTGGGACTGGTCGACCGAGCGATTCATCGGGGACGACGACGCGAACCGGATGCTGCGAAGGCCCATGCGAAGTCCCTGGATTCTCTGAGAACATCGGCCCAACGAAGCCGCGAAAAAGAGGTATGAACATGAAAACAAATATACGCATATTCGTAATTCTCGCGTTGTTTCTCTGTCTGGCAACATTATCGGCGCAGGGCCGTCAGAGGTCGATGAATGTGAATGCAGCCCTGGAGGAGTTGAAGAGTTATCAGCCGGGCCAGAGCCGCAGGGCGCTGAACTTTCTGGAACTGGAGATATCGCGTTCGACATCGGATCCGGAACTGCGGCGTATGTTTTCGCTGCGTCTGGGCAGGCTGCTCGGAGACCCGGACACCACGCATGCGGCGAAGCTGTTCATCTGCAGGCAACTGCCGCTTATAGGCGACAATTCTCACGTGAAGACTCTGTCCCAGATGCTGGACGATCCGCAGACGGTCGATATGGCCAGGAGGAGCCTGGAGGCCATACCGGGCAACGCATCACTGTCGGTCTTGAGAAACGCGTTGACCGGTCTTCAGGGCAGGGCGCTTGTGGGTGCTATTAATTCAATCGGCGTACGGGGCGATACCGGTTCGATTCCGATTCTTGCCAACATGCTCAACAGTGCCGATCCGCAGACTGCGGCTGCTTCGGCGATTGCTCTTGGAAATATCGGCACCAGGCCCGCGGCCGATGCGCTGGCGAGGGTTTCGACGAATGTTTCAGGGGAGGTTCTCAGGGCGGTTACGGACGGTCAACTTCGGTGTGCGCAATGGTTCGCCGATGCGGGTAACGACGCAGCCGCGGCGGCTATTTACGAGCAGATGTACGCTCGCGGGGCGACGGGCGGGCGTCTGGCTGCTTTGCGGGGGATGGTCCAGCTCAATTCGCGCGGAGCGGCAAACGCCGTTATGGAAGCGATTCAGTCGTCGGATCCTGCGCTGGCGGCCGAGGCGATTCAGTTGAGCCGATATCTACAGGGGCGGCGAATTACGCGGGAGCTAACCGATATGTTGAGCCGTCTGGATGCGTCGCGGCAGGTTCTGCTTATAGACGCCCTGGCTGCGCGGGGCGACAGGAGCGCTTATCGGGATATCTCGCAGCTTCTGGCGAGCCGCAACCCCGCGGTCAAACAAGCGGTGGTCAGGGCTATGGGAGATATCGGCGATCTGGCGGCGGTCAGGACGGTGGCGCGAATCGCGGCTACGGAAAAGGGCGCGCTGCAGGCCGAGGCCCGTCAAAGCCTGGCCAGAATAGAGGTGATAGGAGTGAACGGTACGCTGGTGAACGGGGCCGCACGCGGCGAGCCGGGACTGAGAGCCGAATACATACGGGCGATGGCCGCCAGAAGTCACGAAGGCGCTGCGGGCGTATTGCTCAGAGCCGCTCGAGATGACGATCCGCAGTTGCGCGCGGCGGCCTGGGAGGCAATTGGGGAGGTGGCAGAACCGGATCTTTATCCGCAGTTACTGAACATGATGGCGCGAATAGACGACGGGGGCGAGGCCCGGATCGCCGCGGATGCGGTGTGGCGGGTGAGCAGCCGCATAGCGGACCGCCGCTCGCGAATCGATCCTGTTGTGGGTGCATTGAACAGGGCCGGCGATTCGGCGAAGCCGGCTTTTCTGCGGCTTCTTTCGAAGTTCGGCGGGGCCGATGCTCTGGCTCCGGTGGCGTCTTACCTAAAGCACGGCAATCCGGGGGTGCGGGATGCGGCGGTTCGGTCGCTTTCGTACTGGCCCGATCTTTCGGCGGCCGGGGAACTGCTGAAACTGGCAAAGACGAGCACGAACATGACTCACAAGAGTCTGGCGCTTCGCGGTTATATTCGACTGGCCGCGGGCGCAGGTGAGGATAAGCTCGAGATGCTGCAGGAGGCCCGCTGGATTGTGAGCACGCCGGAGGAAAAGCGGCTGCTGCTTGCGGCTGTGTCGGACATGGCCGATCCCGACGCCCTGCAGATAGCCGGCTCGCTGATCGACGACCGCGACGTGAGCGGCGAAGCGGCTCTGGCGACGGTGAAGATCGCAACGCCTATCGTGCGGCGTTACAGACCGGAAGTGGCCCGTGCGATGGAGAAGGTGTTGAAGGCAACGAAAGATGCGGAACTCACCGCTCAGGCGCGAGCCCTGCTGGAGCGGGCGAGGGCGGCTGTCGATTTGCTGTCTCCGCCGCCGTACGGCCGGAAGGCCATTGAAGCACGTATGACGGAGTTGGAAAGGGCCGCGGGAGACAGGCGGGAACTGGTCTGTTATCTGGACTGCGGGGTCCAGGCCGAGTCGGTCGGCGTTATCGGGCCGGTAATCAAGCAGCAGAACGGCGAGCCGTGGCTGTGGCCGGGTTCGGACATTGCCGCGGACGCAACCTTCGGAACGGTCACGTTCGACTCTGGACAGATCGTATTCGAGATTTCGAATCTGGCGCCCAGGAATAAATACGAGCTGGGTTTCAGTTGGTGGGATTACGACGGCAACGGACGGACCCAGTCGGTGCTTATGGCCGAGAACAAGCCTTACAGATTCACGGGGCTGGTCGGGCCGACGCGTCTGCCGGTTTATCGGGGCCGTCGCGAGAGGCCGGCGGAAATGACCGTGCCTTTGAATATACCCAACCGCAGCGATGGTGAAGTCGCGGTCGCCTTCAAGCAGGAGTGGCAATCCAATGCGGTGGTCAGTGAAGTGTGGCTTTACGAGGTGCAGACGGGTCGCCAGGACCGCAGGAACTCACGCGAGATTCTCATAGTTACCGGGGTCGATTACCCGGGCCATAAGTGGAAAGAGACCGCTCCGGCGCTGGCCCAGGCGCTTCGAAGGGACCCGCGTCTATCGGTTCAGGTGGTGGAGAAGCCGGAATTTCTGGCGTCGCCGGATCTTCACAACTACGATTCGGTTGTTCTGCATTTTATGGACTGGGAGACGCCAGCACCGGGCAAGGCGGCCCGCGAGAATCTGAAGAAGTTCGTCGAGGGCGGCAAGGGCATGATGCTGGTTCATTTTGCGTGCGGGGCTTTTCAGGACTGGCCGGAATTCGAAAAGATGGCCGGCCGGGTGTGGGATCCGAATCTGCGGGCACACGATCCTTACGGCCAGTTCACGGTGGACATCGTCGACCGGCGCAACCCGATTACGTTCGCCATGCGGTCGTTCAGGATAACGGACGAACTTTATACCTGTCTTGCAGGCGATGAGCCGATAAAGGTGCTTGCCACGGCTACATCGAAGGTCGACAAGAAGGTCTATCCCATGGCCTTTACGCTGGAATACGGCAAGGGCAAGGTGTTTCACTGCGTGCTGGGTCACGATGTCGGGGCGATCTCGAATCTTAATGCAGCCAAGCTGTTTCGGCGCGGCTGCGCCTGGACGGCGGGACTGCCGCCGGTGCCTGGGACTGCCCGAAAATAACAGGATTATTATACGGAAGGGACAAAGAGCATGAAGATAGGATTTCATACGGATGCATTCAATTCGGCCGCGTTCAGCTTCGAAAAATCGCTGAAGTGGGCACAGGATAACGGGGTGCACTATATCGAATGCGGGCTTATCGACGGGGTAAGCTGGATTCACGGGCTGGGCTATCAGCCGCACGTGGCTCTTTACGAGGATCCGATTCTGCTTAGAAAGAAGATGGACGGCTATGGCGTGCGGTTTTCGCAGGTCGACGCCGCTTATCCGCTTTCGGGAAAGGACGGCCCGGTTCGCGGCGTACCGTACGTGCTCAAGTCCATACAGTGGGCGCATCTGATCGGTTGCGACTGCGTGGATACGACCGACGGTATGGAAGCGCCGGAGGGACTCTCCGACGAAGAAGGGATGGAGATGATGAAGCGATCTTACGAGCAGATAATCGAGGTGGCCGAGGCGCATCAAATCAATGTGAACATAGAACCGCACGGCCATTTCACGACCAAACCGGACATGATGGGGCGCATGCTGGATTTCTGCGACAGTGAGTATCTGGGGCTGAATATGGATACGGGCAATACGTTCATCGCGGGGACGGATCCGATAGCCTTTCTGGAGAGATTCTTCGACAGGGTAAAGCACGTCCACGTTAAGGACGTTTCCGAATCTCTGGCCGAGGCCGTGAAGGGTAATCAGACCGGCATCGCCATAAGCCATTGTGCTCTGGGCGAGGGGGTAAACGCCGACAATATCGTACGCTGCCTCGAAATCCTCCGCGACAAGGGCTATGAGGGCGTTTTGAGCATGGAATGTGAAGGTCAGGGCGGGCCTATGATAGAAAAATCGCTCGACTGGGTGCGGGGCACATGTCAGCAGTTGAAAATCCCGGTCGAATGAGGGTAGAATACATTTTCGGCCTGCGGTTCGCAGCGGAGCGGCGGGCTGCGGTATCAGGAAGTGAAAATTTAACGTAAGGAGAAGCTGTAATGAAAGTCGGATTCAATATGTTGCTCTGGACCACTCACGTCACGGAGGAGCATTTCCCGATGCTCGAAGCTATCAAGAAGATCGGCTACGACGGTGTGGAGATGCCCCTTTTCGAGGGCGAAGTGGCCCATTTCGAAAAAGTGGCCAAGGCTCTCAAGGATAACGGTTTGGGCTGCACGACTGTGGGTGTGATTCCCGACGAGGAGCACAACCCAATCAGTGCGGATGCATCGCACCGGGCCGGCGGGCTGGATCATATCAAATGGGCGCTGGAGTGCTCGGCTGCTCTGGGTTCGGATGTTCTGTGCGGCCCGCTTTATCAGCCGCTGGGGTGTTTTTCCGGAGACGCCCCGACGCAAGAGGAAAAGGCCCGCGCGGTGGAGGTTCATAAAGCCGCCGGTGAAATAGCCGCCAAGAACAAGGTCAAGATCGGGATAGAGTTTCTGAACCGTTTCGAGTGCTATTTCCTCAACACAATGGGCGATGCCGCGGCACATGTAAAAAAGGTCGACAACCCGATGGTGGGCGTTCTCTACGATACCTTCCACGCGAACATCGAGGAAAAAGACCCGGTGGGTGTTATCGGCAAGTATATCGATTCGATCAATCACATCCACATCAGCGAAAACGACCGCGGCACGCCGGGCGAAGGCCACATCGACTGGCCGGCGACGTTCAAGGCGATTCGCTCGAGCGGATACGATGACTGGCTCGTGATCGAGGCTTTCGGAAGGGCGCTGCCGGACCTGGCGGCGGCGACTCGCGTATGGCGCGATTTCTTCCCCAGCCGGGAGCACGCGTATACCAAGGGCCTCGAATTCATCAGACAGCAGTGGGAAGCAGCCGCCTGACTCGGCTGAACAGTTTTTTCGGAGATAAGAAGATGAACAGACTTACAACATTATTCATTGCTATGCTCTTAGTTACCGTTTCTTCACTTGCGTTGGCGGACGAGGGCTTTAAGCCTATATTTGACGGCAAGACGCTCGAAGGCTGGAAGGCCGACGATATGAGCCGCTGGTCGGTGCAGGACGGCGCGATTACGGGGCAGTCGACGGCCGACAATCCGCTCAAAGGCAATCAGTTTATCGTCTGGCAGCAGGGTGACCTGGACGACTTCGAGCTTAAGCTCAAGTGGAAGATCGAAGGCACTGACCGGGCGAATTCCGGCATTCAGATTCGCAGCCGGGTGCACGAGGACGGCCACGTGATCGGTTATCAGCCCGACATCGACCGGGGCGGAACCTGGGTGGGCGCGATTTATGACGAGCGCGGCCGGGGCATGCTGGCGGCCCGGGGTCAGAAGACCTTCATCGGGCCCGACGGCAAGATGAACAAGACCAGGTTCGCTGATTCAGACGAGCTTTACAAGGTTATCAAGAAGGACGGCTGGAACGAGCACCACATTATCGCCAAGGGTCCGAAGATTACCGTCAAGGTCAATGGCGTGACAACCGCCGAGGTAATCGACGCCGAGACAAAGAACCGCGAGCTTACCGGTGTTCTGGCTCTGCAGCTTCATGCCGGTCCGCCGATGAAAGTTCAGTTCAAGGACATCGTGCTCAAGAGGCTCGACACCAGCCCGAACAAAAAGGTGGTTCTGATCGCAGGCCCGAAGAGTCACGGGTATATGGGCCATGAGCATAATGCGGGCTGTCTGCTGCTGGAGAAGATGATTAACGAAGCGAACATCGGCGTGGTCGCGACCACGTATCTGAGCGGCTGGCCGAATGATCCCACCGCGTTCGACAATGCCGATGCGGTTGCGGTTTTCTGCGACGGCGGCGGACGCCACGTTGTCATGAAGCATCTGGACGAAATGGATGCTATGGCGGAAAAAGGCGTGGGAATCGGCATGCTTCATTACGGCGTTGAGATTCCCAAAGGCAAGCCCGGCGATCTGTTGCTTAAATGGACTGGCGGATATTTCGAGACGCACTGGTCGGTTAATCCGCATTGGAAGGCCGAGTTCAAGGAATTCGTCGAGCATCCGGTGACCAGGGGTCTGAAACCGTTCGAAATCGACGACGAGTGGTACTACCACATGCGGTTCCCCGAGGGCATGAAGAATGTCACGCCGGTTCTTACGGCGATTCCGCCGGACAAGACCCGCGAACGACCGGACGGGGCCCACAGCGGCAATCCGACCGTACGCGCCCGCAAGGGTATGCCCGAGCATCTGGCGTGGGTAATCGAGCGGCCGGACGGCGGCAGGGGCTTCGGCTTCACCGGCGGTCACTGGCACTATAACTGGGCCGAGCCGAATTTCCGAACGGTTGTTCTCAACGGCCTGGTCTGGATCGCCGGCGGCAAGGTTCCCGAAGGCGGTGTGCCGTCCAGGACTCCGAGTATCGAAGAGCTGAAGGAGAATCAGGACTACGATATGCCCGGCAACTATAACTGGGACAGAGTCGAGAAGATGATCGACGAATGGAACAAATAGTCGATTGAAATACGCACGGATGCGTACCGGGCAGGGGCCGGCTCGAATCGGCTCCTGCCCGTTTTTGGGATAAGGCGGCTCAGGCGTAAAGGAGGAAAGACTATGAGAAAGCTCATTTTAATATCGGCGGTAATAATGCTTGCATTCGCCGGCTCTGTTTTCGGCGTAACCGAGGGCAAGGAGCTGAGGCTTCCGGTAGCCGAATATATCAACAAAATGAAGGCCGCCTGGATAGGTCAGATGGCGGGTGTGGGCTGGGGCGGACCGACGGAATTCAAGTGGAAGGGTCAGATCATCCCGGAAGACAAGATGCCTTCGTGGAGTCCGGAGAAGATCAATCAGTTCCATCAGGACGATATTTACGTGGAAATGACATTTCTGCGTTCGCTGGAATTGTACGGTTTCGAGGTGAGCATCAGGCAGGCGGGGATCGATTTTGCAAACAGCGGTTATCCGCTCTGGCACGCCAATCGCGCCGGACGCGACAATCTCCGCGCCGGCATAGCGCCGCCGGATTCGGGACATCCCAAGTTCAACGCCCACGCGGACGATATCGACTATCAAATCGAGGCCGACTACTCCGGCATCATCGCTCCGGGCATGTGCAATACGGTTATAGAACTGGGCGAGAAATTCGGGCGGCTGATGAACTACGGCGACGGCATGTACGGCGGGCAGTTCGTCGGGGCCATGTACGCGGCGGCTTATTTTCTGGATGAGCCCGAGAAGATCATCAAGGCCGCTCTTCAGTGTATTCCGGGCGAAAGCCAGTTTGCCGAATGTATCAATGATGTGCTCAAATGGCATGATGAAAACCCGGACGACTGGCAGAAGACCTGGCAACTGATCGAGGACAAATATCAGGACAATCCCGATTACAGGCTCGCTTCGTGCAACAAAGGTGATTTCAACATTGACGCCAAGATCAACGCGGCGTACATCGTCATGGGGCTGCTGTACGGCGAAGGCGATCCCGACAAGACTATCATCATCAGCACACGCTGCGGCCAGGATTCGGATTGCAATCCGTCGAACTCGGCCGGGGTGCTGTTTACGACCATCGGCTGCGAGAACCTGTCCGAAAAATACAAAACGGCTCTGAATCCGGAAGGCAAATTCAGCCATACGCCGTACAACTTTCCGACGCTGGTCGAGGTCTGTGAAGAGCTGGCGAAGAAGGCGGTTGTTCGCGGCGGCGGCCGGGTCGAGAAGGTCGGCGGCGAGGAAATCATGTTCATAAAGGGACAGGAGCCCGAGCCGAGTAAGCTGGAGCAATGCTGGGAGCCCGGGCCGATTGCGAACAGCAGATTCACCGAAGCCGAGATGGCCAGGATAACCGCCATTGCGGGCAGAGACATGTCGAAGGCTGTCGGCAAATTTGCACCGGGCTGGAAGGTGTCCAGATGCGGTGACGATATGAATCCCGGCCTGTATGATGAGCTGCTCGGCAAGAAGAACGTCCTCCTGCTGCACCCGCTTAATCACAGAACCGCCTGCGTGCTCAGCCGCAAGGTGAAGGTCCCCAGGGGCAAATCGAGACTGAGCATGACCGTCGGCCATCATCCTGAAGGGGACTATGACCTGATCGTTAAAGCCAACGGCGCGCAACTGTTCAAGACCATCGTCGGCCCGGAATCGGCCAGAGACGGCTGGATGCTCGTGGAGGTGGACCTGTCGAAATACGCCGGCAGCGAAGTCAAGCTCGAAATTCTCAATCAACCCACCGACTGGCGATACGAGGCCATGTATCTGGCGAATCTCGAAATAGCCGCCAGATAGAGATGTCCCTCATTTGTTCCGGACGAACACCGAAAGGACAGCACCATTAACACCACGGACTCTATACTGAAGAATTCGACACTCTGGCGTCTTGCGGCCGCGGGCCTTTTCTGGGTCTTCGGTTTCGCATGCACGGCTTGGGCTGCGGACATGCGCAATATCCGCACTGGCCTGGAGATTCCCAGTGAGAACTACGCGGACCAGCCTTACATTGTCGTGACCAAGGACGGCAACTGGCTTTGCACTCTCACGACCGGTAAGGGCCGGGAAGGGAGCTTCGGCCAGCATGTGGTCTGCACGGTGAGCAAGGATAAAGGAAAGACCTGGTCGCAGTTGATCGACATCGAACCCGCGGACGGACCGGAGGCGTCGTGGGTGATGCCGCTGATCACGCCTTCGGGCCGGGTGTACGCGTTCTACGACTACAACGGCGATAACGTCCGCAAGCTGCCTTCGGGCAAGAAGATCCGCGCCGATATGCTGGGGTGGTATTGCTACAAGTACTCCGACGACAACGGCAGGACGTGGTCGCGGCGTTACCGGCTGCCGGTCCGTGTCACTGCATGCGACAGGGCCAACGACTGGGCGGGCAGCGTTCAGATATTCTGGGGTATCGGCAAGCCCATAGTTCACGATTCGACCATGTATTTCGCATTTACGAAGCTGGGCAAGTATATGCTGGACGACGGCGAGGGCTGGTTTTTCCGCTCCAGGAATGTTCTTACCGAGTCCGATCCTGCGAAGATCAAATGGCAAATGCTGCCTTCCGGCGAGCACGGCCTGCGCTGGCCGAAGTTCGGTTCGGTGCAGGAGGAACATAATATAGTCGCCCTGGCAAACGGCGATTTGTATTGCATGTATCGAACCACGACGGGCCATCCGGTTCATGCGTACAGTCGCGACGGCGGTAAAACATGGACCAGACCGAAATTCGCGTCGTATGCTCCGAACGGCCGGCTCATCAAGCATCCAAGGGCATGTCCGCGTATATGGAAGACCGGGAACGGCAAATATCTCTTCTGGTTTCACAATCACGGCGGCAAGAGTTACCAGAACCGCAACCCGGCGTGGCTGGCCGGCGGAATTGAAAAGGACGGGCGTATTTACTGGTCGCAGCCGGAAATCATTCTGTACGACCCGGACGAGAAGGTTCGAATCAGCTATCCTGATTTGATAGAGCAGGACGGTCGGTACTGGATCACCGAGACCCAGAAAGAAACCGCCCGCGTTCACGAAATAGATGCATCGCTTCTGGAAGGGCTGTGGAGCCAGTTCCAAGGTTCCGGTTCCACGGAGAAAGGCCTCGTTTTGTCACTTGATGGAGAACAGCTTCGCTCGGATGTCGAAGCGGCCATGAAACGGCTGGGCGACCTGGACGATGACGGTGGTTTTACGATTGAGATGTGGGTGCGGTTGTCAAACGAGACAGGCGAGGAGGTGATCCTGACAAGCAGAGACAATGCGGGGACGGGTTTGCAACTGAGTACAACCGAAAGCGGCACGATAGAGTTGTCGATCGGCGGCAGCAAGAATGAAGCTTCGTGGGATTGTGATAAGGGCCTGCTGGAAGCGGGCAAACTGCATCATGTAGTGTTTATTGTGGATGGGGGACCGGACATAATTTCATGTGTTGTCGATGGCCGGCTCTGCGACGGCGGCATCCACCGCCAGTACGGCTGGGGCAGATTCAGCGATGAGATGGGAGATATCAATTCGGCCGCACCGTTGCGGATTCCGCGTTCGGACGAAGTTGCCGTCAAGAAGCTGAATATCTACAATCGCTACCTGCGAACTTCCGAAGCAATCGCAAACTATAAAGCAGGTCGTCCCTGAACTAATGACAATCAGCGTCCCGCTCGATATTTTTCCGGCAGCGTAAGGGGGCTGTTATACATTGCGGGTTACGGCGGTGGAAGATTCGGTGAAATTGCGGCTGGCTGACAACAGCGATTGTGAAGCAGTGGGCCGGTTGATTGCTTCGGTACTCAGCGAGTATCGCCTGCCGCTGGATCCGGAGGGGGTGGATGCGGATGTTAGAGACATCGAGGCGGAGTATTTCGACAAAGGCGGGGTTTTCTATGTGCTGGAGCTTGCTTTGGACTGAAACTCGAATTGGTCGATGAAGACGGTTCTGAAGTCGTAAACGTCGTCGAAATCTTCGATTGAATCGGTCGGCTGAGCGCTCATCCACCTCTGGTCGATTAGCAGGTAGACTATTTCACCGAAGTCGCGTGTTCTGTGTATGCCCCATGAATCGAGGACCATGAGCGCGAGTCTTCCCCATCTTTCCAGGGCCAGTTGTCGCAGTCCTTCGCAGAGCGTCTGGCCGCTGACGTGCCTTGGCTCGTCGGCGACTTTTTTGGCCGTGTAGCTGAGCCCTTCGTAGACGTATTTGACGCCTCCGAGGCCGTAACGGCCGTCTTCGGCTGAAATCTGTTCGAGGTTCTTTCTCATTTAGTCAGGCCCATGGCAAGCCAGCCCGTGCGCCGGCTGCCGGAATAAAATCACGCTCCTGCTCGAGTCTTAACGTACTTCCTGGCCGGGTTCTGCGCCTTCGTCGACGCCGAGCAGGAATATGTCCTTGCCGCCCGGTCCGGAAGCCAGCACCATGCCCTCGCTGACGCCGAATCGCATTTTTCGCGGTTTGAGATTGGCCAGGCAGACGACGAGTCGTCCGACGAGTTTTTCGGGTTCGTAGGCCTTGGCCATGCCGGCAAATACGTTCTTTTCTTGGCCGTTGCCGAGGTCGAGTTTGAGGCTCAGCAGCTTGTCGGCGCCTTCCACGTGATCGGCCGTAACTACACGGGCGATGCGCAGATCGAGCTTCATGAAGTCTTCGATGGTGCACTCGGGCTTGAACGGTGAATCGGCGGTTTGTCCTTTTGCCGGTGCTTCGGCGTTCTTTTCGGGTTTGGACGGTTGCGACTGTTTGCTTTCTTCTATCATAGTTTCTACCTGTTTGGGATCGATCCTTTCGAAGAGCCTCTCGAATTTGCCTATTTCACAATTCTCGAGCGGTTTGTCAAGATCGGCGAAATTCAATGCTTGTACATTCAGGAAACGTTCTATTTTGGCTGCGTATACGGGAATTATGGGCTTGAGATATACGGTGAGAATTTTGACGGCGTTTATAACGGCCGTGAGGGTGGTCCTGGTCTGTTCCGGGTCGGTCTTTATGGTCGACCACGGCTGGTGCTGCTCGACGAAGCGGTTGGCGTCATCGGCAAGGGTGCCGATGGTGCGGACGAGGCGGGCGAATCGCAGGTTCTCGTAGTCGTCGATTATCCGGTCTCGGGCATCGAGCAATCGGGCCAGCATTTCTTTGCCGGTCTGGTCGAGCCGGCCGAGGCGGCCGTCGAGTTTCTTTGTGAGCATCGGCCCCGAGCGTGAAGCCAGATTGGCGTATTTGCCCACCAGGTCGGAGTTGGTTTTGCTGATGAAGTCGTCGATGCTCAAATCGATGTCTTCTATGGTATCGGTGAGTTTGCTCGCGTAATAGTAACGCAGGAATTCGGGGTTGAGATGGTTGGCGTAGGTGGACGCGTTGATAAAGGTGCCGCGGCTTTTGCTCATTTTCTCGCCGTTGACGGTGAGGAATCCATGCACGAAGAGTTTCCTGGCGGTCTTGAATCCTGAGCCGACGAGCATCGCCGGCCAGAACAGGGCGTGGAAATACATGATGTCCTTGCCGATGAAATGGTAAAGCTCGTATTCGTCGTTCTCGGAAGGACTGGTTTTATCGCCGGGCCACAGCGTGTCGGCATCGAGCCCGTGGTTGTCGCAATAATTTTTGCAGGAGGCCATGTAGCCGATGGGGGCGTCGAGCCAGACGTAGAAGTATTTGTTTTCTTCGCCGGGGATTCTGAATCCGAAGTACGGGCCGTCGCGAGATATATCCCAGTCTTTAAGGCCGGCCTTGAACCATTCTTCGAGCTTGTTCGAGACCGACTGCTGGGTATAGCCGCGGTCGAACATTTGCCTGAGCTGCGGCTCGTAATCGCTTAACTTGAAGAAGTAATGTTTGGAAGTCTGAGACCTGGGTTCCCGGCCGCAGGTGGCGCATCGCGGATCGATCAGGTCGGTTGTGCGGTAGGTTGCGCTGCAGACTTCGCAGGAATCGCCGTACTGATCTTCGGCCTTGCAACGCGGACATGTGCCGCGAACGTAGCGGTCGGGCAGGGCCATTTCGCAGGTGTTGCAATAGGTCTGTTCGACATCGCGGGTAACTATGGAGCCGGCCTCCTTGAGGCGATTGAAGATGAGTTCGCTGAAATACTGGTTTTCGGGAGAGTGCGTTGTGTAGTAGTTGTCGAAATCGACGTGGAACTTGTCGAAATCGGCCTGGTGGTCGGTGTGAACGTCGGCGATGAGTTTCTCGGGCTCGGTTCCGGTGGCCCGCGCGCTGAGCATTATGGGCGTGCCGTGGGTGTCGTCTGCGCAGAAATAATAGCAGACGTTGCCGCAGAGTTTCTGAAATCTTACCCATATATCGGTTTGAACGTACTCGACGAGGTGGCCGATGTGAATCGGCCCGTTGGCGTACGGCAGTGCTGATGTTACTACGATTTTTCGGGTCATGTATTATCCTGGAGCCGGTTTATTTTCCGGCACTACTCAATGTGTTTCGGGTTTTACTTGTTTTTCGAACCGCCGCGGTTGCGGTTATCTCTGCGCCGGCCTTTTTTGGCGTCGCGACGTCTTCGGCTTCGCCCGCTGCGCTTGGAGTTTCGTCTTGCACCGCCGTGGTGTTTGCGGGGTTTATTCTGCTCGGCATCAGACTCGGCGGGTTTGTCCTCGGAGCCGCCGGCCTGGTCGGGCTTACCTTCCGATTCTTTTTCGTTCTTTGTTTCGGAATCTTTTTCGGGTTCTGCGTCGTCTTTCGGTTTGTCCTGTGAGTCGGATGCCGGCTTATCGGCTGTTTGCCTGGGGGTCTCGGATTTTCGGGGCCTGCCTTGCGAGGAGCCGGATAGAATTTCAACCTCGTCGATATTGAAGGCAGCCTTTTCTCCACCCTCGAATTGAACGACCACCAACTGGGTCAGTATCTGTGAATCGACTACGCGGCCTTCGCCTTTTTCGGTCTTAACGCGGGTGTTTTTTCTGGGCAGACGCTTTTTAAGCTGTGTATAGTTCTTGTCTTCGTAGCGGAGACAGCATTTGAGGCGCCCGCAGTAACCGCTGATCTTTGACGGGTCGAGGGTGGCCTTCTGCATTTTAGCCATTCTCATGTTGACGGGCTTGAGCAGTTTTAGAAAACGTTGGCAGCAGCACGGCTGACCGCAGCTTTCGACGTCGCCGAGCAGTTTTGCTTCGTCCCTGGCGCCGATCTGGCGCATTTCGATTCGGGTCTGGTACTCGTGGGCGATTCGCCTGACAAGTTCGCGAAAGTCGACCCGTCCGTCGGCCATGAAGTAGAAAATCACGCGTTCGCCACCGAAAATATGCTCGGCGGCGACAATCTTCATCGGCAAATCCAGTTCTTTGACGAATCTGCGGCAGCATTCGATTTCGTCTTTGGCGATCATCCGCAGGTGCCTCTCCTCGCTTATATCCTCGCTGGTTGCGTAGCGGACGAATTTGCCGCGTACGCGAGAGGAAAGGTCCATATCGCTGTTTTCGAAGTATTCCCTGAGTTGGGATTGATTCCAGCGATACTGACCGCCGCGGTAGCAGGTAAGCCCTCCGACTATGCAGCCCATCTCGAGGCCCTTGTCGGTCTTTACGACCACCCGCGTGTGTACTTTGGGTATTTTGTTTTCGTTGTGCTCGAACAGGCCGAGATTGCCCATCAAGCCGTGGCGGACGAGCATGCATTTTTTGCCCCGGCCGCGGCTGTTTTTGTTGTCTTGAGATTTTGCCATGATACCGCCTATTGTAAAACCGACGCGATTGCCGGTTCTAAAACTTAAGTTAAAAGCTCGATTCACTGTTGCGGCTGCAACGCTGGGTATACGTGATGCCGCAATGCGGCGTTCGTAATCGGCTTTTTAAGGCCGAGCAACGCCAAAACCGGCTTCGGGGATTGTTTGTTCGGCATGCACCGTCTCGCCGGGTGAATCTTCCGCACAAGAGGCGTATGGCCATCCCGAAAACCACATATCCGGCTAAGCGGCGATCCGCAGGCGAACAGTCGCAGCGCAAAACGCGGCAAAAATGGTACGCCATAACGCCGAATCAGGGCCGATTATAGCAATCTAGGCCAGATTCAACAACAACTGTTCGAAAATTAGCTTTTCATTGACTGACGCTTCGACCCAGCGGAGCGATTGATAGCAGCCGGCGATTTTTTTGGCGAGCGTCTCAGCACCGTATTTGCGGCGCAGTGTTTCAATTTCGGAAGTCTGGTCCTGGTTTACCGGCTGCTGCAGGGCGCCGATATCGGTTTTCATGGCGTCCTGCAGGGCTGAAACGGCCATGGTAATAATCAGTTTGTCGGCCCGTCGCTTGATGTCGGAACTACTGGTATTCTGTTCGGACTCGGCCCAGGCCTTTGCCAGGTCTTTGGCTGCGCCGACCCATTTTTCCGCCATGTCGATGCACATGGGGTATTGCAGGGCGGCCAGGGATTTTACAATCCGCTTTTTGAGTGCGAAGATTTCCGCCGGTTTCTCGGCCTGCTCCAACTCGGCCCATTTGCAGGCCTGTCCGATGCTGCCCTGACTGAGTCCCGCAAGGTAAGCCGCGTGGTCGGCTCCAAGGCCCATATTCCGCAGTTTTTCGACTATTATGGCGGTATCCACCGGGCCAAAGCGGACTATCTGGCATCGCGAACGCGTGGTGGGAAGCAATCTGTCAAGCCGGGTGCACAGCAGGATAATGCAGCAATACGCCGGGGGTTCTTCGAGCACCTTAAGCAGGGCGTTCTGCGAGCTTTTGTTCAGTCTTTCGGCTTCGCTGACTATGAAAACGCGCCTGCTGCTGAGGGTCGGGCGGTTTGAAACCTTGTCGATTAGGAACTCGCGTATGACGTCAATGGGCAAGTCGATTGGAGCGGCTTTGTTTTTGCCTTTCTCGGTATACTGTTTGAGTTCCTTATATATGGGTGTGTAATCGGGGTGAGCGCCTGCCTCTACGAGGCGGCAGCTTTCGCATTTGCCGCAGCCTTCGCAGCGGCCGTCATTTTCGCCGGGGGCTTCGCACAGCAGCAGCTTTGCATATTCGCGGGCAGTGAGTGCTTTGCCGACGCCGTCCAGACCGGCGAATATATACGCGTGGGCCACCCGGTCGGCGCGGTAGGCCCGCTGGAGGATTTCAATTGCTTTGTCCTGACAGCGTATGTTCTCAAAACCCATGAATGCTCAAACTCCGATTTTGAGCCTTGCGGCTCGTTATTAACTCAGTCTTTCAAATACCACTTTTGTTACATCGCGGTGAACTTCTTCCGGGGTGCGGCCTGCATCAATTACCGCGCTCTGCGGCCACTGCCCGGCAAGTTCGAGAAAACCTTGCCGGACTTTCTGGTGGTAGATATCGCCTTTAAGCTCCATGCGATCCAGCTTGCGGTCCAGCCGCGCGGCGGCGGTTTGCAGATCGACATCGAGTATCAGGGTCAGGTCCGGGCGGACGCGTTCGAGCGAATCGGCGGCGATACTGAGCACCTTCTCGACGCCGAATTGACCGGCGTATCCCTGATAGGCGCAGGTGCTCGACAGCCAGCGGTCCATTACGACGCACTTGCCCGACTCGATGGCGGGTGCGAGTTTTTCGTGCCAGAGCTGCGCGCGGGCGGCCATGTAGAGCAGCACCTCGGTTCGGGTGGTCATTAGTTCATGTTCGACGCTGAGCAGGATTCGGCGAATCTTGTCGCCGATAACCGTGTCGCCGGGATCTCGAAAGCCCACTACGGATCCGCCCCGCCGGCTGATCCAGTCGGCCAGCATGTGGCTTTGCGTGCTCTTTCCGCAACCGTCAGGCCCGTCGAGCACGATGAATTTGCCTGTGAATAAGTCTTTCATGCGGGCGATTATTACATGATGTGATGGATTCGTCAATCAGCGAGGCAAAGCACTCCCGACCGAGGCTGAGACAAGACTGTGTGCTGGTCCGCTTACTTTGCGCGGCGGTAGACTTTGTTGAAGAGGTCGTCTCCGAGTCTGAGTCTGATTACTTCGAGTCTGACCTGTTCGTCGTTGAATTCGGGGTGGCGCTGTCTGACGCCGGCTTCGGCAAGTATTCGTGCGGTCGCGATCAGATCGAAGGTCATTCGCAGCCGGCCTTCGGGGCCCAGCTTTCGCAGGGCCTCGATCTGGACTCGCGCTGCTTCCGGAGATGTGTCTGGCGATAGAAAACTCATGTTATTTTGCGAGTGTGAAGTTTTCTTCTCCTACGACTTGTCGCATTTTGCGGCAGAAGTCTGTTGTCGGGCAGACGCAGAGTCGGCGGTCGGCCGTGGCGTATACGCGGCCTGCGTCGGTCCGCATGACCAGGTTGAGCGTGCTCTTGCCGCGATGCGTTTCGCAGAGTGTTCTTATCGTCTCGATCTTTTCGTCGGTAATTGCGTTCACATCCAGGCGGATTCGAACCTGGGCCGCAAGTTTTTCGCGTACCTCGGGCTGGGCGATGATCTCGTCTACGATGATATTCGGTCGTTCACGGCGGAAATCGAGTTTGCCCTTAACGAATACGACCGCGTCCGGCTGGAGCAGTTCGGAGAACTTGCTGAGCACACGCGGAAACAGCACGGCCTCGACGCTTCCCTGGAGGTCGTCCAGCTCGATTACCGCCATTTTCGCTCCGGCATTGCGGCCGTTTTTGGTTATGTGTGTTCTGATTCGCGTAATCATTCCGCCGATTATCAGTTCCTGGTCCTGCCGGCCGCTCTGGAGCTTGGCGGTGTTGGTGGTCGAGTAGATTGAAATTTCCTCGGCATGATGGCTGAGCGGGTTGCTCGTCACGTAGAAGCCGAGGACCTCTTTTTCGTAGGCCAGCATCTGGGGCTCGGGCCAGGGTGGAACGTTGGGCAGGCTTTTGTGGTCTTCGGCGTAGTCGGGCTCCCGGTCCATCTGGCCGAAGAAGTTCATCTGTCCGCTGAGCCGGTCCGCCTGCATGGACGTTCCGACCTGCATGGCGCTTTCCAGTCCAATCATCATCTGGTGACGGTTGCCGCCGAGCCGGTCGAATGCTCCGGCTTTGATAAGCGCTTCGACGACCTGTTTGTTTACCGCTCGCAGGTCGACGTTTTCGCAGAAGTGGAAGAGGCTCTTGAACTTGCCGATTTTTTCGCGGGCTGCGATAATCTGTTCCACGGCTCTGCCTCCGACGCCCTTGACCGCGGCCAGGCCGAAGCGGATTACCTTCTTGGTTTCTTCGCCGCGGCCCTTGTAGACGGGCGTGAAATAGAGGTCGCTTTCGTTGATGTCGGGCGCGAGAATCTCAATATCCATCGCGGCGCACTCGCCGATGTAATCGACGACTTTTTCGGTGTTGTCCTTTTCGTAAGTAAGCAGCGCGGCCATGTATTCGACGGGCCAGTAGGCCTTCATGTAGGCCGTTTGATATGCGACGAACGAATAGCGTGTGGAGTGACTCTTATTGAAGCCGTAACCGGCGAATCGTTCGATCAGCTCGAAGATCTCCTCGGCCTGTTCGGTCTTGAGGCCTTTGTCGACGCAGCCGGCGATGAATTTTTCCTTCTCCTTGGCGATGACTTCGAGTTTCTTCTTACTTATGGCTTTGATGAGTTTGTATGCATCGCGCAGCCCGATGTCGCCGAGGCGGTTGCAGATCTGCATGACCTGCTCCTGGTAGATCATAATGCCGTAAGTTTCTTCGAGCACTTCTTTCATGATCTCGTGGGGAACGGACCAGCTTGCGCCGTGTTTACGGTCGATGTAATCGGGAATGAGCGTCATCGGGCCGGGGCGGTAGAGCGCGTTGGCGGCGATAAGGTCTTCGAGCCGGTCCGGGCGCATTTTGATGAGCATGCTCTGCATGCCGCCGGATTCGAACTGAAAGACGCCCTTGGTGCGACCGGAGGCGAACACTTCGAAGACTTTGGGGTCGGTGAGGTCGAGGGCTTCGAGATCGATGTCCACATCGTGTTTTTGCTTGACGAGTTTGCGGGCAAGTTCCAGGACGCTCAGCGTCTTGAGGCCGAGGAAGTCCATCTTCAGCAGGCCGACTTTTTCGACCATCGGTCCTTCGAACTGCGTGATGAGATCGTCGCTGCCGGAGGCTTTGTAGAGCGGTATGAAATTGTCGAGCGGTTCATCGGAGACCACCACGCCGGCCGCATGCACCGAAGCGTGCCTGGCGAGGCCTTCGAGCTTTTTGCCTATGTCGATCACTTTGGCGGTCTGGGCGTCTTCTTCGTAGAGTTTCTTGAGATCGGGCTCGGTTTCCAGTGCGTCGTCGAGTGTCATGCCGAGAGTGGCCGGCACGAGCTTGGCGAGTTTGTCTGCCTGGCCGAGATCGACTCCGAGCACGCGGCAGATGTCACGTATAACCGCGCGTGCCTTCATTGTTCCGAAGGTGATAATCTGTGCCACATGACCGTATTTCCGGCGGACGTAGTCGATTACCGCGGCGCGGTGTGCCTGGCAGATGTCGATATCGATATCGGGCATTTCGTTTCGCTGCGGGTCCATGAACCTTTCGAACAGCAGGTTGTAGCGGAGCGGGTCCACATCGCACAGGCCCAGGCAGTAGCCGACGATCGTGCCGACGCCGCTGCCCCTGGCGCCCAGGGGAATGCCGCGTTCGCGGGCGTATCTGCAGAAGTCCCAGACAATCAGAAAGTAGCTGGAGAAACCTTTGCCCTCTATGACGTCGAGTTCCTTCCTGATTCTCTCGTCGACTTCGGGGGTTACTTCTCCGTAGAGTTTTTTGGCGCCTTCATAGCAGAGATTTGTCAGGTAATCTTCGGCGGTAAGATTGTCCGGCGGTTGAAAGACCGGGGCGTGCTGGGTGGACAGGTCGATTTCGACATTGCAGCGTTCGGCGATGGCAAGTGTATTGTCGGCGGCCTCGGAGATTTTTGGGAATAGCTCGCGCATCTGTTCGGGACTTTTGAGGAAGATGTCGGCCGGGTAGATGAGGCGGTCGGGATCGTTCGCAAGGCGGCCGGTGCTGATAGCGCACAAGGCGTTGTGGGCTTCGTGGTCATCGGCTTCGAGAAAATGCACATCGTTTGTAACAATGAGTCCGAGCCCCTTCTTCTCGGCGATTTCGATGAGGCCTTCGGCCACGTGCGGCTCGTCGTTATCGTGCTTCTGCAACTCGATGAAAAAACGTTCGGGTCCGAAGATTTTTGCGTAGTCGTCGGTGAGCGAATAGGCTGCGTCCATATCGCGGCGGTCGACTGCGGCGGTAATTTCGCCTTTGATGCATGCACTGGTGGCGATTATCCCTTCGTTGAACTCGGCCAGAACCTCCTTGTCGATCCGGGGGCGATAGTAGAAGCCTTCGGTATAGCCGATACTGGCGAGCTTGAGCAGGTTCTGGTAGCCCTTCTGGTTTTCGGCCAGCAGGATGAGGTGATAGGCGGCGTCTTTGATGCCGCCGGCGCTTTTGTCAAGACGCGAACCCGGGGCGATATACGCTTCGATGCCGATGATGGGTTTGATTCCGGCGGCCAGGGCGCCTGTGTAAAACTGAATCAGTCCGAACATGTTGCCGTGGTCCGTGACCGCGACCGAATCCATGCCCAGCTCTTTGCAGCGTTTGAAAAGTTTTTTGAAAGTAACCGCCCCGTCCAGGAGCGAGTATTCACTATGCAGATGAAGATGCGTAAATCCATTTACAGCCATAACTTAGCCCATCCTTCCAGAAAGTAATCACCTCCATATAATAGCGGCGTACCCGGGGGCAGTCAACTTCGAATAGGCTGTCTGGTTCGGAATCCGGGTGACTCAATCCTGCTACGGGCCGAACAGGGCGATTTCCCAGATTCGTGCGATATTCATGTGTGTTTTTGTAACGACCAGACGGAGCCGGTCGGTCTGAATAGGCGGGAATTTGCCAAACCGATCTACGCTGGCGTTGCCGATCACTTCGGTTGCTTCGATTTTTCGCCAGGCTCCTTCCTCAAACGTCTGCAGGTGGAAATCACTGATTGCACTGTCAGTCCTTGAGCCGCCGCGGTAGCCGCTGGTAATTCTGAGTGCGGCGATCTTGCGGGGCTGCGGCCACGTGAACTCGACCCAGCTTTGGGTTTCGGAATCACTGCTGAGCCACCGGGTCGAATTGTCGCCGAGATCTGCTTTGCCGTCGTTTATGTGTTGTAAGGGATAGGTTTGGTCGTCGAGACTGCCGGACACTTTCAAATTCGCATCGAGGGCGAGGTTGGGGCCGGCCTTTTCGGCGGGGTTGGGGCGTGATCCCTTTTTCATAAGTTTTATCAATTCATCGAGATGATCCTCGTATACCTGTCGGGGGGTCACGTCTTGGTTGACGCAAATCGACGATGCCATACCGACTATCTCGCCCATCATTCCGCAGGTTCGCATTACCCGTACGGCGCCGAGTGCTTCGTGGGTTACGCTTATGTCGCGGCCGGCCATGAACAGGTTCGATATGTTGCGCGAGTACAGACAGCGGTACGGCAGCCAGTAGGGTGTTTTGTATGAGGTGAAATCGGCTCGGGAGATGAACTCGTCGCCTTCGAAGCCGTCGTCGTAACCGGGATTGGGCAGATGCAGGTCGATCTTCCAGGTGGTGGGCACGCAGCCGTCGGGGTATTCGACGCCGTTTATAATGTCGGATTTGGTGAGCACGACGTCGCCGAGAAGTCTGCGGGATTCGCGTTTGCCGGAAATGTAGGCGGCCCAGTTCAGTTTGTAGTTCCGGTACATGTTGCGGTCGTTCTTCAGCGCATCCCAGGCACCGTACATGGCCCGGAAATTCAGGTCGCGGATGTGCTCGCTTTTTTCGAACGGATCGTGATAGAACCCGGCCTCCCAGAACCAGGCGCCCAATTGTTTGAGATCGGTTGGAAACGGCTTGCCGTATAAATCGACCGCCCACGGACAATGCGGAAACGGCTGAGGTTTGCCGGTATCGACCACGTTCCAGAGGTTGCATCGTCCCATGTGGCCGTCGAGGGTCATGTCGAAATCCGCACCGGCAAGGAAGCCGATGCATCCGTCTCCGGTGCAATCGGCGAATAATTTTCCGGAGAATCTCTTGCGTTGGCCGGTTACGATGTCTTCGGCGATTACAGCGCTGATTCTGGAGTAGGCGACCTCAACGCCATTGGCCCGGTGGCGCAAGAACAGCGACAGGTTCTTCTGATCTTTGACAAGGTCGATCCGCCTCTGGTCTTCGTACAATTCGGCCTTGTTCTCGGGGCCGTAGTGCGCGCGGCGCGCGGGTTCGAGTTCGGCGACGACTTCTCCGATTCTGGGATAGGGCTCGAAGCGGGTCTGTCCGTGCAGCCAGACGCGGACCTCGGAGCTGTTGTTGCCTCCGAGCACCGGCCTGTCCTGAATAAGTGCGACTTTCAATCCGAGCCGGGCCGCGTTGAGCGATGCGCAAACGCCCGCAATCCCGCCGCCGCTGACCACCAGGTCGTAATGACCTGCGTCGAGCGGCTCTTCGGGCAGGTCGCAGATTCGGCGTCGCCATTGGTCCATCGCGTCGCCGTCATTGGGAGGCTCGAAATCCAGATCGGAACAGAAGGCGATTGCGTCGCATCGGCCCTCGAAACCGGTCAAATCGTGCAGAACTACGTCCGCTCTGCGGTTCTCTATTTCAATTGTGCCGCCGTTTTGCCAGTGCCAGTCGACCCGCTCGGTTCCGAAGACCGTTTCGAGTTTTTGTCCGTCGACGATGACCCGGAAGCGGCCCGGGGCGCCCGGGACCTGCCACTGGGCGACCCAGTTGCGTGTACGCACCCATACTCGGTACCGGCCCGGGGCGGGGAACTCGATCGTTGTTTCGGCGTCGGCTACGGGAGTGCCCAGGCCGTGAGCAAGCAGGTAAGGCGAGCCCATCTGGTCCATGAACTGCTGGTCCAGCACCCAGCCGCCGCAGGAGTCGAAACGCTCGGCTTCGACCAGTACGGTCCGGGCTGTGCAGGCGGTTGCCAGGGTCAGAAAGGAGAAAACTATCTGCGAAATGGCTTTTGAACGAATCCGGGGCATAGCAGCCTCACTGAAGAATTTGTCTGAGTTTCGGTTCAATACCTGTATGGCAATTATACAGATAAGACGGCGTGAAAGCACGAAATCTTGAGACTGTCAAGCGGAGCGGCTGGAGAGAGTGTGCGGGTCGATATTCGGGATCAGAGTTTGCTGTGCTGTGTATCTGAAGTGATCGGTGGGGGAGCGGCCGGGTACGGGCCTTCGTAAATACGGGTGCAGGTGGAAGCCTGCCGGTCCGGAAGGTACGGAATGCCGGCTTGCAGCAGTTTGCCTGCGTGGGGGCCGCGGACCACATAGCCCTGTGCGAAGATATATCCGTCCAGGCCCCTGCAGTACAGCTCGGCCGCAAAAAGCGGAGCGCGCCTGCCCGGGTATCGTTCCGGCCAGTTTATGCCTCGGAAGTAAGAAGCAGGCCACCGGGCGCCCGGGGCCGGCAAAGTCAGCGGATCCAGAACGCGCATTTTTTCCCGATCGTTGCGGTCGACGGGGATTACTCCGACGCTGTGGCCGGTAGTTCCGCACCTGAGACGTGCAATGTAATACTCTCCGTGGCCCGCGTTGCGGTACAGGGCGCCTATAAGGTCGGTTCCGCGGACGCAGTCGATTCTGCGCGTGTCCATGGCCCGGGCGAGAGTCATGGCGCCGCCGGAATAGTATTTCCAGTCGCCGAGCAGGTCGTGCGTGAATTTCTGGGCTCGCAGGCCGACCGCTTCGCCTTCGCCCATGATTTTTGTGGCTATCTCGAAGACTCTGGGATCGTATCTGTCGGCCCATTGAAAGCCGCTGCTGTACAGTCCCGCGCGATAGAACATCGCATCCATCAGCTCTTCAGTTCCGACCCGATCGTGGGACTTGTCCAGGCGCTCCAGGACGACGCTCATGTGCTCGAGGGCGCCCGCCGAGACGGCACGAAAGATCATATTCGACATGTATGAGCGGCTCAGACGCATGCCGGCGGCGGTGTCCCAGACCCGACGCGTATTCGTAGAGAGCTTCGAGCGAAGAAAGCAAAACGCTTGGCGCAGGTTGGGCGGCATTGATCGCGCCGATGTGGTCACGGAAGTATTTCCGCCGGTCGCGATTGCCGCCCATTCCGGCGCGGGTGCGAAAATTGTTTCTGCCTGGTGTTCGACTTCGAGAAGATTCTGGCCGTAGATTACAGTAGTTGCCGCCGCGGGAAGGAAGCTGCCGTCGGCTTCGTACGGAGTCCGCTTTGCCGGCTGGGCCCACTCGAAGGCATTGCGGCAAAGCGCCTGGAATTCGAGCGATCTGAGGTTGTTTTGATACAGCAGGTCCAACCATCGGTGCAAATCGGCCAGTGCGAACGTTGCAGACGCCAGTTCATCGGCCCAGACTTTCGCGGAATCGAAATCTTTGGCATCAATCGCGTTGACAAAACTGTTCCAGCACTGTCCCGGCCAGGCCATCGAGCGGGATTTCGGCAAATGGGACGGCGGGTTTCTTTCGCCATCGGCGATTTTCAGAGCAAGTTCGGCTGCTGTGTGTGCTGCCTTCTCGGTCCGGGCAAGAATTGGGGCGTTGGATGTATGTTCGGACTGAAGATAGGGTTTGAGGTGGTTTTGGGACCAGTCGTAGAGCGGCAGGGGCACGTCCGGGCGGTGGCTGCAGAACGCAACGAATCGCAGACCGGGTCCGCCGTTGGGATCGGCCTGCAGGAGCACACGTTGTGCGTCCAGGCTTTGGGCGATGCAGGTGCGGTCGCCCGGAGGACGCCGGCCCAGAAGCATTTTGCGACTTTGGATAAGCAGCGGGTCTAAATCTTCTGCTATTTGCTGGAGCAAATCCGCTGCGGTGCCGGATCGGGGCGGAACGGGGGCGGTGCGGGCCCCGATGAGCTTTGAAGCGACAAAGCCGACTGCCAGGACTACCGATGCAACTATGAAAACTGTGATCGCCGCCCGTTTACGGCGCAGGATTGTGAAGAAACTCATGCTGCCGATCCGCTCCTGCTTCTTTTCTAACCACGGCCCCCTGATGGTGCTGATGCCACTGCTGTGGCCGGTTTTCAAATAAGGGTCCCCATTTTGAAAGGCCGACTGGTATTATGATGAATTATGCGCCGGTTTTGTTACAGGAAATCTAAATAAAGGAACGGAATTTATTCGGCGAGCGAAAAAACTTCGAATTACCGGTCACAGACTTGTCTAAACAGGGATGTGGCCGGGTATCTCCGGCTTTGGGCTGTTTGGATCAAACCCAGGTCTTTCCGATGGGAACAGTAGGCTTGGCTGAATCTTGTGCGGGCAGGACGGTGTTTATGAGTCTGTAAGACCGGAGTTGGAGTTCAGTTAAGTTTTTCGAGCTTGCCGACGTTCTCCAGTTCAAACGGCTCGCCGGCGTCGTGCGGCTTGCGAAAATCGAACCCGTCGAGAATGAGGCTGTCGACATCCTCGCACATAAGGACGGGACGATAGTCCTCTTTCTTGTATCGCATCCGGACGTTATCGAGTTCGAGGTGTTCGACTTTGCGGGCGTAGAGGCCCCACGCCGGCAGCGCACGGGCGTCGACTCCGGGCGATTTGACTGCTTTGGAAGTGCGTTTGCTTACTCCCGCCTCGTACTCGACGGTCATGTCGCGGAAGACCACGCGGTCGAACGCATCTTCGGCCCAGCTTTCGACTGAACAGGCCGTGCGATACACGCCCGTTGCGGATACGCGGTTAACGGTAATTTCTCCGGCGGTGTTGCCGGGTTTGAGGGATATGTGAAACGGCGTCGCCACGTTGTGTATCGTCAGGTCGCTGATCATCACATCGTCGAGATTGCCCTTTGTGGCGTCCCATGCGCCGGGTTGAAGATTCACGGCTGCGAGCATGTTGTGTCTGTCTGAGGTGCGATGCGGACGAATGCCCGGCCCGTAGAACAGGCAATCCTGGATTATCAGGTGTTCGGCCGGGCCGATTAGACGGATGCCGTTACACGAAGAATTGATGACACAATCGCGGATCAGCGTGTTTTGCCAGTACCGGCCGGCGATGCAGTCGTCGCCCGTATAGAATTCGCAGCCGACGATCCGGACGTTTTCACAGTCGCGGGTGGGGGCGCCGCGCCAGTGCACTCCGTCCCAGCCGCCGATGAAGACGGTATCGCGGATGTCCACATTGTCGCTGACCTGGAAAAAAACAGCGTAGTTGGCGGAGTCGAGAAAGGTGATATCGCGGATGTTTACCTGGTTGCAGTCGACGAAAACAAAAGTGTGGGGACCGCGCATGCGTTCTTCTCCGGTGGGATCGAAGACTTTGTTGCCGTCGATTACGCCGCGGCCTTCTATGGAAATGTTGCTGGCGCCGCAGGCCAGTATAAGTGCTCTGTGCCATTTGCCCCATTTCGCTTCGGGCATGAAGTCGGGCACTTCTGGCTTGTCGTATTTGGTAAGGTCTTTGGTTCCTATGAGCATTGCACCGGCGTCCAGATACATAGTGACGTTCGTCTTGAGGTGGATGGTCCCGGACAGGTAGCGGCCCGGCTCGAGCAGAACCTGTCCGCCTCCGGCTGATGCGCATTTGTCTATGGCTTTCTGGATTGCGGCGGTGTCGAGAGTCTTTCCGTCGGCGGCCGCGCCGAACGAACGCACGTTGTAAACCCCGGTTGCGGCGAAGATCGGGCCTGAGGCGAGTCCGATTAGAAGAACGATCGACAGTAAAAAAAATGTCCATTTGTCAGATCGAGTCATATTCACGACGGACCTCCCGGGCAGTTCGGATCGCAAGTTCGCTATTGCAGTCAATTAACAATATATTTTTTGCACGCGTCGGGGCTTAAATCCAGCCCATTTCGTCGCGAGGATCGATACGCCTCATAAAGAGACATTTATCGGCCTGTTCATCGTTGGTAATCCGCATGTTTTCTGCGTCCCAGAGCAGCGTTCGGCCGGGATTTATCAGCGCGATATCCCCGAGCACGATGATCTCCGACAGCGGGCCGGCGTAGTCGAACGACGACATTGCCTTGTCCTCGCCTTTGCAGGCCAGCGTCCAATTGTCGAAATGCGTTCTGCCTTTGCTGCGGTAAGCCCTTTCGGGCGGCTTGGGTGTGGCCTTCATTACGGCCTCGGGAATGATTCGCGCTCCCTGGCTGTGACTTCCGGCCATGATGGAGGCATCTTTGCCCACGAGAACCGAGCCGCTGGTGATCGGCCGACGGTCCTTTTCGAGGTGCTTGGGCCACGGGAATTCGATATCGGTTCCGAGGTAGTACTTCAAGGTGACCGGCGGTTTGTCTCCTCGCGGGCCGAACTTCCAGGTGATGACTCCTGAGCGGGGAAGCGATCCGGGGAAGGCGGGTGTGTTTACGTCGGCCCGAACGCTCAGCGGGATTCGCAGATCGAGCGCGTAGTAAGCCGGGTCGAATATGTGTGCCGCCATGTCGCCTACCGCGCCGCTGAAATGGCTGTAGCGAATCCACTCGCGATTCATGTAGCTGGTGCTGAACGGAATCTTCTCGGCCCTGTTCAGGAACAGGTTCCAATCGAGCGTGTCCGGAACCTCGCAGCCCTTTACGACGGGTTTGTCGATCCAGTAGTTTTTCTTAGAATAGGCGTGGACTTCCTTAATGGGTCCGATGGTATTGGCCAGTCCCCAATCTCTGAGCATGGCGGAGCTGCGGCTCGAATGTCCCTGGTTGCCCATCTGCGTCACTACGTTTTTATGCTTTTTGGCTTCCTGAGTAAGCAGGCGGACCTCGTTCACCGTGTGGCACAGAGGCTTCTGACAGTAGACGTGTTTGCCGCGTCTGATAGCGGCCATGCTGATTGCGTAGTGATTATGCTCGGGCGTTGCGATCAGGACCGCGTCTATATCCTTGCCGATCTTGTCGAACATGCGCCGGTAATCGGTCCACAGTTTGATGCCGTGGAGATTGGGCTTATTCTTGATGGCTCTGGCATGCCAGGCCTTGTCGACATCGCACAGGGCGATAACGTTGTTGCTTCGCGTGAGATAGTCGGCGTTGCCCGAGCCCTGATTGCCCACGCCGATAGCGGCTATGTTGAGTTTGTTGTTCGGAGACTCTCCGGCCTCGAGAATGTTAAACGGGGTAATACCGACGGCCGATGCGGCTAAGGCGCCCTTGAGGAATTCGCGGCGTTTCATACGTTTCATAATGCAGTCTCCGTTAAAATTGTACTGACCAAGCGTTCATAGATAACGATAACCAGCATAATTGACCGGGCGGTCAAATCGCAACCCTAATTTCGCGCACCGTAATCGTCATTTTGTGCAATTTGCTGTGGCCGGTCATTACGCGGACGCGTGGAGGGAGAATCAGCGGGGCCGGTTAATGCAGATTGTGCGGAGTGTTTTCCCACGCTCACGGGGATATACTGCGGAGCATGGGCGCACAACTGGTTTGATTGATCAACCCGGAGGTTTGGCTTAGTGGAAGTCGAACAGCGACTGGGTCTTTATCATGGTGACCTGGTCGGGGTAGGCCGCGAACGTGTGAATATGCAGTTCGTTGCGACGGGCTTCGAAATCCACATAGCAGAACGGCTGGAGTTTGCCGGTTTCCAGATCGGGGAACTTCACGAATACGCCCCTGTTGCGGGCGAAACGCTCGAGGTCCGTGTGGCTCTGCTGATAGAGGTTGCTGCTCATTTTCTCGACCTGGAAATCGGTCATGTAACTGACGCCGCGGCTGAGGGTGCATTTGTGAGTGCGGGGGCCGCGGAACTGGAATCGTTCGATCAGGCCGCGATTCGGGAGCATCTGGCCCGGAGCGCTTACGACTTCGGTCAGACATACATCACCGGCGAAGACGCTTACAACATGCGTGCATCCTGTGACCCAGATAACGGCTTCGTACTTCTCGGTCTTGAGCTGGCGATTTGCGTAGACCTTGAATAATTCGGGATGAAGCGGTCTCTGGAAAAGACTGAAGGTTAGCTCTTCGACTGCTACTTTGATTTCCGGTGATTCCATATGTTGCCCCACAAAATCTTCTTCGATGAACACCCCTATTATATGGAAATCAGCGGCGTGATTCAAGTCTTTATCAATACTGGTACGGCGGTTTTGGGGGCTTATAGGACGATTATCTCGCAAATGACGGAGGGCCAAAGACTAACGCACTTGAACTTTTTTACCGAATGTGGAAAAAAACTTCGCCTGGGCGATGAATTTTCAGTCGGAGAAAAACGCGGCGTTCAGAATCGTAGCGATTATGTCATAAAAGGCATGCGTGCCGGCGGTGATTCCGAAGCCGCGCATCGCATAGAGGACTGCAAAGTAAATACCCGCCAGGGTCCGAAAAAGCAGCTTTACGGTATCGAACGCGTCGCCCCAGGAAAGCTGGCCGTTTACGAAGATTATGTGATGGTGAAGGCTGAACAGGGCCGCGGAAAGGAGCACCGAAAGCACCAGCGAGCTTTTGTACGGCATCTTTATTATATCCTGAAAGACCAGCATGAGCAGGCATATCAATATAAGCCGAAAGACCAGTTCCTCGTAAATGCCCGCACCGATACCGGTTACAATATCGGCGGCAAGGGAGCCGTTTCCCAGGGTAGCGGCGCATGCGGTGACGCAGCGGTCAAGAAAATCCGCTGCGCCTGCGTAGCCGTTTGCGGGCGGTCTCATGGAACTGTTCAGAAAGAGGCTTAGCACGATGAGGGGAATGGCCAGAAGGATGGATTCGATGACCATCGGCAGAATGTCGTAAGGGCTGAAATACCAGCTTTTTCGAGAGGCGATCTGCCAGGCCAGCAGTATTACAA
Organism: uncultured Pirellulales bacterium; assembly: GCA_964406945.1. Lineage (GTDB taxonomy): Bacteria > Planctomycetota > Phycisphaerae > Sedimentisphaerales > Anaerobacaceae > UBA2266. The sequence continues at coordinate 72,059 of CAYOTO010000007.1, forward strand.
CCACCACCAGAGGCGGTGCGACCCACGCGATTCTGGCGCCTGTGCCGAGGTACTCGAGGAAGTTCTGTAGCCATACGAAAGCGACCACCCTCTGCTGCGTCTGTTTGAGAACGTCGGTATTGATCCAGAGCGTACCGATTTCGTAGACAGCTATGAACGGTACCAGGAACATCAGGGCATAGACGGGGCGACTGGTTCGTTCGAAGTACGAATCCCGGGCAAAATTGAAGAGCCCGCCCGAACCGGTTGGCTTGGTGTTCCTGGGTTTTCTTTTTGTCTTCTTCCCGGCGATTTTGAATTTCCCCGAAGTTGCGTCGCTGTCAAATCTGACCAACCCGTGCAGCACCGGCGTTGGAGCCAGACAGTTTACTTTATGAACTTTGCAATTACAATAGGTTCTGATAAATCACATCGTTTCGAGCTTACCGGCGCCTTTGGTTACCACAAAGAAAGAGATGATATGCACGAATCTACATTGATGGAAATCTACGAATCGCTTTTCGAACGCTTCGGTCCGCAGTACTGGTGGCCGGGGGATACTCGGTTCGAGATCATGGTCGGAGCTATTCTTACGCAGAATACGAGCTGGAGCAATGTGGAGAAAGCGATTGCGCGGCTGAAGGATGCGAATGCGCTGAGCATCGAGAGAGTCCACGAGCTGGCTCAGCCGGAGCTGGCAGAGCTGATCCGCCCCGCGGGCTATTACAATGTAAAAGCGAAGCGGCTGAAGTCCTTTGTCGATTACCTATCTGTAGATTGCGGCGGCGACATTTCGATGCTCGAGAATAAGCCCACTGATGTGCTGCGTGGTGAGCTTCTGTCGGTTAAAGGCATAGGGCGGGAGACGGCCGATTCGATACTGCTGTATGCGCTGGAGCGCCCGATATTTGTTGTGGACGCATATACCGCCAGAATCGCCGTGAGGCACCATCTGATCGAGCCGCAGGCCGGCTACGACGAGCTGCAGTACTTCTTCCAGTTCAATCTGCCCGAAGATTTAAAGCTCTATAACGAATACCACGCGCTGCTGGTGCGGCTGGGCAAGGAATTCTGTCGTCCCAAACCAAAATGCCCGCACTGCCCGCTCGAGCAACTGCCGCATACACTCGAATGCGACTTCTAGTCGCGAAGGCGTTTTGCGAGAGGACGGCACACCACGGCAGTTATCATACTGTACTTGTGACGTTTCTCAGGCGTCTGTCGGCAGCGGGCATGCCGGGCGGGCCAGTATTGTGTTGACGAACTTGGGGCAAAAAGCGCAAAATTGACGAATAAACCGGGTAGATTTGAATCATTCTGAAAGGTTGCTGACGTGTTTGCACGAATTCTCTTTGTATCGCTGCTTTCGACTGCGTTTTGTGCCGGTGATTCCCAGGCTGCAGAGGTTAAGATATCCTGGGGGTCTTCGGGGGTTAAGATTGCTCCTGATCGGGCGCTGCCTCTATCGGCGCCGCCGCTGGTGATTCGCACCGCCCGCAATGAGGCCGAGGCGGCGCAGCTTGTGATCTTGCCGTCTTCGAATCTGGAAGGTCTGACCCTGGCCGCTTCGTCGCTGAAAGGCCCGAGAGGAGCTGAAATCCCGGCATCCGCGGTTGAGATACTCGAGGTACGCTGCGTTAATGTGACCACGCCCACCGACAAATCTTCGACCGTCGGCTTGTGGGCCGACCCCCTGCCGCCGCTGAAAGAACCACTCGATCTGCCCGCCGGCAAGAGCAAGGCTTTCTGGGTGCGCCTCAAGCCCGGTCGCGAAACGCCAGCAGGTATCTATAAAGGAAACATCAAACTCGAAGCTCAAGCTTACAGCGGCGAGGCGGCAGTAGAAGTCGAGGTCTTTGACTTTGCACTCCCCGACCGGATGAGTTGCACGACCGCGTTTGGGTTTTCGCACGGAAATGTCTTTCGCTATCACGGCCTGAAGAACAGCGCACAAAAACGTCTGGTCCTCGATAAGTATTTCGCCAATTTTGCGGACCATCACATATCGCCGTACAATCCGGCCCCGCTGGACGGCATCCGCGTGGACTGGCCGGACATAAAGCCCATTGCTTCAAAATGGCAGGGCGGAATGAATGTGCAGAATGAGACCCATTCGGGCGACTGGGCCCTGCTGGTCAACGACGACGATCCGGATTCGAACACGACAGCCGTGTATCGGCCGCTGATCGAAATACCACCGGCGGGCCTGCGATTGAAATTCTGGTTCCGAACCGCCGTGCCCGGCCATATGTTCCTGGTGACTCTCAACCATTACGACGCTGATCGCGAATGGATTTACGGCGGCAACAACGACATGGGTATCGAGGGTTCGGGCAAATGGCAGTTGTTCGACCGCACCATAAAGAAGTTTCCGGACAAGGCCGGGTACGTTCGTTTGAACCTGCGCGCTACGCTGTGGACCGATGCCGGAGAGAAGATCGGGCTGACGTGGTTCGACCAGGTTTCACTGACGAATCCAGAGAGCGGCGAAGAGTTGATCGAAGGCGGCCAGTTCGGTCCGCCCCCCCTGCCGCCGTTCGAACCGGAAAAACTCGAGGTCAAAATAGACTTTTCAAACTGGGACCGTGCGATGTCCCGCGGCATCGATCATTACAAGTTCAATTCCTTCCGGCTGGGCATTCCCGGGCTGGGCGGCGGCACGTTCCATTCGCGAAGAGAGCCTTCTCTGCTCGGATTCGGCGAGGAAAGCCCCCATTACAAATACATGTTCAAGTTTTATTGTTCGCAGATGCAGGAGCATCTCAGGGACAAAGGCTGGCTGGACGAAGCGTTTATCTACTGGTTCGACGAACCGGCGCCACGGGACTATGATTTCGTAAACAACGGCTTTGCCAAACTAAAAGCCGCCTGCCCGGACATCCGGCGGATGCTGACAGAGCAGGTTGAGCCGGAGTTGATCGGGGGACCGGATATCTGGTGTCCCGTGTCGAGCAATTACGATCATGAATCGGCCAAGAAGCGGCGTGAAGAAGGCGAGAAATTCTGGTGGTACGTCTGCACCGGCCCCAAGGCCCCCTACTGTACGCTGTTTATCGACCATCCGGCGACCGAATTGCGGGTGTGGTTGTGGCAGACGTATAAACGCAAGATTGCGGGCATTCTGGTGTGGCAGACGAATTACTGGACCAGTTCGGCCGCGTATCCCGATAAGCCCCAGAACCCGTACGAAGACCCGATGGGCTGGCGGTCCGGATACAGCACACCGAAGGGCGAGAAGCGGCCCTGGGGCAACGGAGACGGCAGGTTCATATATCCTCCGGTCGCGGCGGCCGATGCAAATCCGAAAGCTCCGGTCCTGGACGGGCCCGTCGACAGCATTCGCTGGGAAATGCTTCGCGACGGAATAGAGGATTATGAGTACCTGATCATGCTGGAGAAGCTGATTGCGGCAAAGTCTGATAAAATCGGCAAGGGCGAGCTTAACCGCCTTGAATCGCTGCTGGAAGTGCCCGCCGCGATTACCAGCAGCATGACCACGTTTACCAAAGACCCGGCGCCGATCGGGCAGCGCCGGCTCCAAATCGCCCGTGCAATAGCTTTTCTGTCAAAATTATAAAAGAGCCGTCCCGCTCGGACGTATATTTGGACAGCACGACTGTTTATATGGAAACGCTGAAAACGGCATTGCTTCCGCAGGCTGTGCAGGACGGCCGGGAAACGGCTGATGTGAATCACATGAAAGGCGCTAAGCTTACGCAGAATTATCATTTCTGGATACTGCTGAGTTGTGCGGCGGTTGTGGCGGCGGCGTTTGTGATGGAGACCGACGGCGAGTCAGTCACGGTTCTGGGCGGCGTCTGGCCGCTGAGATGCGCCATGCACCAACTTACGGGAATAAAATGTGCGTTCTGCGGGATGACCAGGAGTTTTTCACTGGTCGCCCACGGCGGCTTTGTCGAGGCTTTCCGGATGCATCCGGTTGGCCCGCTGCTGTTTTCATTCATTTGCATGCAGATACCGTACCGCCTGTACCGAATTGCGAGCAATAGACGCTGTGTTGCTGTTTCGCGAGCAGGATTTGTAACAGGTCTGGCCATTCTGGCGCTGGTCCTGCTTCAATGGCTCATTTATCTCGGAGCGAAAGTTCTATGAATGACAATCTACCACGAGCGTTGAGTGTCGTAGAGCCTGTCGGACCGGCTATCGAAAGAGTTAAGACGGTTCTGTTCAGGCCGTTTAATGCCGGAAAATGGCTAATCATAGGCTTCACCGCGTGGCTGGCGTACCTGCTGGACGGCGGCGGAAGCGGCGGAAGCTTCGGCGGCGGGCCCGGCGAAGGCGGACCGAACTCACGGGAGGACCTAAAGGAATTCTTCTATCAGGCCAAGGAATGGGTAGCGGCGAATCTGTATTGGATAATTCCCGTCACTTTGACAATCGTACTGGTCGTGACCATTATCTGGGTTGTTCTGCTGTGGCTGAGCAGTCGCGGCAAGTTCATGTTCGTCCACTGCGTAGCCACGAACAAGGCCGAGGTTGCGATACCCTGGAGTCGCTACGCCGGCCAGGCTCACAGTCTGTTCCTGTTCAGACTGGTACTGGGATTGCTGGGGTTCTTTTCGGGCCTGTTGATTCTGGGAATCAGCGGGTTTGTTATCGCCGGCGCCTATGGTTCGTCGGCATTTACAGTGACGCTAATCATCACAATAGCTGTGTGCGTGCTGCTTTTGATCTGCAGCGGTATAGTCTTCGGCGTTATATCCAAGTTCACCGAGGACCTTGTCATACCCATTATGTACAAGCGGATGACCACCAGCAGAGCGGCCTGGAGCGAACTGCTTGCGATCATGTCGGGACGAAAAACGGTGTTCTTCCTGTATATCCTCTTTCAGATTGCCATCGCGTTCGCAATCGGCGCTATGATTTTCGTTGCCGTTTGCGCCACCTGCTGCATCCTGGCCTGTCCGCTTTCGATTCCTTACTTCGGAACCGTCTTTTTGCTGCCGCTTCTGGTCTTTAAGCGGGCCTATCCTCTCTACTTCCTCCAGCAACTCGGCCCGGATTACGACTGCATAGTTCCCGAACCCGTACCGGCGGTCCCGACTGTATCGCCGTCAACCGACTACTATCAGCCGGACCAGACACCTGATTCCGAGCGCGAAACATAGCGGCCGCAGGGTCTCGATGCGTGGCGGGTTCAGTCGCTCATGATTTCGTCGCTTTTGGCGCTGACGAGAGAGTCGACTTCGTCGGTGTATTTCTTGATCATGTCGTCGACCTGTTTTTTGCCCTTTTCGAGTTCGTCTTCGGTCAGGGCCTTGGCGTCCTTTTCCTTTTCGAGGCTCTTGATGGCGTCGCGGCGGACGTTGCGCAGGCTCACTTTGGACTGTTCGCCCAGTTGCTTGGTCTGGCCGACCATCTGCTGGCGTCTCTCTTCGCTCAATGGCGGCACGTTCAGGCGGATGAGCTTGCCGTCGACGATAGGAGCTATGCTCAGTTCGCTGTTCTTGATTGCTTTTTCGATTTCCTTCAGCGCCGACGGGTCGAACGGCTTGATGACGATCATATCGGCCTGGGGCGTTGCCAGAGCGGCCATCTGTTTGATCGGCGTCGGTGAGCCGTAATAATCGGCCTTGATGTTTTCGACAAGCGCAGTCGACGCCCTGCCGGTGCGCACTCCCTTGAGTTCGTCGTGGATGACCTCAACCGCTTTTTTCATCTTCGATTCGGTTTCGCTGAGTATTCCTTTCATCGGCATTGTGTTTTCTCCAATCCTCGACTAATGAACGTATGTATTGATAATCGGCGTTTTTGTTTCGCCATTTTTAATTGAATCAGGTTCCGTCGATCAACGTCCCCACCTCTTTGCCGCACAAGGCTTTGGTAAGATTGCCTACCTTGAATATGTTCAGAACAATAATCGGAATTCTGTTTTCGCGACACAGGCTTATGGCCGCGTGGTCCATAACGCGCAGGTCCTTCTGAAAGACATCTTCATAGGTGAGTTTCGTATAAAGTTCGGCGTCCGGGTTCTTGACCGGGTCGTCGCTGTAGACTCCGTCGACCTTGGTGGCCTTGATCAACAGGTCCGCGTCCAGCTCCGAAGCCCGCAGAGCCGCACAGGTGTCGGTCGTGAAGAACGGATTGCCGGTTCCGCCGGCAAGAATAGAAACCCGCCCGTTTTCCAGGTGCCACAGAGCCTTGCGGCGAATGAACTTTTCGCACATGGCCGAGACTTCGATGGCCGAAAGCACGCGTGTGGGCTGACCGAACTTTTCCAATGTCTCCTGCAGTGCGCAGGCGTTGATGATAGTACAGAGCATGCCCATGTAATCGGCGGTGTTGCGGGGTATGTGGCTTTCCTCGGAAAAGGTTGCGCCGCGAATCAGATTGCCGGCGCCCACGACGATCGCGACCTGCGAGCCCAGTTTGCAGATGTCGACGATCCGTTCGGCGATGGATTCGAGGCACTCACCGTCGATGCCGAAGCCGCCGGGCCTGCAGAAACTCTGCCCGGACAGTTTTAGAAGAACGCGTTTATACTTGCCGGGGACCATAGTTTCGATTATCCGACCTCCATATCATAATCGCCGCGCAGCGGTCCGACGGATGTATCCGCGGTCGTCAGCAAGCGCGGAAAAAAAGCCGGAATTAACCGGCTTTAAAGTCTAGCTTACCTCGAATCGTACGAAGCGTTTGATTTTCGCCTGGCCGCCGGCAGCTTTTGCCGCCTCGGCAAGAACCTGCTCGACCGTCTTGCTGTCGTCTTTGACGAACGGCTGAGCCAGAAGGCAGTTCTCCGCATAGAATTTGTTCATTTTGCCTTCGACGATCTTCTCGATGATCTGCGGCGGTTTGTTCTGCATCTGCTCGGCGAATATCGCTTTTTCCTGTTCGACCACTTTCGGATCGATTCCGTCCCTGTCAAGCGCCAGGGGCTTGGTGGCGGTAATGTGCATCGCGATATCGGCGGCTGCGTTTTTCAGGGCATCCGACGAGGCAACCGAAGCGTCATTTGCTTCGATCTCCAGCATCGTGCCGACCTTGTTGTTGAAATGAATGTACGTGTGGATCAGACCGTTGTCGCCGCAGGTAAAGCGGGCGTAATCTCCGACAAGGGTCTTTTCGCCGGTCTTGCTGACCAGAGCCGTCAAAAGCTCCTCGTAGGTCATGCCGTCGATAGCCGTGCCCAGAATATTGTCCACGCCTTCGTCGGCTTCGCACGCCATGGCATAATCGGCCAGCTTGTTGGCGGCGCTTACGAAGTCATCGTTTTTCGCAACAAAGTCGGTCTCGCAGCAAAGGGAAACCAGCACGGCCGTTTTGCCGTCGTCCGCCATTTTCGAAATCACCAGACCCTCGGTTGTTTCACGAGCGGCCCTTTTTTCCAGTGTCGCAAGGCCCTTCTTGCGGAGTATTTCCACCGCCTGGTCAAAGTCACCGCCGGCGTCCTGAAGGGCCGCCTTGCAGTCCATCATTCCCTGCCCGGTCACCTTGCGAAGTTTCATTACATCCGCCGCTGAAATATCGGCCATATCTAAAACTCCTTCACTTCCAAAAAGAAGATAATTCTGTCACCAAATTCGGCGCGGGCATCGTCTGTATCGGCCGCGCGTAAAAACAAAAACCACTAACGCTACTGCGATTGTGCCTGGTCCTGCCCCGGTTCGGCGGGTTTTTCCTCGGCCTTTTTAGGCTCGGGTTCCGGCGCCGGTTCGGTTTTCGGCTCGGCAACAGGTTTCTCCGGTTCGGCCGTTGCGACGGCTTCGCCTTTGTCCTGCTCGGGCTTCTCGGCGGTCGCGGCAGCGCCGCTTGCCGCAGCGCCCCCGTCGGCGCGAGCGAGCGTAGGCCTTCGAGAACGAGGCCGTCGCGGCGTCTGGCGGCTTTCGCGCTGAACCGGAGCGAGCGTCTTGCCGATGGCAACCGCCTCGGCCAACTCGTTCAGGATCAGTTCGACGGCGCGAATCGAATCGTCGTTCGCGGGAATAGCTATATCAACTGTATCCGGATCGGAGTCCGTATCTATTACGCCAATCGTCGCAACACCCAGTTTGCGGGCTTCGCGGAGTGCGAGATATTCCTTGTTCGCATCTACGACAACCACCGCACCCGGCAGACGGGACATTTTGCGGACTCCATCCAGGTTGGATCTAATCTTGCGCATTTCGCGTTTGAGGCGAGAAGCCTGCTTTTTGCTCTCGCTCTCGAGCTCGCCGCTCTCCTGCATCGCCTCGAGTTGTTCGAGACGTTGAAGACGCGAGCGAATAGTCCTGAAGTTTGTCAGCATACCTCCCAGCCAGCGTTCCGAGACATAGTGCATACCGCACTTGGCGGCAGCGGCCTCGACCGCCTTTTGGGCCTGGCGCTTAGTGCCCACGAAGATGACGTCGTTTCCTTCCGAGACAATCTGGCCCAGCATCTTGCGAGCCAGCAATATCCCGCGAAGCGTTTTCTTGACATCAACTATGTGGATTGTGCCACGCTTGGCGAAAATATACGGGGCCATCTTGGGATTCCACCGGCTCACGCCATGGCCGAAATGCACCCCTGCGTTAATCAATTCTCGAGCCAATTCTTTAGCCACAAATAACCTCCAAATAACTCAACATTTATACGGAAAAGCCGTCCACGATGCCGGCATCGACTGCTCGTAAAACACAACTGCATATCAACATTATCAAAGCTGCCTCGCCTGGGCACAGAGCACCCTGGGTGAAATTAGTAAAAATTATCGGCAGAGCCTAATTCTGTCAAGAAATTTCAGGTAAAAAAACCCCCGGCTGCAACTGATAAGCCCATTTTCGTCTGTTATCGGATGCAGCGGCTCAGGCGGCCACTAAAAAACGCTCCCCCGGCGTATGTTTGTGCAAATACGCTCCGAGCGGGTCCGAGTACCACGGAAACCAGCTCGAATCCCCGCCTGATATGCGATTCTGACGCCGAAAAGCAATCAGTACCATACAGTCATGATGATGTTCTGTTCGGTCTTTTTGGCCTGGACTTCACCCACCGTGGTATTGGTGAGTTTGATCCTGACGCCCGGATTGGCCGCGAGCCAGTCGTTAACCTGCTCATCCAGAAAGACCAGCGCTCCGGGATGGAGCTTTGTAAAGAAGGTTTTGACGCCCGTAATCCGGTCTTCCGAGGACGCAAATTTGCCGGCGGTCTTGGCGGCTGTGCCTATCGACGGGGCGTTTTGCGGCCTAATCTGCGGTTTTGCCGCGGGAGCTGCTGGTTTGGGCGCGGGTGCGGCGGGTCTGCTCGGTGCGGCGCCCTTGCCGGCGACCGGTTTTCCGCCCAGGGTCAGTGGTGAATGTGAAACTCCGCCCTGACCGGGCTTATCCGGGCCGGCTGCCGGTTCGTCTTCGTCGTCGAAAGGGATCGGGTCCAAGTCTTCCACGGGCTTTTTGCTGCCTAAATCCAAATCGTCCATAAGGCTCCTCCAGCCTTTTATCGCCTCCGGGCCGGATTGAGGCACGGTACAAAGTGGTTCAGCCGCCCGCAGTTACCGGCCTAGTTGCCCTTAAACTGCCTCATAATGGGCTGTAAAACCACGGGCTTTACGATTTCATTTGGATCGGCCGCCCTGTTGTCGCTCTCGGCTGCTTCGTCTTCGGCAAGCTCTGTCGGCTTTTTATTCTCGGGTTTGTCGGGAGAATCCCATATCCAAGCCGATGCCCCCAACATATCATACCAGAATCGCCTGTGCACGGGTTTTTTGCCCGTAGCGTCTGAGGTGTCGTCGGAATCACCGGTTTTCACCGGCGGCACTGCGTCAGCCGGCGCAGAATCCGTGATCTTGCCGCCGTCTTCCTTAACAAAACCCTTGATCTGGGGCTTCAGGGCTGTCGTATCCGTGGTCTGAGTGATGTTTGTCCGGTCGGCTTGCTCGGCCGTGGTTTGGGCGTTCTCGGTCGGGGTGTTGTTCGCCGCTTCGACTACATTCTGTTCGCCGGGTTTCGGGGCCGCATTCTCGGAATCTTCGGCGGGTTCGTCTATTTGTTTAGCCGTTGGCGCAGGTTCGGGGTCTTCAGATTGCTGGTTTTCGGTCTCGCCGCCGTCGCCCGTGGATTGTTCTGTGTTATGTTCAGGCTGGGCGGCGGTTTCAGCGGATTCGTCCTCTTTGGAATCCGGCTCGGAAGTTTGGTCGTCGGGGCCTTTTGCAGCGTTTTGTACGGTTTCGGCGGGCTCATCTTGCTTTTCAGTAACCTGCTCAGCCGTTTCAGGTGCAGTCTTAGTTGTATTATCGGACGGCTCTGCAGCATTGGCCTGCGGCTGGGATGAATTCTCGGCTTTGTCGGAAGGCGCCGAGACCGAATCGGAGGTTTCTTCCGACTGCTTGCCCGATTGGGTGTTTTGCTCCTGTTCGGGTTGTTCGTTGGCGGAGTCTTCCTCTTGCGGCTCTGAATTGCCGCCGTTGGCCTCTTTCTTTTCGGCCTCTGCGCGGGCTTTTTCGGCTTCGGCCTTGTCTTTGGCGGCCTGGGCGGCAAGCAAGTCCGCCTCGGCCTTGATTCGGGCGGTTTCGGCGCGTATTCGGGTAAGTTCGGTCATCGCCCGATCAGCTTCTGAGCGAGCTTCATCGACCATTCTGTCGGCCTCGCGAACCTGGCGCCTGGCCCTTTCCTTCTCGGCAATCGCCTGGATTCGGGCCTCTTCGGCTTCGAGCAACTGGCGCTGGCGTTCTCTTTCGCGGCTGTCCAGCCCGAACGGATCAAGAATAGCCCTATGAAGCTGCTCGTACGGTATCGGCGGCTCGTGCATATCGCGTATCCTGTCCACCATCTCCTTGTTTGGCATGCCGCCGGTCGAAATCGTCGGTGTGAGTATGAAGATAATTTCCTTTGCCCGCTCCTCGAAATCGCGGCCGCTGAACAACGCCCCGACAAGGGGAATATCCTTGAGGAAGGGTACGCCGCGGATCACATCCCGTTTTTCGCTCTTGCGGATGCCGCCGATTATCAGGCTTTCACCGTGCCTGATGCGGTTCTCCTTGTTGGTGATGGTTCTCTCGGTAACGATCGGCTGCTGGGTTATGCCCTCTGGAGTCAGTTTTGCGCTGATTTTGGCGTCGGTCTGCATGCCGATATATCCGTCGGCGAAGACGTGAGGTGTGATCTGCAGCGAGTCAATCACATCGTAATACTCGGTCCTGGTCTCCAGAAAGCCTTCGAGCGTACCGCGGATGAATACTTCCTGCAGCGGCACGTGCTCTTTGGTCTCGATTTTGGCGGTTTCGCCGTTTACAACCTCCAGCGTCGGATTCATCAGTATTTTGAGATAGCCTCGGCTGACCAGAAGATCTATCAGCGCCCTGAACTCATGACCCGCGATGCCGATCTGACTGCCGAAACCGACCTTCAGGCCGAACTTATCCCTGGCCGGGTCTCGCAGTGCGGCACCGGGAAAGGCCGGCAGCAGCTTGCCTTTCTCCTGCTTACCGCCCATTACGATGTTCTCGCCGAAGAGATTCTCAATCAGCAGGGTAACTTCTTTATCCATGGTCAGGTCGGCGTACAACTCGGAAATGATGCAGTCGATCTTGACCTGAATCGGAGGCACATCCGAAGCCTCGAGCAGTTCGAGCACCGACTGAATATCCTCCGCCGAGGGTGCCCGCACTATGAGCTGATTGGTAGCGGGATTTCCGGAGACGGTGTAATCCTTCATGGTGGTCTTCTGGCCCTGTTTTCCGAACAGGGTCGAGGCGAACTGATCCCGCACAACCGCCTGAAGTTTGTCGGCCGTGTGATACTTGCAGAAATAGAACAGCTTGTACTCGATCTCGCCGCCGACGTTCTGTTCGATGATTTTGGGCGGGGCTTTATAGACTTCGGGAACCGGGATGTTGGGGTCGGGCACCGGCTGGATGCGGCTGAGGTTATTGAGTATGCTCCGGGCCTGCAGTTCGGTGGCCTTTTCGGGCACATAATCGGCGCAGCCTCCCAGCCCGATTATGAGGCAGATGCACGCTGTAAAAGCGAGCATTACGAACGTCAAAGTTGTTCTTTCAGCGTCAAACATTTCGAATAATCGCAATTAGATGCATGTACGCCTTGCGGCTACAGCACCGGCGGCCCTGATACGCGTACAGACGGAGTAGGAGTTGACCGTATTGCACCTTTCACTTTTATCGTCAATGGGTCGAAATCAAGTGTAGTATTTTAAGCTCCGTTGCGTGGTCCTTCTCGCATGATAGACGGCCCGCCCAAGTTTTGCTATTGTAACAGACTATGACTGAAAAAACAGCCAAAAATCTGACGGTCGGCATGGTCTCGCTGGGTTGTCCGAAAAACGTGGTCGATTCAGAGCGCATGCTCGCCGAAATCGCCACATCAGGACTGTTTATTGCGTCCGATCCGGCTGATGCCGACGTTGTTATCATTAATACCTGCGGTTTTATTGCGCCTGCCAGGCAGGAGGCGTTGGAAGTAATTCGCGAAGCGGTGGAGTGGAAGAAGCAGGGCCGCGTTCGGAAAGTAATAGTGGCCGGATGCCTCACGGAAAGGCTGAAAACGGCGATTTTCGACGAAGTCGAGGGAATCGACGCAATAGTCGGGCTTGCGGACCGGGATAATATCGGCCGCATTATCCGGCGGGCGGCCGAATCGGAAGCTCGCCAAAGCTACCTGAGCCTGGCCGGTGAGAACTGCACGGACGATTCGGCGCGGCTGTTGATCACGGCCGGGCACTGGGCGTATCTGCGTGTTAGCGAGGGCTGCAATCACCGCTGCTCTTTCTGCACCATACCGTCGATCAGAGGACCTTTTCGCAGCAAATCGCAGCAGCAGGTTCTGTCCGAGGCGGGCGAACTGGCGTCGGTCGGTGTGGTAGAATTGAACGTCATAGCGCAGGATGTGACCCAGTACGGGCGCGATCTGGAGCCTAAAAACAGCCTTAACAGCCTTGTAAAAGGCCTTGACCGGATCGACGGCGTTGAGTGGGTACGTCTGATGTATCTCTGGCCGGTGGGAATCAACGACGAACTTATCGAGACAATCGCCGGATCGGACAAAGTTGTAAATTATCTCGACATCCCGATTCAGCACGCCAACGACGAAATCCTGCGGGCGATGAAACGACCCGACACTCAGGCCCGGCTGCGCGAAATGATTGAGAAGCTTCGTGCCGCCATGGGCGACATTGTGCTGCGTACAACACTGATAACCGGCTTTCCGGGCGAAACCGAGAGACAGTTCGCGGACCTGCTCGATTTTGTAAAGTGGGCGCGTTTTGACGCACTTGGCTGTTTCAAGTTCTATCCCGAAGACGGCACGCCCGCGGCTGAGCTGCCGGACCAGGTGCCGGACGACGTCAAGGCCGAACGCCTGGAGCAAATAATGCTTGCGCAGCAGGAAATAGCGTTCGAAAAAAATTCTGAAAAAATCGGGCGCGAGCTTACGGTTCTTGTCGATTCGGCCGGTGAAGACGGTCTTGCTGTCGGTCGCTACTATGGGCAGGCGCCTGAAATCGACAGTGTTTGCCGGATAGGCAACTGCACCGCACAACCGGGAGATTTCATAAGAGTGCAGGTAACGGACACGGCGGATTACGATCTGGCGACCAGCCAGATTGAGTAAGCGACCGGCACCGGACTAATTGACCATATCGCAAAACCAATGACAGTCTTTACTTGCCGCGATCACGACGAGCAGTTCTATCGGCGCAAAACCACACAACCTTTCCATAGCAGATTCCTTGGCCTGAGAAGATTTCAGTACCCGCCGGGCATTATCGCCTTTTGGTCCTGTTTTGCCGGGGCGCCAATCTGATTTCGAGAAGTTTTATGGGCGGTAATCGCCCGATATTACGGGTATGAAAATCGGCCGCTATTCGCCCTGCCGAGGTGAAATAAGCGTTGCTTTGTCGAGGCGGTGGGTGTAGACTTTTCGGCATGATAAAGCAGATACCGAACATTCTGACGATCGCCAGGCTTTTCGGGACGGTGATTTTCCTGGCGATGGTCTATTACGCACCGGGTGTGGCTGAGGCAGGACGCAAAACCCTGCTGTTGGATGCGGCATTCGTGATTTTCGTGGTATCGAGCCTCACCGACATGATCGACGGCAAAATTGCGCGCAAGTACAACCTGACCAGCAAGTTCGGCCGCATGATCGACCCGCTCGTGGATAAGATTCTCGTGGTCGGCTCCTTTATCACGTTCGCAGTAATAGGAGAACCGAAACTTTTCGACTGGTCCGACCGGACGCTGGCGGTTATCCACTGGGGCGTCGCGGCGGTGCTCGTATCCCGAGAGCTTTACGTAACGATTCTTCGCCACTGGGCCGAGTCGAGGGGAATAAACTTTGCCGCAACCTGGTCTGGCAAAATAAAAATGTTTGCGCAGGTATTCGCCATAGGTACGGTGGTAGTCAAGATGGCGCATGTGCCCGAGGCAACCTGGGGCTCGTGTTTCACCTCGACCGTATTTTTGGTGATGATCTGCTTTACGGTCGCTTCCGGACTTCTGGCTTCGCGAAGAAAATCTCTAAAACAACAGCAGTAAACCCGCGGGAGGATGGATCAATGCGTAGAAGAGCTTCTGTAATTCTGTTTACGGTGGTCGCTTGTGTGGCGGCTGGGAATTGCTTTGATTTTGCGTTCGCCGGCGATAGGAAAAAGGCGGCAAAACCCAAGGTGATTCGCGAAAAATTCATGCCCAGGCCGCTGGAAGGCAGGAAGTGGAAGCTGGCCTGGCACGACGAATTCGAAGGCGAAAGAATCGACGAATCCAAATGGGAGATAATGGGCGACTGGAAGAGGCGGGACGGCTGGTGGGTCAAAGAAGACTCGTATGTCGACGGGAAGGGCAACCTGGTCTTGAGGACCAAAAAGAAGGTGCTGGCGGGCAAGGGTGAATCCAAAGAAAAAATCCGGTATACATCGGGCGCCGTACGGACCCAGGATAAATTCGAACACAAATACGGTTACTGGGTGTGCCGCTGTAAATTTCCGAGCGAGGAAGGGCACTGGCCGGCGTTCTGGATGTTCGCCAGGCCCGGGGTGGGCAAAGTCGGCGACGGCGGCAGGGACGGCACCGAAATCGACATCATGGAAAAGCCCTGGCGCGAGGATAAGATCACGCAGAATCTGCACTGGGACGGGTACGGCGAGCATCATCAGCACGCCGGCAAGACTTTCGAGTTTCCGGGCGTCAGCAAGGGCTGGCACACGTTTGCTCTGCTGTGGCGGCCGGATGAGTACGTATTCTATGTCGACGGGAAGGAGACCTGGAGAAGCAGCGCCGGCGGTGTCTCACAAGTGCCGCAGTTTATAAAACTCACCGAGGAAATCGGCGAGTGGGGCGGCGATATTTCAAAGGCGGACCTGCCCGATTACTTTCTGGTCGACTACGTACGCGTTTACGACGAAGTGCCTGTGACTAAAACGCGATAGCACAGGCGTATACAAGCCGCCCGGTACATCTGGTAAGTGCAGGCTGGAACTATATTTCGTAGCCCGGATGCCCTTCGGCAGGCTCAGGCAGGACATTCGCTGCGCTTGGCCTGAAGTTGGCGGCATACGCTACCCACAGTCTTTTCGTGCACTGCAGCAGCGACCTGTTCTTGTTCTATTTCGGGGGTTCGAGTCGTATGTACGTCGGCTCGTTGCGGTTACAGGTCAGTCGGTTTTCCTTGAGATGCAGTTCGACGACCTGGATTGAGCTGCGCCGCTGTTCGTACGTGTCTTTGTCGATATCCGGGCCGCGCCTGCCGGGATGCGTGAAGTAGAACAGAAACGCCCTGTCGCCGCTGACTACGACGTCCGGATGGCCTCCTTTAACTTTGTCGTCGGTCCCGTTTCCGGGTTCTTCGAGCAGATTTCCGTCCTGCTTTTGCCAGTTAAGAGCATCGGTGGATCGGTATACGCTCAAGCCGCTCCATACGTCGACGACCATCCAGATGTATCCTTTCCATCGAAAGACCTTTGGGCCCTCACCGTTGGCCCCGACGGCCCTGCCTTTGTCTTGCCAGGTATACAGGTCGTTGCTCTCGGCGTAATAGATGGATTTTCGGTCGATCTCGTTGTTGTACCACATTCGCCAGAGGCCATCCTCGACTGGCATCACGCAGGCGTCGATAACCCTGTCGGACGACAGCTTCAGCGTGGACTGGTAATTCCAGTCGATCAGGTTTTTGCTGGTCAGGTGGAGAATATCGCGGCAGGCGTTCCAGTTCATAAATATGCCCGGGACGTAGGTGAGATACATGTGGTAGGTGCCGTCGTGCTCGATCACCTCCGGCGCCCAGTATGTGTCGTCGCCCTTGCGGTAATCTATGTTCGCGGTTTGCAGGTACTCCCAGCTCGCGCCCTGGTCGGACGATTCGGCGATGCCTATTTTCGTTCCGTGCACCCAGCTCACGCCGGGGGTGTCGGGCACGTTGGCCCTGCGGTTTGTGTAGAACATGAACCACTTGCTGCGGTCCGGATTCCAGATTACAACCGGATCGGCCGCTCCGTCGTATACGGGATCGCGAAACAGCGGCTTGTCGGCGATTTTGCCCCTCTCCAGGGAGACGATGGCTGTGCCGGTTGTCCGCTCGGGCTCGCAACCGCAAATACAGCCCATCAGCACCGCAACTATCAGAATTTTCGCCTTCAGAGCTTTGACGTTGACCATGACCGTGCCCTCCAAACAACTTACGCGTTAGTTTGACCATCTATACAGGCAAAAAACAGCTTGACCGGCGAGTGCCGGTTATGTCGTTTCATTCGGGCTTTGAGACAACTGCAACTGGCCGATTAAGCGGGCGAGCGAATCGTATCGGCTCAGGCGAACACCGACGGCGCCCCCGCCGGTATTCAACTCGACGAACTCGGTCGCCGGGGTCAGGTCGAAGCGCCGATAGAAAGCCGACCGGACGAACTGTTTGACGTCGGCAATCCCGGCGTTTCGGGTGTCTACGTGGAGCTGGAAATAGTCTCCCTGGCCCGCGGCGTTTACTCTTACCGCCACAGCATCGGGTCCGAACGCCCGCTTGAGCATGGCTTCGACCAGGTCTATCAGGGCCAGTCCGCGGAAGAAATTCGAGCCTTCCAGCCGTGAGAAGTCGGGCGGGTTCGAAGCGAGCGACTCATCGTCGAGGCCGCGGTTATAGTCGAAGGGCTTTGCATCGAAGCGTTCGAGCCATGCATCGAGCCGTTTGGGACCGGTGGTGCGCTTCTCCCAGTCCAGTTGGCTCTCCATTTCACGTCTGCCCGGCAGCGATTCGAAGTCGATACTCATGCAGGCATCGCCGCGCTGGGACCAGGAGATGTTCTCGATCCAGTTGTCGGGCTCGTGAATGAGTCTGAAATTTTTGGCCACCTCCGCGAATAGATACGCAAGCATGGCCCGCAGTGGGACGCCGGTCTCTTCGACAATTCGTCCGTCCGCGGTGGTTCGGCGCAGCAGCGGGTCGCGCCATCCGGCAAAGAGTGATTCGAATGTGCCGTCGGCCCTGTCCGCGGCTGAGCTTAAATCGAGCTGCTGCGCTTTTGCCAACTGATCGATGTACCACTGCCTGTGCTCGTGCACCCGGTTTTTCAGGTCCTGCCTGGTTATCAGCAGTGGGACCTGCTTCAGAACCGAGCAGATCCACTGGCTGCTGTCGGCTCGGAGTTTGCCGTCGGCAATCAGATCCGGTTCGATTTTCTTGAAGAAGTCGGTCACAAGCGGCAATCGGGTCAGTATCGCGGCTATTTCCGCGGCTTTTCCGGTCATCTTTCTCATCTGGCCCGTGGTGAGCGGGCCGGTTTCGGCATTGTCGCCGTACATGCCGCCCGACCACCGCCATGCGGCGCGGTCGCGATCGACGGTGTACGGGAATATGACGCGGAATCTGTCGGTCGGGACCGGATATGTTTCGATTATCCTGTAATTGTCGCGCGGATTGGATGAAATCAGGGTGCCCTGGTCGGGCCGGCCCTTCTGTTCTGTAGCCTGATCCAGCGAGCCGGCGCGAACGCCCGTGCCGTACTCGGCCTGGCAGGCAAGATGAACCAGCATGTCGGGTGGAATGCCCAGGTCGAACAGGGCGTTTATCGCGTTCTTTACGGCCACCGTAACCGCCGAAGAACTGGAAAAGCCGCCCTGCGGGATATTGCCCGTGGTCGCCAGACGCAGGCCTGAGAAATTCTGCCTGCCGAGATGACGCTGCACCCGCGCTCCGAGATTGCCTTTGTGCAGGGTTCGCATCGATGCAATGGCGTTGCTTACCAGGGCGAAGGGCCTTCTCATGCTGTTGCTGACCCATAGCGAAGGCGGCGGCAGCGGCAGATTCCGTTCGCGGCGGCGACGCAGCTCTTCATCGCTGAAATACCCTACCGACAGCAGCACGCTTTCGCTCATGTGAGTGCCGAATTCTTCGTACGAGTGCAGATCCGAGACCTTTTCGTCCGGGTACATGGTTTCGTCATCGGCACAGATGAAGTCAATGCTCTCGCGGTACTGCGGGTTTGTGGGGAACAGGTGGATTCGTTTGTCGTCGGCGTCCTGAACCAGTACTACGATCTGCTCCTGGCCGGCGGCGTCGGCGGCGCCGATGGGCATCTGCCAGGCCGGCCCGAAAAAGCGGCTCATGTCCGGGTGCATGAATGCGATTCGCAGGCGTCCGCCGGAGATGCCGATAGAGACCGGGTGGTCCGGCTTGAACTGCAATTTCTTTTCTTCTATTACGGATGCCAGTTCAGCCAGTTGACGCGCGATAGAGGCGGTCTGCGAGGCGGGGCGATCGGCGGCAATCGCCTGGGCCGCGGCGAGAATCTCCACCTGCTCGCAAACAACTCCGGCGCCGGATGAGCTGAGCACGCCTTCCAGAAGGGCCAGATCCATCGGCCGGGTAACATCGGCGCACAGCAGGTCGTATTCGGGGTCGGAAACGGTCGTGGTAACAGTCCGTATATCGCCGCCTTGGCTGCTGATGGTCTCTATTATGTCCGTCAGGTAGTACTGACCCTGGGCGTTGTCGTTTCCGAGATTCTCCAGGTGCTCGAGCAGGCGGGCCGCCCGGATCATATACAAAGGACAGTTGCCTTCGGTCGAGCCCAGCAGCATCTGATTGACGGGGCTGTCCGGTTCGGCGCGAATATCGCGTTCTTCCACGATTCGCAGGACGCGGCCTTTTTCGTCTCGAAGCACGCGGCCCTTGCCGCGGTTTTTCGGCGGCTCGTATACGGCGGTTAAGAAGGTAAGGTCGGCCTCACTTGCGCTGTCGCAGTGAGCCTGTGCGAGCCGGCGAAATATCGAAGACGGGACGATTCGGTCGCCCATGCTGATTATCAGCAGCGGGTTTTTCTCCCGCAGGGCCGGTACGCTGAAGGCCTCGAAAGCGGCAAATGCGGTTCCTCCGGCAGGGTCGTCCGAACGGACGTATATGTTATCGTTTCCGAGCCTGCCGGAGACCTCTTCGTGGCGATAGCCCACCATGCAGATCACGGGCGACGGGCTGAAACGTCGAAAAGCGTCTATCGAGTGGCGCACCAGCGGTATACCGCCTACCGTCTGGGTGCACTTGGGCTCGGCGCCGAACCTGGTGCCCTTGCCGGCCGCCAGGACGACCAGCACCGGGGCATCCGAGCGTATGCCGCCATAGAAGGACTGCCCGTCCGGATTGAGTATTTTTTCATAGGCATGAACGACCGCCTCTTTGAGCGGGCGGACTTTGGACGGTCTGTCTTTTTTGTCCGTATTCATTCGTTCAGCCCCTCACAGCAGCATCAGGGCGACGATTGACCGCTCGAAACCAACTCCGGCATCTCATCGGCCGCCGGACCCTTCGGCGCTGCGAATACCAGTATTCTTATACAGCATATTGCGTGGGCATGCAATCCGCATGCTGGAACCGGACCCGGCCCGATCCAAGGGCGGTCTCCGGCATATTCAGCGAGTTTTGGCTGGGAATCTCCTTCGGAGCCCAGATGCTTCGCTTCGCTCAGCATGACAGCGCATATACACTTACATGTGAGATTTTTCGCCTGTCGTTCTTGTTCTAAATGCTTGCGGGGGTTTTCATTTGGTGCTAATCTATAGCTTTTCCTAACACTTCAACAGCACTCGGAGCGCGGGTGTCAACTTGATATAGACGGACGGCAGACAGGATTTATGGCGGCAAAAAAGCACGAGTACACGGAGGACAAAATCAAGACCCTTTCTTCGCTGGAGCACATCCGGCTTCGAACGGGCATGTACATCGGCCGCACCGGCAGCGGCGCCCATTATGACGACGGCATCTATATCCTGCTCAAGGAGGTTATAGACAATGCCATAGACGAGTTCATAATGGGCCACGGCAGCCAGGTCGATATCATAATCGAGGGCAATAGAGTATCTGTGCGGGACTACGGTCGGGGAATTCCGCTGGGCAAGGTCGTCGAGTGCGTTTCCAAAATAAACACGGGAGCCAAATACAACGACGATGTTTTTCAGTTCAGCGTGGGCCTCAACGGCATAGGCACAAAGGCGGTGAACGCCCTTTCGACCGAATTCACCGTTTGCAGCTATCGACAGGGCAAATACGCCCGGGCACACTTCGAATTCGGCAAGCTGGTCAAACAGAAGAAGGGCAAGGACAAAGACAAACAGCCCAGCGGAACGTTCGT
>CAYOTO010000007.1:92675-104889 GCA_964406945.1 uncultured Pirellulales bacterium
TGGTCAAACAGAAGAAGGGCAAGGACAAAGACAAACAGCCCAGCGGAACGTTCGTTAGTTTCGTGCCGGACCCGGACATCTTCCCAGACTATGAGTTCAAGGAAGAGCACGTCGAGCGGCGGCTTCGTTTTTACAGCTATTTGAATGCGGGTCTGCGAATCAACTATAACGGACGGCGTTTTGTCTCGACCGGCGGTATCATGGACCTGATCGAGGATGAGAGCTCCTTCGAGAAGGTTTACACGCCCCTGCATTACAGAGATGCGACTCTCGAGTTCGCCTTTACGCACACGAACCGCTTTAGCGAGGACTATTACTCGTTCGTCAACGGCCAGTACACCAACGACGGCGGCACGCATCTGAGCGGTTTCCGCGAAGGCATCCTGCGGGGCGTCAACGATTTCGCCAAAAAGAAGTTCAGCGGGGATGACGTGCGGGAAGGCCTGCTGGGCGCGATCTCGATTCGCATGAAAGACCCCATATTCGAGAGCCAGACCAAAAACAAGCTCGGCAACGCCGAAATCCGCTCGGAAATCGTCAGCCGCGTTCAGGAAAACGTCCTGAAACTGCTGCACAGCAATAAGAAGCAGGCGGACAAGCTGATAAACAAGATTCTCGAAACGCAGAAGTTCCGCAAGGAACTCAACGCCGTGAAGAAACTGGCCCGCGAACGTTCGAAAGCGATCTCGATCCGGGTGCCGCAGTTGCGGGATTGCAAGAAGCACTACAATCGCGCCAAAGGTACTCACGAAGATACGATGATATTCATCACGGAAGGCCAGTCGGCCGCGGGTTCGATGGTAAGCTGCCGCGACGTGAACACCCAGGCGATTTACACGCTGAAAGGCAAGCCGTTGAACGTGTGCGACCTCAAGAAGGACGCCCTCTACAAGAACGCCGAGATTTTCAACCTCATGAAGAGCCTCGACATCGAGGAAAATACGGATAATCTGCGGTACAACCACGTGGTACTGGCGACCGACGCGGACGTCGACGGCCTTCACATTCGCAATCTGATGATTACCTTCTTTTTGCGGTTCTTCCAGACCCTGGTAGAACGCGAGCATCTCAAGATACTCGAGACGCCGCTTTTCCGCGTCCGAAACAAAAAGGAAACGATTTACTGCTACTCGGAAGCCGAGCGGGACGCGGCGATGAAGAAACTTGGCCGCTCGAACGAAGTGACCCGATTCAAGGGCCTCGGTGAAATATCACCGTCGGAGTTCAAGGCCTTTATGGGCCGCGACATGCGGCTTAGCCCGGTTACCATTTCCGGTGAGCACTCAATCGGCGAGACGCTGGCGTTCTACATGGGCAAGAACACCCAGGAACGCCGCAACTACATCATGGACAGCCTTGTCATAGACGAAGAAGTACTGGTATGAGCACGGAACAGCAGGCATTTTTATTCGCGGAAGGGCCCGACCCCGAGAAGAACAAGAGGTCCGGTCGTAAGAAGTCGAAGAAACGCAGCAAAGCGGATTCGAACGACAACACGTTCGACTGGGATTCCGATTCGTCGGATGCGTCCGCACAAGCGGGTTCTTGTGGCAGTGACGACAACGGAGAATCGACGGGCGGGACAGACCATCTGCCCGTTCACGAGCGGCACGGTCCCCTGACCGATCTTATCGATTCGAATTTTCTTCAGTACGCCTCATACGTTATCTGCGAGCGGGCGATTCCGAACGTCGCCGACGGCCTTAAACCCGTGCAGCGGCGGATTCTGCACGCCCTGAAGGAAAAAGACGACGGGCGTTTCATCAAGGTCGCCAATGTCGTGGGCCATACGATGCAGTACCATCCGCACGGCGATGCGTCCATAGGCGACGCCCTGGTGGGCCTGGCGAACAAGCGATATCTTATCGAGGGTCAGGGCAACTACGGCAATATCTTTACAGGCGATACCGCTGCGGCGTCGAGGTACATCGAATGTCGTCTGACGGAGCTTGCCCGCCAGGAGCTGTTCAACAAGGATCTGACCGAATTCATTCCCAGCTACGACGGTCGCAATCTGGAACCGGTTACGCTGCCTTCCAAGCTGCCGCTGCTGCTGATGCTCGGGGCCGACGGAATCGCGGTAGGTCTTTCGACGAGTATCCTGCCGCACAACTTCATAGAACTGCTCGAAGCCGAGATTCAGATTATCAGGGAGACCAAGAGAAAACCCGCGAAGATCGACGTTCTGCCCGATTTCCAGACCGGCGGGATCATGGACGTAAGCGAGTACGAAAAAGGCTTCGGCAAGGTCAAGGTGCGGGCCCGCATCGAAAAGAAAGGCCCGAACAAGCTGGTTATCAAAGAGCTTCCGTGCGTGCAGACTACCGAATCGGTGATTGCGTCGATAGAAGAGGCGGCCAAAAAGAAGAAAGTACAGGTGCGGGCGATCAACGATTTTACCGCCGAGAAAGTGGAAATCGAGATCACCCTGTCTCAGGGGGCAAGTCAGGACAAGGCGATAAAAGCGCTTTACGCGTTCACAAAATGTGAAACGTCGGTATCCAGCCGCATCATCGCAATCTGCAACAAGCGCCCCGCGGAGATGAACACCGAACAGGTTCTTCGCGAAAACGTGCGACAGCTTCTGGATGTCTTCGAGCGGGAGCTGAAGCTGCGAAGACGCGAGCTGCTGGACGAGTTCCACAACAAGACGCTTATCCAGATATTCGTCGAGAACCGCATCTATAAAAAGATCGAAGAGTGCAAAACTTACGAAGCGGTCATCAAGGCCGTGCTCAAGGGTCTGAAGCCGTTCCGGCCCAAACTCAAGCGGGACGTCACACGCAAGGACGTGGAAATGCTGCTGGGTATCCGAATCAAGCGCATCTCCAGGTTCGATATCGAGAAGAACCGCAAGGATATCGAGGCCATTCTGAAGGAACTGGCCCAGGTGGAAAAAGACCTGAAAGACCTGAAGTCTTATGCGGTGAACTACCTCAAGAGGCTTATCAAGAAATACAGGAAGGATTTTCCGCGGCGAACGAAGGTCGATACTTTCAAGGCTCTCGACGTTCGCAAGCTTACCTCGAACGAACTGAGCATCAATATCGACAGAGACAAAGGTTTTCTGGGCCATGCTGTAAAAGGCGAGCCGCTGCTGAACTGCTCGTCGCTGGATAAACTGCTGATAGTCAAGAGCGACGGCACGTTTGTGGTAATGCCACCGCCCGAGACCTATTTCGTCGACGACGGGCTGATCTGGTGCGGCATATACAAACGCGAACTGGTATTCACGGCCGTCTATACCGAATGGGGAGTGACCTACATCAAGCGTTTCGAGATCGGCGGGATTATCATGAAACGCGATTATCATTACATTCCCAAAGACGCACAATTGCAACTGTGCGAGTTCGGCATTCCGGATTCGATTTACGTCAAGTACAAGCCCGTCAAAGGCCTGCGGATACACCAGCAGGAATTCAAGCCCGGCCAGGTGGCGACCAAGAGCGTCAAGGCCAAGGGCAAACAGATGACCTCCAAAATCATATCACGTATAGACACCAAAACCGGACGGTGGTGGGACAAAAAACTGCGCACCCGCAAAGGCGTGCTCACCTGAGCGCCGGGAACTGAACGTTTTAAGTGGTGAGTCGAAGCGATTTCAGTGTTCACAGGGGCGATGCTGTAGTTTTTGCGGCTGCTTCCGACGCTGGACTTTTCCGTTCGAAATGGTTATTATCCGTGCGTAAAAGCAGCATGTTCTAATGAATTTTTCGCATTCAGTGCATCCGGCCGATATGCCGGGAAAGGTGCTTCGATTATGAAAAGACGTGAATTTCTGAAAGTCGCGGCGTGGGGCGCATTGGCGGGTTCGGCCTCGGTATCCAGGGCCCGCAATTGCGGGAACCAGCCGAATTTTCTGTTCATCATCGCCGACGACTGCACTTATCGTGATATCGGCTGTTACGGCGGCCAGGCCCACACGCCGAATATCGACAAACTCGCCACTGAAGGCATGCGATTTACCCAATGTTTCCAGGCGGCGCCGATGTGCTCGCCCACCCGCCACAATATCTACACGGGCATTTATCCGGTCAAGAGCGGCGCTTACCCGAACCACACTTTCGTCAAGCCCGGCGTAAAGAGCGTCGTGCACCACTTAAAGCCCCTGGGCTATCGCGTGGCCCTGAGCGGCAAAAGGCACATCAAACCTCGCGAGGCATTTCCATTCGAATACTCAGGCAAGGGCAACAACCCCGATTTTGACGCGCTCGATAAATTCGTCGCCTCCTGCAAGCAGTCCGACGTACCTTTCTGCATCTTCGCCTGCTCGAACGAGCCGCATTCGCCCTGGAACAAGGGCGATCCGTCCCGCTACGATGCGGACAAGCTGGAACTTCCGCCGTACTTCGTGGATACGCCCCAGACGCGCGAAACCATGACCAGATATCTTGCCGAGATCACATATTACGACGGGCAGGTCGGCGAGGCGCTGGCCATGCTCGACAGGCACGGTGTGGCCGAAGATACGCTTGTTATCGTCGTAAGCGAGCAGGGTTCGAGCTTTCCCTTCGGCAAATGGACCTGCTATGACACGGGGCTGCAGTCGGCATTTATCGCCCGCTGGCCCGGCAAAATCAAGCCCGGCAAAGTCAGTGACGCGATGATCGAGTACGTCGACGTTCTGCCCACGTTCATCGAAGCCGCCGGCGGCAAGACTCCCGCGGTCCTGGACGGCAAGAGCCTTCTGCCGGTCCTGCTGGGCACAAGGGATACGCACAAGCGGTACGTTTACGGCGAAATGACCACCCGCGGCATTATCAACGGCTCGGAACATTTCGGTATTCGCTCGATTCGTTCAAAGCGGTTCAAGTACATCTGGAACTTTACGCCGGAAGTGCAGTTCCGCAACGTCGCCATGCAGGGAGCGGTGTTCAAGTCATGGCAGGAAAAGGCCCAGACCGATCCAGATGCGGCTGAAAAGGTGCGGCGCTACCAAAACAGGCCCGGCGAAGAACTCTACGATGTGGTCGAGGACCCGTACGAGTGGAAAAATCTGGCGGACGATCCCAAATACGCCGATACGAAAGCCGACCTGCGCAAACGGCTGCTGGAATGGATGGAAGCATGCGGTGACAAGGGCCAGCAAACCGAGTTGGAAGCCAAACAGCATCAGGGTTCGGCCCTCAGGAAGAAACGCAAAAACAAATAACCGTGGCGCATCGCCGAGTGCGGCGGCTAATCGGCCATTTTCTTCGCAAGGTTCGCCGGATTTGCCGCAGGTTCATGCATTTGCCGACACGGTCAGGCCGAAGGCTCGCCGGAACGGGCGTTGTGGGTGAGCACGTTGAGCTTTGTGCGAATCTCGGTCGCCATCTTGCTGTTGGGGAACTCGCGGATGATCTGCCGGCCCACTTCAAGTGCCTGGGCCCATTCCTTGCTCGATACGGCCAGTGAGAACTGCACGCCCATGTTGTGCAGCTTGGTCCTGAAGACGTCACTGGCGGCTTCCTGCAGCGCGAGTGCCTCGGCCGGCGTCAGGTAGGCGTCAAGCTCCCTGAGTATTTCGAGGCTGCGGTCGGTGTCCTGTCGTTTTACGGCGTCGTCCCAGGCGGCCAGCAGTATTCTTTTGCGCTCGCCTTTTTTCTCGATGAGCTTCTGTCGCATCTGCTTTGCACGCTGTGAATCGGGATAAGCCCGCAACATTTTTTCTATCTGTGCGCTGGCCTTGGGCCACTGCTGATCGTCGATAAGCTTCTGGATGTGATCGCTGAGCTGGCCGACTCTTTCCTGGTCGGTTGCCGTTCGATAGCTCTGGGCCTGGTTGTGAAGCTGACGAGCCATTTCGGCGTATTCGGGAATGCTCGCTATCTCGTCGATCAGTTCTGCAGCGCCGTCGAAATCGTGCGCCTGGAGCATCTCGAAGACCGCCTCTCGCAGCGCCTGCCTGTTGGCGTTTCCAAAGGCTATGGCTTTGACCGTTTCTGTCAGGTGTGTGCCCTGGCTTATGTTGGTAAGCCCGGCACGGCTGCGTTCGAGAGTATTGGCTATCTTGTCGAGCTTGAGCCCGTTTTCGTTGAGCGTATCGTTGATCTTACCGGTCATGGTCTGCATCTGAATGACGATGGCAAGCAGAATGCACACGCTCAGTATGCCCAGGACCGTTTGCAGCAGTTCGCCCCCGATCTTTTCGAAAACGCCGGTAAACGCGGAAATCAACAGAACAACCAGGACGGTTCCCACAGTTATCGCGATATGGTATTTATATCGCCAGACAGCTTCTTTCAGCTCCATTGTCGACCTCGCGCATAAAGAGATTTGCCGTTTTTCCGGGCCCCTTGAGCTATACCGTTCGTCGATCAGCCTTTATTTATAATACGTCAGTATGGCTGAAATGTCAAGATTCGATGCAATAGAACCGTGTTTTGTTCTATGAATGTCTAACGGCGTTTTTTGCGTTTTTTGCCGAAGCAATTGATTCGGACCCTGAGCGATTTGTGGCACATTGAACAAGTTCGCACGCCGGGTCTTGAATCGCCTGTTCGAATTGTGTATGCTGGCAGCAGGTGATTGTTCGGGCCGTTGCGGGTTCGTGTTGGCCGCGTCGGCGCCCGTTCGTGATAAAAGGGGTATGATTATGAAGATGAAACGTCGTGAGTTTTTGAGGACATCCGTTGCCGGCGCCGGGTCTCTGCTGGCTGGGCCCGGGCTGATGCTGGGCGGTGAAAAGAAGCTTTCGGGTCATTGCGATCCGTACAAGGTCTGCAAACTCGGCAAGACCACAATCAAGATGACGCGGCTGGGACTGGGTACGGGCATGCGGGGCGGCGGCCGTGCGTCGAATCATACGCGCATGGGACAGGAAAACTTCACGAAGCTCGTCAACGCCTGCTGGGATCGCGGCGTGCGGTGGTTTGACGTGGCCGACCTTTACGGCACGCATCCGTTCCTCGCAAACGCTTTGAAAGATAAGAAACGCAAAGACTACGTCGTCGCTTCGAAAATCTGGTGGCGCCGAGGCGGTATTCCAGAGAAAGAACGCCCAAACGCGGACATCGTGATCGATCGGTTCTGCAAGGAACTGAAGACCGACTATGTCGATATCGTCCTGCTACACTGCGTGGTGTCGGATAAATGGCCGGAGGAGCTTGCCGAGCAGATGAACATCATGGCAGGTCTCAAGAAGAAGGGCATAATCCGGGCGCACGGCGTTTCGTGTCATACGCTTGGCGCGTTGAAGGCCGCGGCCGAGGAGCCGTGGGTCGATTCGGTTCATGCCAGGATAAATCCGTTCGGGGTGAAGATGGACGGCCCCGCCGAGCAGGTCGCCCCGGTTCTGCAGAAGATGCACGAAAGCGGCAAGGGCGTTGTCGGCATGAAGATCGTCGGCGAAGGGACCTTCGGCGACAGCGGTGAAAAGAAGGATCAGTCAGTCAATTACGTGCTGAACCTCGGCTGCGTAGACGTTATGACCGTCGGCTTCGAGAAAATCTGGCAAATCGACGACCTGGCCAAGAGAATCGAAAAAGTGCCCGCAAAAGCCTGAGCTGGTCTAGATAATATCTTCCAGGCAGGGTGGCATCCTTTGCGTGTTTGGCTGGCAATGTCATGCCGGGCAAAGGGAAGCCCGCACACTGTCATGCCGAGGCAGATCGCCCGAATTGTCATGCTGAGCGTAGCGAAGCATGCCCCATATTGTCATCCTGAGCGCAGCGAAGGATCTGGGTTGCGAAGTATGAACGCGGCCTCGATTGCGAACATGACGTCTCATGCGAGGGCCGGATCCTTCACTGCGCTTCGCTTCGTTCAGGATGACAGGGGTATCGGCGCTCCGTTCAGGATGACATGAGTATCGGCGCTTCGTTCAGGATGACAGGGGTATCGGCGCTCTGTTCAGGATGACCGGCGGATGCGAAGGAACGCTCGAATTGTCATGCTGAGTGAAACGAAGCATGCCCCATATTGTCATCCTGAGCGCAGCGAAGGATCTGGGTTGCGAAGTATGAACGCGGCCTCGATTGCGAACATGACGTCTCATGCGAGGGCCGGATCCTTCACTGCGCTTCGCTTCGTTCAGGATGACAGGGGTATCGGCGCTCCGTTCAGGATGACATGAGTATCGGCGCTCTGTTCAGGATGACAGGAGTAGCGCCGTTATTGCTCCTTTTTTCCGCCGAGCAGGCCGCCGAGGCCTTCCATGATCTTGTCGCTGTCGAGGTTTTCTTTGATCTTGTTTTTGAGATCCTCGGACGCCGAGTCGCCGAGCTTATCCTTCAGCGAGTCGCCCAGTTTATCGCCGATGGTACCGTCCAGCTGTTTGCCGAGTTCGCTGGCCAGCCGGTCTTTGCCGGCCTTTACGAGTGCGTCCTGGAAGTCGCCTTTGAGCCCGTCGACATTGAACGCCAGCCTGGGGTCGGTCGTGGGACCGACGATCCGCAGGGTAGTCTTCATATTCTCGAGAACCTTGAGCGCCTCTGCCGTTGTCTCGCCGCCCATCCCGAGTATGCCGTTACCGGCGGCGCTGGCCTGCATATCGTTGACGTCCACATGCACCGTAAGGTCGATTCGCCGTGCGGTCAGTATGCCTTCGAACGTGCCCGAGGCCTTTCCCGACTTAAACACAAGCCCGGCGCTCTTGCTCAGGCCCGACTGGAGTTTGCTCAGGTCCAGCCCCTCGAAAGTTCCGCTAACCTTCGGCTCACTGCCGGGTTTTGAATAGTCGAAGGTGATCCGGGCCTGCATGCCGGTATCGTTGGACTTGATGTCGAACGTGATCGGCAGGCGGGCAACCTGCGGCGAATCGTTGAGGTTCTTTGCCGTTATGTCACTGTCGCCGAAGACCTCGGCGGGAATCTGCACCTTCTGCATCAGCACGTTTTTCGCCAGCAGCCGCGGCGAAGCTGGCTCGTTCGAACGGGCCAGCAGATAGTCGAGGTACTTGACGGGTTTCTGCTCTTTGACCTTCTTTTCCGGCTCGGGCAGCCACTTTCGCACCTTTTCGAGCCAGCGCTTGACGGCCTTTGCATTCTCGATGTACTTTTCGATCTTGCCTATGTCTTCCGGCGAGACCTCGAAATCGCACGGATCGAAGACATTCGGCTCCTCGACGGGTTTCTCAATGACCTTGCCCGGGCTTTGTCGCGGCTGGTTGAACCGAACGTTCGAAACGACCATCTCATCCACAACCACCTTGCCCACCGACAGATCGTAAACGCTGGCGTCGGCGGTGATGTTGTCGACCGCAAACTGATTATTCGCGGGGTTCTTTCTATCGGTTACCTGAAGGCCGGACAGCTTCGCATTGCCGCTGGTCACCGAAAGTTGCAGAGCTTCGACGTTTACTTCGGCGCCGTTCGCTTTTGTAAGCTGTGTTGTGGCATAACTTCTGACCTTCTCATCCTTGATCAGCGAGGAGACGAAGAAGAAGCCGGCGACGATCACGATGGCCAGGAACACGCCGCCCTTGCGAACGATCTTCGCTTTCTTGCTGAACAGCGATTTTGCGTCTTTCGTGCGTTTGCCAATGATTATGCGGTCGATAACCCGCACCCAGGTCTTGCTGTACCACTTTGCGAATTTATCGGATTTTTCCTCGAGCCGCAGCATGCCCTTGCGAAATCCGATAACCGCCTGAGCCAGCATCAGTCCGCCGATCGCTCCGACCACGGGGCCTATCACCACGGCGCCGGTAACGGCGTACTGGCTGAAGTCGGTTATTGCGACGATCGGGACCTGTGCCAGGGCTTTCGTCAGGGCAGGTACGTGCTCCTGAACCGCAACCCCCACATGGTACAGGGCGGGCGCCGCGGCATAGCACAGGGCCTTGCCAAGCGCCGCGGACATCAGAAATACCGCCAGGTGGATGTTGAGCAGGACCACGAGAATTATCGCGGCTATGTGAACGCCCGACCACTCCGGGATAAGGCCGAAGGTAAAGCCGATCATCATCGACAGAAAGATGATAACAGGAGATACCCCGCCTCGCAGAATCGCCAGCAGTTTTCGGATTGATCTGGGGATGGGAATGAACATACCGCACCCTTTCAACATGCTTCTGCGGGTTTCGTTTTTACCTGATAGTACAATCGATAGATTCACCTGAGCCGGTCGTTTTGTCCAGCAAAAAGTGCGATTTACCGCTCGTAGCATCAGGAATTGCTGGGTTTTGGGGCTGGTTTTTGGTATAATGATTGTATATTGATGAAAGGTGCTTTGATGAAGAAGTCAGTGCAACTTATGGTATGGATGATTCTGGCGGCAATGCCGCTCGTATTCGCCGGGTGTGGCGAGGACGAAGCCGAGGACGACCCATCCGTGAAGAAAACGCTGAGCGCACTTACCGCCGAAGTCGAGCAACCAAAGGTCGAGAGGCCCGCTGGTGACGCCGCTCAGCCCCGGGCCGAGGCGCCCGCCGAGGATGCGGTGCAGCCGAAGCTTCAGGATGCCGCGGACAATTCGACCGAAGCCGTCAAAAAGCCCGCAAAGGAGCAGACGCCCGATAAGGAAACGATTCTGAGGGAAATACGCGCTGAAGCGGAGCAGATGAGTATAGCCGAATTGCGTACGGCCGCCGAGCAGTATAAAAAGGCGATTGCAACCAGAAAGGTCGAGCAGCAGCAGCTCGTAGCTGAACTCAGGGAGCTTGGTCCGGCCGCCTTCAGCGGTCCCAACGCCAAGGATATTCAGGCGAAGATGGGCAGACTCAATCGCGATATCAACGCCCTTGTCGAACCGCTGGCCATCTACTACAACAAATTAGCCGAAAAAGGCGGCGACGTTTCGGGATTGGCGCCGTAGGATTCGCACGCGGATTTCTTGCCGTGGGTGCTCTTGGGCGGGCCGCAAACGTCGCTAAGGTCCCAAAAACCGCGGCTAATGCGTTCGAAAATGGCTTAAAATGTGATTATGTTGTCGATTGCCGCGACCGCGGCCGCAGGCGACACGGCTGATACGTTGCTGTTTATAGGGCGGGCCGCGCAAACATCCGTCGCACACGTTTAGCCTTAAAGGCGATTGTTCATAACGCCGAATCTAACCGCATGTGAACAGTGGCAGCGGTGTTTAGATACGGAGACAGATGAACCCTGACGATCGACACAGACGGCTTCGCTCGCTCGTACGCGAGCTCAACAGCAGACGAAAACAGCAGGCCCGGCAAATCGATATCCTCTGCAACGACATGTTAGCTGTGCAGAGGCAGTTTATAGAGAGGCTCAACGGCGTTACATTCGCCGCGGCGTTCTACAAAGCCATCATCGGCACAACCGACCTGAGCGAACTTCTCAACATCTCAGGCAGGCTCATAGCACAACAGTTGCAGCCGGTGCAGGTCGCGTTCTTCCTGCGGAAAGAAAGCGGATTCGACATGCACATGCTCGAAAGCGATCATCCCATTTCGCTCGAAGAACAGGGCATCGAGAACAGCTTCACCGAGTCGCTGGTCGAGAACGTCTGCAAGGCGAATCGCCCGTGCTCGCTGGAGGATTTGTTCTCGCTCGGTCTGGAAGGCAATCCAGCCTGGCTCGGCGCCGTACGGGCCGGCACAGTCCCGCTCAGCAGCGGCGGCAAATCCATCGGATTCGTACTCATCTGCCGCGCAGGCGAAAAACCCATGAACACGCGACAGTTGACATACGTCTCGGCCGTGGCGGAAGGACTTTCCAGAGCCATCGGCTCCTGCACCGCCGCCTACGGCATCGAAGAATAGCGGCGCCAATCCTGATCAAGTCCACAGATATTGACCCAGCGTGTCTTGCCGGGTAAAGTCCGCGCGCACTCAAATCCATCACTAAAGCAACAGCAAACACAATTCCGCCTCGCCACCTTGAGCGCAGCGACCCATCACCCAAATTGCCATCCTTCGCAGCGAAGCCCCACACACTGTCATCCTGAGCGCAGCGAAGGACCCGGGTGGCGAAGGGGAACGCGGCTGCGGTTGCGAGCACGACGTCTCATACGAGGCCCGGATCCTTCACTCCGCTTCGCTCGTTCAGGATGACAGGCGGTGCGTTACGCCGTTCGCGGTGCCAAAATAGGCTTCCACGCCAGCAAGAGGCGCCGAACGAAGCCCGGCGACTCAGGCGGCACAAGGACGACTCAAGCACCTGCAAGACCCCTTGAGACACCCAAACAGCGATTACGGGCACGAGAAGAAGATAACAGACGACCAGCGTTCGCTGTCTCAAGCGACTCAAGCATTTTTCTACAATAAACTAAAATTAAGAAAGACCAGCTATAGGCAGTCAAGCATGAAATAGAAAAATTTTTCAGTATC
>CAYOTO010000008.1:0-4803 GCA_964406945.1 uncultured Pirellulales bacterium
GTACTTAACTGTTAAAACCATGCTCGCCGATTACTTTAACGAATCTGACATCGCAGATATACATTTCAATAAGCTTGCCGCGTTTTTTGCTTGCCGCGACAAGTTGTTGAGCAGTGCCGCTTCCCACCGGAGCGACTACAAGCCCCCCTTCGGCCAACTGATCCACTACGGGATCGGGTATTCTCGGCACGGCCGCGGTGATCATTATCCTGTCGAATTCACCGCCGCCCGGCCAGCCGCAACTGCCGTCGCCCACCGCAAATTCGACGTTCTCAACGCCGAGCACCCCGAGTACTTCCGCGGCCCGCTCGGACAGCTTGGCGAACCGCTCGATTGTATATACCTTTTTCGCCAGCTTGCTGAGCACCGCCGTCTGGTAGCCGCAGCCGGTCCCGATCTCCAGCACCGAACAGTCCGGCTCGACGCGGAGATGCTGGGTCATGAGCGCCACAATATAGGGCTGCGAAATCGTCTGATCCTGTCCTATCGGCAGCGGCCCGTCCGAGTACGCCTGCGACCGGTACTCCGGCGGAATAAACCGCTCCCGCGGAACCTCATCCATCGCCGACAAGACCCGCTCATCGCGAATATCCCGCTGACGCAGATGAAATTCGACCATCTTACGCCTCTCGAATTCGTATTTCTCCGAATCATCCATTTGGGAGTTAGTAAAAATAACGGCTATTTGCAGTTTATTCTTGACCTTTGCGGCGACTTTCACGATAGTATATATAGCGACTGCTAACGGCCGCCTGGTGGCGACCTACCCATTCAGGGGCAGCCGCAATTTTTTTGAGCTTCCTGTCAGTTCCCGATTAGTTTTACCAGACTCGAAACAATCAGGTTAAGTGCCGCGGCCGCCGCCAGTAGTTCGGCTACCACATTGAACGTCTTCTGGGGAATACGCCTGAGGAAGTAAATGCCCAGCAGCGCGCCAAGAGCGATGAACGGCAGCATGAGCAGATCGACTTTTATGGTTCCCCAGGTCATCATGTCCAGTCTGCTACTGAACGGCACCTTGAGCCAGTTGATAATGAAAAAGAACCACGCCGCGGTGCCCACGAATTCCACCTTCGGCAGTCTCATTGCCAGCAGATAAATCACCATGACCGGCCCGGCCGCGTTGCCCATCATCGTTGTAATGCCCGCCATCACCCCCATAATCGTCGCGAACCACAGCTTGGCCGGAACGCGCGATTCCAGATCATCCCCCTCGTCGGAGCCTGTTCTGGCCTTGCTTCGCCTTCGCCAGACGTTTATGCCCAGCATAATCAGAACAATAATGCCGATAGCGGGCTTGAGGAACTGATCGTTGACCTCGCCCGACTCATCCCGCATGAAATTCAGCAGAAAGAACGCCGTAACGATTCCGGCCAGAGTAGCCGGCAGGAGTTTCAAAACGTGCGACCAGACGGCGTTCCTGCGGTGATAGGTGATCGCAAACAGATCCGCCAGTATCAGTATCCCCAGAAGCGCCCCGACCGACTTGCTCGTCGAGCCGAAAGCGGTAGCCATCAGCGGAACCACAAGAATCCCTACACCGGGAATCCCCGTCTTGGCGACGCCCACCATCATCGCGCAAAGCGCTACCGTTATCCATCCTAACAGGTCGAGTTCGGGCATAAACACCCCGCAAAGCAGTTCAGTTGATAGCCTGCACTTTAGCCGCTGTATCGTCTCAATGCAAGGACTACCCGCAAACCAAAGCTCTTGCGACAATTGACTGGGCCCGGCCGCCGCGTATAATCGTATAAATATTAAACCGACGGTTGGCCGTCGGCAAATGTAAAGGAGTCTTACAGGAGGTCTGACATGAACACGCGAAAATTAAAATTTTATGCACTGACGCTTCTTTTGGGCGGATGCGTACCTACCGCATCGCTGCATCCGTTGTACACCGACAACAACCTGATCCTCGACGACCGGCTCGAGGGTGTATGGACCGAGCATCCCGACAAGCCCGGGATCGACTGGAAGTTCGAACGATTTGTAAGCCACAAAGACGAATACGAAAAGACTTACAAGCTCACCCTGCACGAAGACGGCAAAATCAAGGGCCTCTTCGCCGCGAGATTGCTGAAACTCGACGACAAAGTCTACCTCGATCTCTCGCCCGAAGCGTTCCCCTTCGGCGAAAAGGAAGTTGAGCAGTGCGATCTGCCTTATAACTCGCCGTTCTTCCTGCGGGTACACAGCTTCATGGCCCTCGAAATCGCCGATTCGGACTTGGCCGTCAAGATGATGATGGACAAGCAGATCAAGGAGCTTTTCGCCGAGAAACCGCGTGCGGTCTGGCATACCGAGGTCGACGACCGTGTGGTGCTCACCGCCCCGACGAACAGGCTCCAGCAGTTCATCCGCGAGAATCTCAAAGACGAGCGGCTTTTCGCCGGCCATTCCACTTTGCAGCGAATCGACGCCGTTCGCGACAGCGAGAAAGAAGAATAACAGCCGCTCACATCGGGGTTTTGCTGCAGGGACCGAAGCGCGTATGCCTATTGAGTTGAAATTGCCAAAGAAACCGGGGTTTTTTGTGGCCGGCACCCGAGCGGCCGCGGGCAAGAGCATAATAGCCGGTGCAATCGCCCGTATTCTGACCGACCAGGGCCTGAAAGTCGGCGTGTTCAAACCGATATCCGTCGGGGCCCGCAACAAATGGGACGGCCTGCTGGGCGAAGAGACCGAGTTTCTCGCGGCCTGCGCACGCTCGAACCTGCCTTTTCCGACAATCAATCCGGTAGCATTCGTTACCGAAGCAGTGCCGCCCCTCGCCTCGGCCCGCGAGAAAAAACCCGTCGATTTCGCGGCAATAGCCGGGGCATACAACGAAATATGCTCCGACTGCGACATCGTACTGGTCGAGGGGCTCGAAGGCGCCCGCACGCCCATTACCAATGAATTCGACCTGCTGGATCTGGCGGTAGAGTTCCAACTGCCAGTGCTTCTGGTGGCCCGTTCGGACGATTCGGTGGTCAACAACGCACTTATGACCCTCGACTGCATCCGGGCGGCGAAGATACAGGTTGGCGGCGTGGTTATGAACGCTTACGACATCATGGAAAACGAGTCTGTCGTCGGCAATACGGCCCCGGCCGTTATAAACAACTTTGGCTCGGTCGAGATTGTTGCAGACGCGCCCTACGACGAGACCGCAAGCATCCAAGAGCAAAACCCAGGAGAAATGGTCCTTGCTGCCCTGCACGATGTGGACTGGCGAGGTTTGGCCGGTGTCTGAGACAACCCGAGACCCGCTTCACAACTGCCGGGTGTACGAAAATAATGTGGTGAAAATGTATGTAAACATCTGTTATGCTAAGCCCCTCACAGTGTCATGCTGAGCGCAGCGAAGCATCTGGGCAGCGAAGGAGACTTCCGGCCGAAATCCGGTCGATATGCCACAAATCATTAGTGCATCCCGACTGCCGGCAGGCAAATTAGATAATTGCCAAACAAGTCCGGTAAATGTATCATATATGGCTTAAAATCTCGCGAAAACAACTGTCGAAAGAAGATAATGACCGACAAGTCCGATTCCAGGCGCTATCTTGTAAACATCGATTCGGCCTCGACACAGCAGCTTTTTACCGACTGTTTGGTCGTGGGCGCGGGAATTGCGGGTCTGCGCGCGGCTCTGGAGGCGGCCGAGAACTGTCGCGTAATCGTCGTCTGCAAGGGTAATCTGAACGACAGCAACACCTGGAAAGCGCAGGGCGGCATCGCATCGGTGCTGAACAAATCCGACTCGTTCGAGTCCCACATCGAGGATACACTCAAGACCGGCGGCGGTCTTTCCGACCCCGAAACCGTCGATCTAGTGGTCCGGCAGGGACCGGAACTGGTCCGGCAACTGCTCGACTGGGGAACGGAATTCGACCTCGAAAAGGACAGAATCGCGGTAACCCTCGAAGGCGGTCACAGCCACCCCCGGGTCGCCCACGCTCACGGCGACAGCACCGGCCGCATAATAGCCGAAACCCTGATCCGAAAGGTCGCAGGACATCCGAATATCACCACCATCGAGCATTTTTACGCAATCGACCTGCTGACGAACGAGGACAACGAATGCACCGGAGTCGTCGGCCGCATTAAGGGTCTGGGACCGCAGATAATCTGGGCCGCCAATACAGTCCTGGCCACCGGCGGCGCGGGAAGGCTTTATCGCGAAACGACCAATCCGGAAGTGGCCACCGGCGACGGACTGGCAATGGCTTACCGGGCCGGCGCGGTCTTGAGAGACCTGGAGTTCATGCAGTTCCACCCGACAACCCTCTACATCGCAGGCGCCAGCAGGGCGCTTATCACCGAAACGCTGCGGGGAGAAGGCGCGGTGCTGCGGGATACCAACGGACGCCAGTTCATGAAGGAGTATCACGAATCGGCCGAGCTTGCTCCACGAGATATAGTCAGCCGGGCGATCCTCGCTCAGATGCTCAAGACCGGCTCGACCCACGTCTTCCTGGACGTTCGCCATATGGACAAGACCCATATCGCCAGGCGATTCCCCCTGATAACCGAACTGTGCGAGAGCTTCAGCATTGACCTCAGTTCGGATCTGATACCCGTCAGGCCAAGCGCCCACTACATGATAGGCGGAGTCAAGACCGACCATATCGGCCGCACCAGCATAAAAAACCTCTACGCCTGCGGCGAAGTCGCATCGACCGGCCTGCACGGAGCCAACCGCCTGGGCAGCAACTCATTGCTCGAAGGACTCGTTTTCGGCAAGACCGCCGGCGAAGATGTCGCTCGTTTCAAGCTGCCCGAACACATCAAGCACCCGGGGGTAAAATACGAGGTGCCTCT
>CAYOTO010000008.1:4903-39666 GCA_964406945.1 uncultured Pirellulales bacterium
CTGACCTTTCGGTCCGTTCTGAGGTATAAATAGCTTAGAGTGGGTTGGGCGATCGCCGGTTCGTAAGAGCCGGAGGAAAGTCCGAGCAGGAC
The DNA here is from genome assembly GCA_964406945.1 of uncultured Pirellulales bacterium. Taxonomy (GTDB): domain Bacteria; phylum Planctomycetota; class Phycisphaerae; order Sedimentisphaerales; family Anaerobacaceae; genus UBA2266. The sequence continues at coordinate 4,996 of CAYOTO010000008.1, forward strand.
AGGGCACGGTGATGGCTAACGGCCACCGGGGGCGACCCCAGGGAAAGTGCCACAGAAAACACACGGCCGATGGCCCTACGAGGCACAGGCAAAGGTGAAATGGTGTGGTAAGAGCGCACCGCGGCTTCGGCGACGGAGTCGGCTTGGTAAACCCCACCGCCTGCAAGACCAAGCAGCCGGCAGCCCGGCCCGGGCGTCGGCGGCATTGCCGCCGTACCGGCAGGTAGGTCGCTTACCGTTTACCGGTAGAGCCGGCTGGCAACAGCCGGTCAAGATAAATGGTCGCCGCCCGCATTGCGGGATACAGAACTCGGCTTACAGACCCACTCTGCTTTTTTACAGTGCTCGGCTGATGTGTGGAGCAAAAGGTGTGAAGATTCGCGGGCGGCATTCCCGGTGCAACAGCGCCGGGGATGCCGCCCGCGATCATTAGATCTCTTTTAGATTCGGGGGACCGGGGCGCCCAGTTCGACGTGCAGGGTTGCTATTGCGTCGCTGGTCGTCAGTTTTGCAGTCCCGGTTTCGAAGTTCATGTGCTCGAATTCGATGCCGTCGCCTTCGCCGAGTTGAGACGCAACGGCCTCGGACTGGCCTATCCGCTGCAGAACCGCCTCGATACTGCTGCGAACGAGCATTCCGTTGACGGCCAGTCTTCTCGCATCCGGCCCGCCTTCGGTCAGATCCTCGCCGATGTCGCCCAGGTCCGCCTTGAACGCCGCAAGAGCATACTGGAGCAGGTCTTTTGCACGGTCATTCTCGCCGGCGTATGACCGGTCGGCGATACTCGCCGGAAGCATCAGTTTGGAATCGAACATGATCCCCTTCTCCATGCCCCCGAGCAGCCCGCCGCGTTTGGCGTTCTCATCGACCACGAAGAAATACTTGCGAACGGCGGTCATGCTGTGCTCATCGAAAGCCACCATCGTAAACCACGAGCCGTACCCGTCGTCGCTTACGCCCGACGAGACGACCGTGCTGTCGCTTTGATAAAGCAGCTCGTTTTCGCGCTTCTTCATCATGCTCAGCACGTCCAGCGAACTGCTCTTTGCAACGTCAGCCTTGTCGTAAACCGACGAACGCGTGCCCTCTTCTGCAACAGCTTCGCCGCTGTCGGAACGTTGCGTCTCGGTGCAGCCCGGAGCAAAACTCAGGACCGCAATCGTCACAAACCCAACAATCCACAGCGCTGCTTTCGAACGCCAAACCCGCTTTCTATTCATCGCATCCCTTTGCAATAAACCCTCTCCTGCATTGTCGTTATTGATCAAACTTCTTTCGAATCGATCCACTTCATCATTCTGCGAAGCGAACGGCCGACCTCTTCGAGCTGACTGTCGTGATCCTTTTCGTACATTGCGTTGAAGTTCTTCAGCCCGCCCTTGTACTCGTTGACCCATTCTTTGGCGAACTCGCCGCTTGTGATTTCGCCCAGAATCTTCTTCATCTCAGCCTTGGTTTCGTCGGTAACGATCCGGGGCCCGCGGCTTAGATCGCCGTACTCGGCGGTATTCGAAATGCTGTACCGCATGTAGCTCAGGCCGCCCTGGTACATCAGATCGACAATGAGCTTGACCTCGTGCAGGCACTCGAAATAGGCGATTTCGGGCTGATAACCGGCGTTTACGAGCGTTTCGAAGCCGGCCTTGATCAGGGCCGTAAGACCGCCGCAAAGCACAACCTGCTCGCCGAACAAGTCGGTCTCGGTCTCTTCCTTGTAAGTGGTCTCGATGATGCCCGCGCGGGCGCCGCCGATGCCGTTGGCCCATGCCAGAGCGATATCCTTGGCGTCGCCGGTCTCGTCTTTTTCGACGGCCACCAGACAGGGTACGCCGCCGCCCTTTTCATATTCGCTGCGAACCAGATGGCCCGGCCCCTTCGGAGCGATCATCACCACATTAACGCCCTCGGGCGGAACGATGTACTTGAAGTGAATGTTGAACCCGTGGCAGAAACCGAGCGTCTGGCCGGCGACCAGATTCGGAGCAATCTGCGATTCGTAAACCTGGGCCTGGATTTCGTCCGGCAGGGTTATGATGATCAGGGCCGCACCGTCGACAGCCGTCTTGATATCGCTCGGCGAGAAACCGTGCTCGGTGGCCAGCTTGTAGTTGTCGGTACCTTCCAGTTCAGCCACCGCAACGTCGATACCACTGTCGCGCAGGTTCTGACTATGCGCATGACCCTGGCTTCCGTAGCCGACAACCGCTACTTTCTTACCCTTGAGTGCATCGATCGGGGCCTTGTCTTCGTAATAAATCTTCGCCGCCATAATTCTAATACTCCTTTCTCAACCTCCCAGTACGTCGCCGTAGCTGACAAGTTTTATCTTTCTTTTCTCTATTACCTTCTTAACTTTTTCGCTCGTAAAAGCCTTCGTAACTGCGTCGCGATGAGACGCCACATTTCGATATCCTTCATGCCCGATTGCCCGCATTTCCTGCGTATCGTAGCCAGGGTGCTCCACCAGCAGGTACAATCCCGGCTCCAGTTCTTCCATTATTTGAACCAGGCGCTCGATCCGCTGTTCGCCCGTCATATCGCTGGGACCCCACCGAGGCGTACGCCGGGTTGCTTCGGGCAGTTTCCACGGCAGCTTGTACTCGGCGCTGAGTCTCTCGACCAGGGCTCTGAGCTCGGGGCTCGACGTCGGGGTTCCCATGTGAGAACTCAAATGCGTTACATTCGGTATTTCCTTCAACGCCAGCTCTATCTGGGCCCGCAGTTCGCGCTCGACCTCGTCAATCTTCCAGCCGCACTGAAGGAACCCGTCGTTCTTGTCGGCGCCTCCGCTGCGGGAAGTCCGCGGGAAAAAGTGGCCGCGGGCGTCCACCAGGCTGGGCGACTGCGTAATCGGGCCCCATTTGTAGAATTCCCACTCGCTGGTCAGGGTCAGATGCACGCCTGCATCGCAGCCGGGATTGGCTCGCAGCATCTTCGCGGCTTCTTCGAACCACGGGCACGGAACCATCACTTCGACCGACGTGGCGATGCCTTTGGTGCATGCATCGATGCACGCCAGGTTCGCCGTATGCGAGGAGCCGATATCGTCGGCCCGGATAATGAGCCGGATTTCAGCCTTCCGGCCCGTATCGCCGCAAACCGATGCAACGGCCAAAACCGCCACAGCCGCGACGACCGCAAATAAGCAAATTGTCCGCACTTTACTGTTCATCGGAAACTCCGTAACCGCCATTGAATAGAGACGGGTCAGGCGCATTCGGCGCCGTTTTGCTCGAAGCGCATCGCATTATTATAGCCGAACCGCCGTCACAGGCAAGAAATAACCGCGGTCCACAACAACCGAAAATCCGCCCTGAGAGGCCCTGAACGTGTTTTTAGTCCACTTTCTGCTGCCGCGGCATGGCTATCGTGCCCGTGCGGGCCACGTTCTTGATGCCGTAAGGCTTGCACACGTTGATGAACGCCTCGATCTTGGATTCGGGCCCGCTGACCTCGATCATCAGAGATTTCTGGCCGATATCGACTACCTTGCCCCGAAACATCTCTATAAGGGCGAATATCTCGGCCCGTTTTTCCGGCGGAGCGGCCACCGAAAGGAGCATCAGATCGCGCGCCACGACCGGCTGGCCGGCGAAATCCTGAACCTTGACGACCGGAATAATCTTGGCCAACTGCTTGCGAACCTGCTCGACGACCCGGTCGTCGCCGATCACGACAATTGTCATACGACTCAGATCAGGGTCCTCGGTCCTGCCGACAACCAGCGAGTCTATGTTGAACGCACGAGCGGCGAACATTCCGGCGACATGAGCCAGAACGCCGGGCTTATTCTCAACCAGAGCACTTATTATGTGTTTCATCTGTCTGTTCCTCTTAATCGGCCCCGACGAGGTCGTTTTCGGCTCACGGGGCGGTTATTCGAAAAGTTCTAGGCCATACTCTCGAGTATGTCCAGGCCGTCCATCTCGTTGAGGCTCTTGCCCGCCGGCACCATGGGCCAGACGTTTTCCTCGGCCTCGACGTGGAAATCGACCACGCACGGCTTTTTCTCAGCCAGCATGGCCTTAACCGCCTCGGGCACATCGGCCTTCTTTTCGACGGTTATCCCGGCCGCACCAAGCGCATTGGCCAGCTTCTCGTACTCGGGATTCTTGAGATAACTTTTCGAATAACGCTTCTCGTAGAACAGTTCCTGCCATTGCCTGACCATGCCCATGAAACCGTTGTTCAGTATGCAGACCTTGATGGGCAGCTCGTGTTCAACCGCGGTCGCAAGCTCGGTCATCGTCATATTGAAGCTGTGATCGCCGTCAATGTCGATAACGGTCGCATCCGGCATGCCGATCTGAGCGCCGACGGCCGCCGGCAGCCCGTAGCCCATGGTCCCCAGACCGCCGGACGAAATGAACTGCCTGGCCCGCTTGAATTTGTAAAACTGGGCCGCCCACATCTGATTCTGGCCCACGCCCGTTGTAATCAGCGCGTTGTTTTCGGTCTGACGGCAGATTTCCTCGATAACGTACTGCGGCTTGATGCTGTCGGAATTGCGGTCGTAACCGAACGCGAATTTGGACTTCCATTCGGCGATCTTCTCGAACCATTCTTTACGCTCCTGGTACTCGACGGCCTCGGCAAGTGCAGCCAGGATCGGCTTTGCATCGCCGACGACCGGAATATCGACGTGAACGTTCTTCGATATACTCGCCGGATCGATATCTATGTGGATGATTTTCGCATTCGGGGCGAAGGTCGCCAGTTTGCCGGTAACCCGGTCGTCGAATCTCGAACCGACCGCAATCAGCAAATCGCACTCCTGAACGGCGAAGTTGGCGTAGGCCGAGCCGTGCATACCGAGCATATCCAGCGATTCGGGCCTGGTCTGGTCGTAGCTGCCCAGCCCCATCAGCGTCATTGTGACCGGGATATGAGCCTTCTCGGCCAGAGCCCGCAATTCTTCGGAGGCATTTGCACTGATTACGCCGCCGCCGACATACAGCACGGGGCGTTTGCTCTTATTTATGGCCTTGGCGGCGTTGAGAACCTGGCGGGAGTGGCCCTTTTCCCAGACCTTGTAGCCGCGAAGCCGCATTTGCTCGTCGCCGTTGACGGCGCACTTGTTGACCTCGACGTCGACCGGAAGATCAATCAGAACCGGCCCGGGTCTGCCCGTCGAGGCGATATGGAACGCCTCGCGAATCGTCCGGGCTATATCCTTAACGTCCTTGACGATGCAGTTGTACTTCGTTATGGGTCTGGTAATACCGGTCGTATCGGCCTCCTGAAACGCATCATTGCCGATCAACTCGGTGCGAACCTGGCCCGTAAGCGCGACCATCGGAACCGAGTCCATCATCGCCGTGGCCAGTCCCGTAACGAGGTTGCACGCCCCGGGGCCGCTGGTCGCCAGAACGACGCCCACCTTGCCGGTGGCGCGTGCGTAGGCATCGGCCATGTGGCAGCCGCCCTGCTCGTGCCTTGGGACCACGACGTTGATCGGCGCATCGTAAAGCCTGTCGAATAAAGGAAGTACGACGCCGCCGGTATAGCCGAACATTGTGTCAACGCCCTGTTCTATGAGCGTATCGACGATAATCTGGGCGCCTGTTTTGACTGTGGATTTGCGGGCGGAACCCGCGGAGGGAGGTTTAGCGGTCATAGAATACACCTTTCCTGATAAAAACTCTGTTTGTTCCGAGCGGTTACAGCTTTGTGGGCTCTTTTTCCGCGACGGCCTGCCGCTTTCCTGACAAAAAACGGCCGAAACACCGCGGGATTATGGCCCGGCCATAACCCCAAAACCATCCCAACACCGGGATGTCTCAGGTCGGTACTCGCGCGTTTACGCCCGAATACCGCGACAAATTATACGATTTTAACGCGGTTATGTCAATATGGTTTCGGAATATTCGCTTTTTGACGTGAAAAAAAGCTCTTGTAACCGGTGTTTGGCCTCAATCGCCGCACAAAGGGCGTCCGTGTGCGATAGAATAAACTGGAACCGATAAGAGCGGCGGACTATAATGCCCGGCCAAACGATAATATAGGAGAAATTTACATGTGCGATACTTGTGGTTGCAGCGAAAAGAGTGAGAAAACGTTGAAAGATCAGGTAGCCGACGTAATCGGAGAGATTCGTCCGGCTTTGCAGGGCCACGGCGGAGACGTCGAGCTGGTCGGCATAGACGATGATAATACTGTAAAAGTGAAACTTCAGGGTGCATGCCAGGGTTGCCCCGGCGCCGCGATGACCATGAAAAACGGCATTGAACGCATTCTGAAAGAAAAAGTGCCTGCGGTTAAGGAAGTCGTCGCGGTGTAATCTGCGGTTTTGGCCTATTGAAGGCGGAATACGTGGACATATCCGCCGCGCCAGCCTACACGCTCAACAAAATCAAAGGGGCCGATATCCCTGGGTTGGCGCAAATAGGCAATGTTGCGGTCCAGGTTTAACGTTTTATACCCGGTGTGGTCTGAACTGAGACCCTCCCGGGTGGCCCAGACCACATATTCGATCCCGCGCCGGCGGCACTCCGCTATGAATTCTTCGGGAGTTTCGCCACCCGGCAGGCGGACAATGTCCTCTGCGTATTTCTGGGCGTACATTTCGACTACCGAGGCCATATAAAGGCCCATTGTCTGGCCCGGTATATTCTCCACGTACCAGTCGGCGAGCATCTTGAATTCTTTTTCACGCTCGCCTGTTCCCACCAGTCTGGCCAGTGCGAACTGATTCGATATGAGCATCATCGCAATCAAAGCGAATATGCTCAGCGGTCTTAGCAGTTTCTTCCAGCCGTAGACATATATCCGCGCGGCGGCAAATGCGGCCGCCAGTGCGATCGCCAGATACAATAGAGTCGATGATTTGGGACTGAATCTGAAGGCCTTCGGCACGTACCGGACCAGCGAAAGAAGCCACACAACGGATATGATTGCGATAACTATCTGCAAGACCACGCACATCACCGGCGCAATTCGGTCTTTTCCCGTCATTCGATTCCAGAGAGTTCGGGCCAGCGCCGCCAAACTTTGAAGGCCGTAAATGCAGAACAGCAGCGCTATCCAGAATATCGTCGTGTGGAATCGCTGAAGCGGATACGGATATCTTGCATGCAGAATGAAATAGGGCACGAAGAATATCAGCAGCGGCAAAAGCTTCCACTGGCGTTTGAACAGGCCGTAAACCACCCCGAGTAATGCCGTAACAAAAGTCGTGAATTTAAGCAGCCACATTAATTCTATCGAATCACCGCGCGCTGCGTAGGGATAGCTTTTTGCCTGAGCGGCCGTGGTGAACAACGGATCAAAGCCCACACTCCACAGCAGTCTCAGGTGTAGCATGATGCCGGTCCTGCTTTCGACCGAACCGGCCAGGTCTTCGGAGTATTTCTTGTCGAAAAGCACATTCAGATAATGGCTGGATCCTTCCTCCCAGGTTAGAACCGTCGCCAGCAGCCAGACCATCAAAGGCAACCCGGCCAGCGCCGAATACGCAAATGCGCGAAGCCGCTCCTTTTTGCCTTTGCTGTAGATCATATCCATCACAAACGCCGCCAGAATCAGCGCGGCCCCCTCGTAGCGGACCATCGTCGCCGTCGCCGCGGCCGCATAGGCCCAGTTCGACCGACTCAGGATCAAATAGATGCTCAGCAGCAAGAAGAACTGAAGCGTCGTCTCCATGATCGGCTCGGTGACCATGTAGAGCACCCAGTGATTCATCATCACAAGCAGCGCAAACCACACCGCGGCCTTGCCCACGATCTGGCGGCCTACGAGATAGAACAGGATAATATTCAACGGATGCAAAATGGCATTGAGAAGCCAGCCTCCCGTCAAATTCGGGTGCTGACCGCCCGCAACGTACGAAAGCAGCGCCTGGAGCAGGCCCGTTACGGGCGCCTGCTTGAACCGCGAGGGCAACTGAAATGACAGAAGATCATGGCCCACGCGGATGATGTCCGGAAAGTCCGAGATGGGCACGATTTTGTGGCCGAAGAATATGACCGACTGATAAATCGCCAGCAAAGCCAGCCCCGCCATTACGAATCTTTCGAAGCGCTTCTCTCGCACCGCAAGCAGCTCGGGATCTATATCGGGCTTTGCGTTAACCTGCGCTTTCGGCGGGGCGGGTCTTGTGACTCTCGATCTGGATTTTGTGATATTACGTCTGCTCATTGCACTTACAGATTATAGCTGGATGCACCGCGGGTCAACCGCCCTTGCGAAGCACGATGGTTTGAAACATACCTGTTATCCCGTTCAACGGCGATACAATGTACTCAAAGCCCTTGACCAGTCCGTAACTCCAGCCCGGCACCAATTGGCGCAGTGTGAATCCGCCGCTGAGAAGATAGCGAATGGGCGTATGCCTTCGTACGCTAATAATCTTCAAATCCGGAAATTCCCTTTCGAACAGATGCCTGTCGCGGCCGAATATTATCCAGGGAATCGCACCGTTGGCCCCAGACAGCGGGCCGCCTTCGTCCAGTTCCCACTCGGCCTCCGGCTCGAACGGCTCGTGGTGAAAGTTCCTGTAAATAAACCGCGACCACACGGTATTCGCTGGTTCGATCATAATAATCCCGCCCCCCGGTTTAAGACATCGCAGGGCCTCTGAAAAGAACAACCTGGGCCGCGGTAAATGGTGCAGCACGTCGATCATAAAGAATGCATCGACAGATGCATTATCGAAGGGCATATCGGTTGCTGAAAACACCCTGTCTACACTGTCGAGCTCGAGGACATCCGAGGTGATTACGTTCGGTATGACATCCTTGATAAATCCGCCGCCGCTGCCGAGTTCCACCAGAACCTTGCCTTCGCACCGGCTCATCTCGCACTTAAACTGTCGATAAAAATCGATATACAGCTTTTTCAGAAAGCCCTTGCGCTGAATGATTCGCCTATGCAGAGCTGTGCTCGCCGGATCGTCCAGATCCTCGATACTTTTGACCTCCGGCAACTTTAACAGTTCGAGCAAGCCCATAGTCGATCAGGTATTTTCGGCATCCTCGCGGCTTTTGACAAAGTGTCCCACTTCGTACACGGTCCCGACGAAGGACGGAATGCCCCGCATCTCGATTGTGCGTTTTGCGGTCAGCAGCTTGCCCGCGGCCTTGCGTACGTCGTCCTGCGTGGAGAAATGGTGCTGCCGCGGGTCGCAACCGAGCAGTCTAAACATCCAGACCATGAGCGGCCGCTCCACGGGCAAACCGTAAACCACCTGTCCGCCGGGCCTGAGCACACGCCGAATTTGTGAAAACGCCCGCTGCTGTTGGTCCGGCTTGAGGTGCTCGAGAATGCTGATCAGCAGTACCGTGTCGAAGTAATCGTCCTCGAACGGCATATCGAGTACATCGCCGCTCCTGAGGTGCGTTCTGATCTCTCTTCGCGTAAATACCGCCGAAACCTTTTCAATATCGGCCTTGAGATCCAGGCCGTGCACTTCCCGGTACATTTCGCTGAGATTCACGAAACTCAAGCCCGATCCGAAGCCCACCTCGAGCACACGCTTGCCCCCGGTGCACTCGCCCAGACACAACTCGACGCGCCTGCGGTACATCCTGCCGAGGACCGGCCAGAAGTAAAAGCGCAGCGGATCGTCACTGTCCACACCGGCGTATTCTTTCACCGGCAGCAGCTTGAGTGTGGGTGTGTTCGCATCCGATCTGTCAGGCACGGGAACGGACCCTCCCCAGCCATTTGATCTTTTTAAAGGCGATCCAGCTCATCTTCAGCAGCAGCCAGCCGTGCGACCACCGGCTGATATTTGTCTGTCCGTAGACCCGTGCGCGATAAACCACCGGCACTTCGACCACTTTCATGTTCTGCTTGACGGCTCCGAATATCAAATCGAAATCGCCGAAGGGGTCGAAATTGCCGAAGTAGGATCGGTTGGCCGCGATGAGTTCGTAATCCGTCTTCCTGAGCATCTTGGTTCCGCACAGCGTATCCTTGAAACGCTGGCCGAGCAGCCAACTGAACAGCGCCCCGAAAAACTTGTTGCCCAGCAGATTGAAAAACCGCATCGCCTCTTTTTCCATAGGGTAAACCAGCCGCGAGCCGTTTATAAACTCGCCCTTGCCGTCGGCCAGAGCATTGAAAAACTTCGGCAAATCCTCCGGCGGCGCCGTCAGGTCCGCGTCCTGTATCACCAGAACGTCTCCGGTAGCGGCGGCAAAGCCTTTTCTTACCGCATCGCCTTTGCCTACGCCGTGGCCCTGGTGGATCAGGCTGATTTTGCGCTCGGGGTGCTCGCGCATCTGCTTTTCGATCTCGTCCACGGTGCCGTCGTTGCTGTTTCCGTCTACGAAGATTATCTCGGTCCGGCTGCCCATGTCCGGAACACGTTCGATCGCGCCGGCGATGTTGCCCTTTTCATTGCGGCACGGGACAACCACCGAGACCGATAGATCGTCGCTTTTGTGACGCTGCGGCATCGGCCGGGCGATTACCAGATTCACCAGATTGAAATATCTAAAGCCCGGCAGCAGCGACAGAACGTAGTTGCACAGCGTCGTAAAAGGAGGAATGCGTTTGGGCAGCATGACATAGGATGCCTTGCGAATGACGTCGTAATCGGCCAGGTTCAGCAAATTGGCGATGTCCTCCGGCGGCAGCCAGTTCTGATCCCTGTGCGGGGCGCGAATTCGCAGGGCCGAACCGAGCTTTAGAAGTCCCTCCCAGAGATAATTGTAATAGGTTATTATAATCCTCGTTCCGCCGTGCGTCACCGGCCTTATGTTTTCGAGCACCTGTTGGATGTCTTTCCATTGACCCAGCGTATTGCAAATCAGCACGTAATCGAACTTCTCGTCCAGCTCCAGCTCGTGCGGATCCGTAGTGTGAAAATGCAGGTCGGGAAATCGTTTTCGAGCCAGGTCTATAGCCTCGGGATTCGGGTCGACGCCCACGCCGTAGGAAGGTTCTACCGCCGCCAGCAGGTCACCGGCTTCGCAGCCGACGTGAAGCACTCTGCTGCCGGGCCGCACGACAAACCGGTAAATCCTGTCCAGCCAGCCGTAGTAATAGGCGTTGCGCCGCCGGTAGCGAAGAAGCTTGCTCTCGGTTGCTCTGGTTTCGGATTTCTGAACCATTGGCTGCTCCCGGCCTGATTTCTATTTCGCCGCGGCTCCCAGGTGTTCGGCCACTCGCTGCGTATCCGGTTTTTCTATTACGCCGATTTCGGTGATTATCGCCTCAATGTCGCGGGCATCCGTCACGTCGAATGCCGGATTGGCCACGGCTACGCCCTCCGGAGCGCTTCGCACACCTTTGAATGTCGCGACCTCTTCGGGGTCTCGCTCTTCGATCGGAATCTCCGCTCCGCTTTCAATGCTCAGATCGAAAGTGCTCGAAGGCGCCGCGATGTAAAACGGAATGCCGTGCTCCCTGGCCAGAACACTGACGCTGTATGTCCCTATCTTGTTGGCTGCGTCTCCATTTGCGGCGATCCTGTCGGCGCCCGTTATCACGGCGTCTATCCTGCCCTGCTTCATAAGCCAGCCGGCCATGTTGTCGCATATCAACCTGACGTCGATTCCGGCCTGCTGCAGCTCCCACGCAGTCAGCCGGGCCCCCTGCAAAAGAGGCCTTGTCTCGTCGGCGTATACCCGGAACTTTCGTCCGAGCCTGTGGGCCTCGAACATCGGCGAAAGCGCCGTACCCTGTCCGGCGGTCGCCAGAGCACCGGCGTTGCAGTGAGTCAGTACCGCCGCGCCCTCGGCAATGAACTTTTCGCCGTTGACGCCTATGCTGCGGCACATCTGCTGATCCTCACGGCAGATCGCATCAGCCTCTTTCAATACCAAGTCCGCTATTTTTCCGGCGGTTGCTTGTGGATTCTCAGCCACAAACTTCTTAGCAGCCGCCGAAACCCTGTCCAGAGCCCAGAACAGATTCACCGCCGTCGGCCTCGACGACGCCAGATAATCCCGGACCTGCCGCAGTCTGTCAAGGGTCTCATCCGCCGGAGTTTCCGCCGGGACCTGCTGCATGCCCAGCACCAGACCATACGCGGCCGAGACACCGATCGCCGGCGCACCGCGAACCGCCAGGGTCCTTATCGCCTCCCAGAGCTGGGCGGTATCGCGACATTGAAGCTTCGCAAATTCCGTCGGCAGCAGTCGCTGGTCGATCAGCTCCAGATACCCGTCGGTCCCGCCGTTCCACTGTAGAGCCTGAGCAATCATATCCATTGAGGGTGTCCCCATACCTTTTCAACTCGTATCGACAATCGACCGACACGACTTCTACAACTCGTATATTCTGCCTTCGCGATAATCCCGCCACGCCGGCTCGAAAGCCTTGCGCTCGCCGCTTACCCGCCTGGGCGTTGTCTGCCCGCACTCGAAAATATCCGCAGAATCCGCATTGTACCGGACCCACTGAATCGCATCCCTGAGCGACTCATTTTCGGGCTTATAACGCAACGGATCGCCCGTGGATTGGTCCGTTACGTCCGGATGTATCTCGATCCCGTCGCCGTCGAGCACCAGGTGCGAACCCCTCGAGCCTTCCCCCCGCTCCAGCAGATCGACTATCGCTCTGAGGTACGCTACGCTCGTCAGGGCCAGATGTTCCGCTTGCACGGCCTTGATCAGGCTTTTCGGACTCTCGGTTCGGACTCCATCGGCCCTGATTCTGCGATACAATCCAAGCGCATCCTGCAGCGCCTTTTTTGCATCTTCGAGCCGTCGCAGATGCCCGCCCGAAGCGGTCATCCGACTCTGAATCTCGGCGATTACATCCTTTGCCGCGGGTCCGTCCGACTCGGCGGCCTTGTCAAGCCCGGCCACAACTTCGTTCAATTGCTCGTCGAGAGTATCGGTATACGAAGCCCAATCGACCGCTTCGCAGCTCCCGGTGTTGACAATATACTCGCTGGCCCGAAGCCCGCCGGTCTGGCCGGCGTTAAGAGCCGAGCCGCCGGGCCTTTTGACCCCGTGGGTGCCGGCCATTTCGCCGATGACAAAAGTTCCCTTCACGCTGGATTGCCACCACTTATCGACCGCAAATCCCCCGTTGTTGTGCTGGGCGCAGACCGCAATCTCCAGCGGCTCGGTATGCAGATCGATGCCGTTCTCGGCGTAAATATCAATCGCAAGCGGATTCATGTGCGAAAGTCTCTCGATGGGAGTGGCCTGAAACGCGCCGGCCTTTTCCAGGTAATCCCGGGCCTCGGATCCCAGCTTCTCGAGGTCGAACTTCTCCATCAACCCGGACCCGACCGGATTGACGCGGAAGTCCATGAAGACCCGCCTGCCTTTCTGTGTCTCGTTGAAAACCAGAATGTCAACAAGTGACGATTGATGGTCCTCGATTTTCTGAGGATCGAACGGCCATTGATAGCCTTTGAGAAAGATGTTCGTAGCCATCGAACTCATCGACGGAAAGAACCCGGCCAGAAATTCACGTTCGTCACCACCCTCGGCGTCCGTGCTGAAAATTCGCGGAATCGCCTGCATGTAGGTTCCCGAGACATTCCAGCGGAACTTCGTGCTCGCCAGGCCGAACTGCGACTCGGTCAGATTTTCGGCCGTCAGCCCGGCCTCGAATGCAAGCCCGTGAATTCCCAACTGGCCGTGCGGATAAACGCTGGTCTCGTACAACTCGCCCGGCCCGCCCGCAGCCAATACCATGTTTCGAGCCAGAAACACGTTCAGAGCATAATCCCCGTCGCCAAGCCGCTTTTTGTCGATGGTCGCAACACCGATGATTCGTTTCGCATCGCCTTCGCCGGCCGTCAGCAGCTTAACCGCTTCCTGCTTGTTGAATATCTCTATCCCGTAGCGGACCGCCTGCTTCTGCAGACACTCGCTCATGAATTTGCTCGTCTTGGGCCCGGCGCTTGTGGCACGCTCATAAGGATCGTGATCGGTCTTGTAGCCGACGAAAGTCCCCATCGAGTCCGTCGGGAAGGGAACGCCGGCCTGCACCAGATGATAAAACTCGCGAAGCGAACCGATAGCCTCGGCCAGCGCCAGATCTTCATGGCAGCAGCCGCCCGCAGTCAGGCTCTTTGCAAATTCTTCGGCGCTGTCGGCCACATCCGGACTTGTCCCCATTTTGTAATAGGTCTGCTTGTCCGAGCCGCTCATTCGCGAAGCGCCAAGCTCGACGCCTGCCGTGACAACGGCGATTCTGCTCTCGGCGTCCGGCACACCTTTGCCGCTCATCATTTCGCATAGATGCACCGCGCAGTTCATCCCCGCGGCCCCGGCGCCGACGATGACCGTGTTGTATTCGTGAATTTTGACTTGTTGTCCGGCTGTCTGAATGCTTTTCACTGTACCGATTCCCGTTTCGTTCTATTTTCCAGCCGATTCGAGCAGCTCCGGCTCGGCAAATTCACCGGCCATCGACCTGGGCAGAATGCGCACGTTGCCCTTTCTGTCGCAGAAGTACAGTGTCGATTCCGATGGTTTTCTGCCGTGCCCGTCGGCCCAGATCGCGTAAAAATCCGGATGCGCATCGACAGGCCTGCGGGCATACGTGTGATTTCGCTCGCTGCCGGCGGTAAGCCGGCGTACCTTTTTCCAATTCGAACCCTGGTCGGTGCTGACCCACATCGCCATTTCGCCGCCCGGATTGTACGGCTGAGGTCCGGTCTCGGTCGGCCCGATCACGCGCCACGTCCCGTCCGGCTCGATGTACAGCGAACCCATGTCGTAGTTATTGTCGCTGACGAAGCCCTCACAAATCCGCCACTTCTCGCCGGTCCACTGCGCGGTAGTCCATGTGCGGGGGTCGTTCGCCGGCCCGGCCTGATAGCCTTTACTGGTAATAAACAGAATCACCGGCCTGCCCGACTTGTCCAGTCGTATATCTTTGAGGTATACCTTAAGCCCTTCGCTTTCGTAATCATGCACCAGAGCCGGGTCGGCCGGATCCGTCAGCGGCACCTGGACCTCTTTTCCATCCACCGACCGCCAGGTGCGTCCTACATCGACCGTCTCGATGTAATAAAGATTGGTTCGCCAGTTGAGGCCTTTCGGGTCCGGATGATAGTTGAAAGCCGTCGCGGCCTTACCGTCGCAGGCCGCACTTATCTGATAATGGCCCTTATCAATTGCCCCGAGCCGATGCCACTTCGACCACTTTACCCCGTCGCGGCTGGTCATGAAGCATATCGTCCGCGCCGCCGGATAATTGTATCGCGTGAAAAAACACACGAATCCCCATCCCTCGATGTACCAGGGCTGCATGTACGAGAAATTCGTCATCGGCACTTCTTTGCCGTCCTCAATCTTTGTCACTGGGACGATCTGGAACTCGCTGACATCGTACGGCCTGACGCTGCGGTGAACGTATGAAGGCCGGCTGGTGCCGTGCGACGTGGAGAATATCCAGACAATCCCCGCGGAATCGACGCTGATTACCGGATTGTCGTGGGCGTCGCTGGTCTTCTTGTCCAGCAGTATCGTGGGTCTGGGCACGCGGTGCGTCTGGTGATCGTAGTACGAGACCATGTGGATCAGTCGTCGGCTGTTCTCGGCCGTGGCCCCGCCGTAGCAGAAGAAAGTCTTGTCGACTTTCTCGCAGTAGACCGCGAACGGCTTGTGCTTGGCGCAGTAAGTCCCCAGACCCCCGCTGTATTTGTACACATATTGGTCGCCCGACGGCTGATTCATGTACCAGATGCCGCGATAGCCGTCGGCTTTGGCGTTGATCGTAATTGCTTCGCCGCCGGACCCCACGCCGCACAGCAAAAGAACCGCCAAAGCTGTTGTGAAACCGCACCAACCCTGACACCCGATACGTCTCATCGTAATCCTCGCAACTCAGTAAGCGCCCGCGTTCGCCGGGCAAATCGAAAACCGCACGATTCTTACAGGTTAAACAGCCGCCCGGTCTTTTCGCTTATCTCCCCGAGTGTCGCGGTCGCGAAATCCAGATGCGAGTACATCGAAGCCCGCAGCTCGTCGATCAGCCCCTTGACCTCGGTCAATTCGGCCGCCAGAAGGTCGTAATCCTGCTCGTCTATTATCCGGGCCATTGTCTCTTTGGAAATCAAACTGAACGACCCGCCAAGAACAAGCACACCGGCCTTGATGTAATCGCCCATGTTCTGCGGGTTCGTCCCGCCCATGGGCACCATGCTTATGGTCTTGTGAATTGCAGGGTCGATAGCCTTGACAAAACCGGCGCCGCCCAACTGCTTGGCCGGGAAGACTTTGCACATGTTGGCGCCCCTGGCAAACTGGCTTACCACCTCGTGGGCCGAACCGCACCCCGGCACCATAACCGTTTTACCCGCGAACTTCTCATACGAAGCATCGCTGAAATTAACGGCCGAAACCAGATAATCGCATCCGGCGTCCACCACCTCCTGAAGGGTGGGAACAGGATCGTCCGGCCGGTTTCTGTTGCAGATTTCCCTCACCGGCTCCAGATCGATAAGACTGGCCGCGCCTATGACGAACTCGGGGATCACCTTGCGGAGCTTCTGCATCTTCTCCAGCGGTTTGCTGATTCTGCAGGTAACTTCCATATTGCTGACGCCGGCCTTCATCAGCGCCTCGGCCGTTTGCACGACGTCCAGCTTGTCCTGATTGAACACCAGTATGAATCCGTCGCGAAGTATCGTAGTCAGTGCAACTTTCATTTCCATATCAAATCCCTACAACCTGCTCAGATGAAAACCCCCGTCTACGTCGAAAATCGCGCCTGTCGAAAAATCGAACCCGCCCTGCGCTATCGCGCCCACGGCTTTGGCAACGTCTTGAGGCTGTCCCCACCTCTTGATCGGCTGCAGACCCTCTGCAATTAGTTTGTCGTATTTATCCTTCACCCCTGCCGTCATATCGGTCGCTATGATTCCCGGGCTTACCTCGAATACGCCGATTCCGTACTCGCCCAGTCTGTCGCCGTACAGCTTGGTCATCATCCGAATGCCGGCCTTGCTTATGCAATACTCGCCTCGCGAGGGCGAGCTGGTGTAAGCCGAAATCGATCCGATGTTGACGATCCGCAGACCCCGATCCGGAAACTCCCTGCGCTGCTCTATCATCCAGTTCGCAACCAGTTGCGTCAGAAAATAAGGGCCTTTGAGGTTAATGCCGATTACGCGGTCGAAGCTCTCCTCGGTGCCCTCGAGAATATCCAGCCTCTGAAGAGGCGCCGCCCCGGCGTTGTTCACCAGAATATCGCAGCGTCCGAAAGCCGCTCTGGTTGCGTCGACCAGCCTTTGGCGGTCGCTGCTTACGCCGATATTGCCCTGAACGAATTCACACCTGACCCCCAGTTTTTCGATCTCATCTTTAACCGCCGGCGCCTCATCTCTGACGCGGTTTACGACAATGTCGTATCCCAGCCGGGCCAGCTCCAGAGCTATCGCCCGTCCGATTCCCCTGCTGGCCCCTGTAACTATCCCAACCGGCCGATCCGCCATAAACAACAATCCTTTCGCCATTGAGCCGCGGGCATTTTGAGTCGGGCGAGTCAACCGCCTCCCGCGACCATTCAGTTGTCAACTTTTACCGGCAAGATACTCATCTATTTTCGTCGCCGCTTTCATTCCGTCGGCAACCGCCGCGACGACCGTCGAGGCCCCGCGCGCGATATCGCCGCCGGCGAACACCCCCTGTCGGGAAGTGCTGAGCGTCGCATTATCCACTTCGACCAGTCCGCCGTCGAGCTTGACGCCGTTGAGAACCTGTGCGATGTTCGCCGCCGACTGCTGGCCTATCGCCTCCACAACTACGTCCATCGGCAGGTCGTACGCACTGTCCTCTATCGGTTGAGGCCGTCGTCTGCCGCTCTCATCAGCCGGACCGAGCCGGGTCGGGCACGCCTTCAAACCGCTCAGCCTGCCGTCTTCGCCGTTGTAACCCAGCGTCGCCGTGAGAATCAGAAAGTGAACCCCTCTGTCCATCGCATGGTCCCGCTCGGCGCTCCAGGCCGGCATCTCTTTGAATGACCTGCGATAAACCACATACACGTCCGATGCGCCCCGGTCGCAAGCGGTCACCGCGGCATCCATCGCCGTATTTCCGCCGCCGACCACGGCAACGCTCTTGCCCGAAAGGTCCAGTCCGTCGCTGCTCTTGGCGGCTTCGAGAAACTCCATGGCATTGTACAGGCCGTCCAGTTTCTCCGTCGCAATGCTGATCGCCCTGGGCAGTCCCAGCCCGACAAATGCGGCATCGAACTGCTCCATCACCTCATCCAGATCGAACTTCTCGTCCAGCCCTTTGCCCGCATGTTTTACGAATCTTTCTGACGGAACATCACGGAACACCGCGGCAATTTCGTTGTTCAGGGCGTCCTGCTGACGTTCGGCCGGGATTACCGAATCCACCATGCCGCCGAAAGCGCTTCGCTTGTCAAACATTTCGACCGTGTGGCCCATCTCCAGCAGTCTTGCGGCGCAAGCCAGGCCCGCCGGTCCTGCGCCGATAATTGCGATTCTCCCGCCCGCAGCCTCCTGCGGCACCTTGATCTTCGACCAGCCGTTCTTATTGGCCTGCTCGGACAGATACCGCTGAATGTGGGCAATTGGCAAAGGCCCGTCGCCGATGAATTTCTGCAGGCAGTAGCCCTGGCACTGCTGTTCGACCGGACACAGCCTCGCACAGATTTCCGGGAAAACATTCCGCTGCCGCAGAACCTCGTATGCCCCCTTGTCGTCTCCATCGAGAAATTTGCGGATGAACTGCGGCACCGCGATACCCGCCGGGCAGGCCAACTGGCATGTCGGCTCCTGACATTCGCGGCACGCCTGGCCCAGCCGCTCCAGATTAGCCCTGTCGCTCATCCGGCCGTGCTCGAATATCGGCCCGTAAACCTCGTTGTCTCTGACGACACAGCCGGTCTTGCCGCCGTCCCGCATGATCTGCGTACACGCGCTGCAGCCTATACACACCTTTCGCGGGTCCATGGCGCCCCTGGTGACGATATCCTTCGCAAAATCCGGATACGCGAAACTCATCCGCCCGCCGCCGATTAGTGTCGCCAGCCCCTCGGCCTTGCTCGCCGCCGCAACATTTGCAAAAAGCGTGCGAAGCCAACTGTAACCGGTGCCTACGAACGCCATTTCCGGAAATTCCTTCTGAATCTCACCGGCCAGCCTCACGAGCCTTTCCACACCGACTACGGGATGCTCCGGCTCGTCGTAACCGCCTGTGATGGGTTCGTTGAAAGGCCTGCCCACGTGCGGATTGTAATACGGGTTGGCAATCGTAAGATTCACGAGCTTGACGCCGCGTTTTTCGAACTCGCTTATCAGCTTCTTCGGTTCGGCAAGGTCGGCCTTGGTATAGTCGTTCTCGTCGACGCCCCAGCCGTAGGGATACGGAATAGCATCGTAAATGCCCAGCCTGGAGACTATCGGCTTATCCTCGCCCAGTTCGCTTCGTATCGCGTCGATAACGTCCAGCACGAATCGCGTACGGTTCTCGAACGAGCCGCCGTATTTGCCCTGGCGATTGCGGCTGGCGAAAAGCTCATTAATGAGATATCCGTGGCAGGACTTGATATCCACCGCATCGAAACCGGCCTCGAACGCAATCCGGGCAGCCTCGACGTAGTCGCCGATGAGAATGTCGAGGTATTCGTCGCTCAGCAGAGGCCAGTCGTCGGGAATGCGACTTGCCCTGTTCTTGCTGGGGAATTTCTCCGGAACCAGCGGATCGCGATAGGGATCGCGCTGCGGAATCAGCGGATGTGCAACGCCTTCGGGCTTGCTGTACCTGCCCGAATGGGTAAGTTGAGCCACTATCACCGGCTTATGGTCGGGCCCCATGCTCGCGGCCGCTTCGCGACGCATCATGCGAACCAGCGATTCGAACGAGCTTTTGCTGCCCGAATGTAGCCACAACTGCCGTGGATTGGCCCGCGCTTCTCTTACCACCGCTATGGCCTCGGCCCACAGAAGCCCCGCTCCGCCGCGGGCGAACCTCTGGTACCGCCTGACCGTAAGAGGCGAAGGCCTGCCCTGCGAATCGCCGTCGCAGCCTTCCATCGGATGAACCGCAAGCGAATTCGGAATCCGCAAAGACCCCGCCTGCACCGGCTCACGTAAAATCGAAGTATCTTCGCCGGCCCCGACCGAAACGCCGTGTTCTTCGCAAACCCGCCTCAGATCGTCGATACCACCCAGTTTGAATTCCCACATGCTGCTTGTCCTTGTCTTGTGTCGCCCGGCGGCCGGCCCCGGTCATACCGCAACAGTGCTAAAGTCTGGCCTTGAGGAATTTCGCCGTGTAGCTGACCTCGTTTTTAACAACATCCTCCGGTTTTCCGGCAACCACTATTTCGCCGCCGGCATCGCCGCCCTCGGGGCCCAAGTCTATTATATAATCGGCCATCTTGATAACATCAAGGTTATGTTCGATAACGACAACCGTATTGCCCATGTCGCACAGCCGCTGCAGCACGCCCAGAAGGTTGTCGATATCGGCCATGTGCAGGCCGGTCGTAGGCTCATCCAGCACGTAGAAAGTGTGGCCGGTGGCCGATTTACCCAGCTCGGCCGAAAGTTTGACCCGCTGAGCCTCGCCGCCTGAGAGCGTGGTCGAGGACTGGCCCAACTGAATATAACCCAGACCTACGTCATTGAGAGTCTGCAGTATCCGCACCACATTGGGGAAATTCGCGAAAAATGACAGCGCATCCTCGACACGCATATCCAGAACGTCCGCGATATTCTTGCCCTTATACGTAACCTGCAGAGTTTCCGGGTTGTATCTGCTGCCTTTGCAGTTCTGACAGGTAACGTACACGTCCGGCAAAAAGTGCATCTCGATCTTCTTGGTGCCCTGGCCCCTGCAGAACTCGCACCTGCCGCCTTTGACGTTGAAACTGAATCGCCCGGCCTTGTAGCCGCGAATCTTGGCCTCCCGCGTCATCGCAAACAGCTTGCGAATAAGATCGAATGCGCCCGTGTAGGTCGCCGGGTTGCTTCGAGGCGTCTTGCCGATGGGCGACTGGTCGATTTCGATAACTTTGTCCACCTGCGAGGTTCCCAGCACATTCTCGTGCGCACCCGGTCTTTCGCGGCTGCTGTACACCCGGCGACGAAGCGCCCGCAGCAGAATCTGACTGACAAGCGTGCTTTTGCCCGAACCCGAGACACCCGTTACGCAGGTAAACACCCCCAGCGGAAACTTGACATTGATCTGTTTGAGATTGTTCTCCGAAGCGCCTTTGACTTCGATACACTTGCGCAGGCTGTATTTTCGCCGTCTGGCGGGCACCGAAATCTTCTTCCTGCCGCTGAGGTACTCGCCTGTGATAGAGCTCTTGCATTTTAGAATCTGCTCGTAGCTGCCCTGGACGACTATTTCGCCGCCGTGTGCGCCCGCGGCCGGGCCGATGTCTATGATGTGATCGGCCGCCGCCATAATGTCCTCATCGTGCTCGACCACCAGCACCGTATTGCCCAGTTTGCTCAGCCGCCGCAGTATCGCCAGCAGCCGGTCATTATCGCGTTTGTGAAGGCCGATCGTCGGCTCATCCAACACGTAGCAGACCCCCACCAGGCCGCTGCCGACCTGAGTCGCCAGGCGAATCCGCTGGGCCTCGCCCCCGGCCAGCGTGCTGCTCTTGCGGTCCAGCGTGAGATAACCCAGCCCCACATCCAGCATGAATTTCAATCTGGCCTTTATTTCCTTGAGCACCTGAGCGCCGATTACCGTTTTCTCGGCATCCAGCTTGAGCTTGTTGAAAAAGCTCTGGGCCTTCTCGATGCTCATATGCGAAAGCTCGTTGATGCTCTTGGTCCCTACCGTGACCGCGACCGCTTCCGGCCTCAATCTGGCGCCGCCGCAGCTCGTACACGACTGCTCGGACAGATAGCCGTGCAGCCTGGCCTTGACGTACTCGCTGGTGGTCTTTTCCCACCGCCTGGTAAGGTTCGGAATCACGCCCTCGAAACGCATGCCGTACTTTTTCACATCCGCCGGACTCGTCCCGTACATCAGTATCCTGCGTGCGTAAGCGGGAAGCTCCCCGAAAGGCGTGGATTTTCTGATTCCTATATCCCGGCAGAACCGCTTGATAAGCCGGTTGTAAAAGATGTTCATCCGCTTGCCGCCCTTGCGCCATGCGTCGATGGCGCCGTTCTCCAGCGAGACCGTCTTGTCGGGCACTATCAAATCCGGATCGAACTCCAGTATGGTTCCGAGCCCGTCGCAGCTCTTGCAGGCGCCGTAAGGGCTGTTGAAGCTGAACAGCCGCGGCGAAAGCTCCTCCAGAGACGCCTCGGGATGGTCCGAACAGGCGAACTTTTCGCTGTAGAGCACCTCTTCCCAACCGCCCTCGCCGCCGTTGTTTTTGTCTCTTATCGGCTCCTGTACGAGAACGAGCAGAACTCCCTCGGCCAGTTTTAAAGCCGTTTCCACCGAGTCCGCCAGCCGCACCCGCACACCATCGCGTATTATCAGCCTGTCGACCACCGCCGCGATGTCGTGCTTCTTGTTCTTGTTCAAGTCGGGCAGGCTGCGGATGTCGTAAATGCTGCCGTCCACCCGGACCCGGACAAAACCCTCCCGCTGAATACCGGCGAAAACGTCTTTGTGCTCGCCCTTCTTGCCCCGAATAAGCGGGGCGCAGATCTGGACCTTGGTCCCTTCGGGCCGGGTCATGATCGATTCGACAATCTGGGACGAATGCTGACTGGTAATCTCCTTGCCGCAGACCCAGCAGTGAGGCGTGCCCACCCTTGCAAAGAGAAGCCGGAAGTAATCGTAAATTTCGGTGGTCGTTGCGACCGTGGACCGGGGATTGCTGCTGGCGCTTCGCTGTTCTATCGCGATTGTGGGCGGCAAACCCGTAATATCGCTGACCGCCGGTTTTTGCATCTGTTCGAGGAACTGCCTGGCGTAAGCGCTTAGCGATTCGACGTACTTTCGCCTGCCTTCGGCGTAAATCGTATCAAAAGCCAGCGAACTCTTGCCCGAGCCGCTCAAACCAGTGATTACCACGAGCTGATCGCGCGGGATATCGAGGTTGATGTTCTTGAGGTTGTGCTCGCAGGCCCCTGTTACACTTATGACCTTATCCTGCTTCTTAGCCATAAAACCCTGTATTTCAATCCGGCCTCCGGGCCGTAATATTCAGAAACAAACAAGAACCGGCCGAATCGCAGTTGCAACAACCCGCCGCTCTTTGTCCGTCCGGTCTCAATCCGTATTGTCGAAGTAAAGACTGCGGCGTCTCGCAATTTCGACAGAATCACAAACTAGCTATTATACCACAACCGAAACACCGCTAAAAGTACTTTATCGGTCTAATCGCATTGTCTTTAGAAGGTTCTGCGGCCGCAATTCGCCCCTGAATCGCTTCGGCGAAAGACGCGCTCTAACCGGCGGTGGCACGAGAACTTATTTATTGGCAGGGAGTCGACAGGGTTCGTAGTTAAATCCGCATGTGGGAGAAGACAACGAACGGCCGCCGGCAATATAGCTCAACTTTCCGCGCAGAATTGCGGCGCATGCGCGCATATCCTACCACAAAGCGAGCGAAATTGCCGCTAAAGGAGCTTTGTTTGAGAAACGCTGACGGCCGAAGCCTCAACGATTCGCATCTTCGATCTTCTCTGCTTTGGCGGCGGTGCCGTGCTGATCGCGCAGAAGCAGGTCGCCGTTCTCATCGATCACCCAATGATCGCCCAGACGCGTGGGAATTACCGGATCGAATCGACGCCCGAGATCAGATTTTTTCTCGACCACCTGCCTCCTTCTGCTGCTGCCGTCGTCGAACTTGTTTTCGAGATAGAGCTGTCCGTCTTCGGCGTAAATGCTGATATTGCTGAAGAAAAGAGGATTGCTGACGTTGTCGCGCCAGGTGCCGATGGCGCCGTCCTGAGGTACGGCCACCGCCCGGCCGCCGCCGGACGAAGCGGACGACCCATCCCCGGAGGATTCCGAATCGCCTTTGCATCCGCTCAATGTGATAAGACTGCATGTAATGAGAATTAAGAGTACATTGCGCATAACTCACCTCCTGTGTTCTTGACCGACCAGACCGGTCGGCATTAACAACCTGGACTATTCTAGTGCACTATAGCGTACGCCGTCTGCAGTCAGTCACAAGTAAGGAAATTGCCAAATCTGGTCGCTGAATTGCTTACAAAAGCTCCCAACAGCAGATGCCGGCGCTTTGGCCTTGCGAAACAGGCCGCAACGGCCAATAATCGCCCCATGAAGACGCGAAAACTTCATGACTGGAATCTAAGCTACAAAGAAGCCCGCGAACTTCAGACCAGAATCGCCTCCAGGGTGCGGTTCACACCCATCCGGAAAGAACCCGAACTCGTAGCGGGCCTGGATTGTGCATTCAGCAAAGACGGCTCGCAAATCCTCGCCGCGGTCGTCCTGCTGAAACTCCCCGACTTCGACCTCATCGAGACCACTCACGCTCGCCGCAAGACGACTTTCCCATATATCCCGGGCCTGCTGTCTTTCCGGGAAGGGCCGGTCTGCATCGCCGCGGTGGAGAAACTCAAAAGAACCCCCGATCTGTTCATGGTCGATGGCCAGGGAATCGCCCACCCCCGTCGGCTGGGTCTGGCCGCTCACCTGGGCCTGTTTCTGAACAAGCCCACAATCGGCTGTGCAAAAAGCAGGCTCACCGGCGATTTCCAAGAACCAGCGGTCGAAAAAGGCTCTCACAGCCCGCTGACGCTGACCGAGTCCGAAGGATCCGTCGAGACAATCGGCGCGGTTGTCAGAACCAGAACGAACGTCAAACCCCTCTTCATTTCGGTCGGAAACAAATGCACCCTCGAAGACGCAATCCGGCTGACCCTGCGCTGCGCCGTCCGGTATCGCCTGCCCGAACCCACCCGCCTGGCCCACCAGACGGTCACCAAACTCAAACACAAACAGTGAGCCGGCGCCAAACTACATCGACCTGAAACCACTGCCCGGCTCCACACGCGCTGGAAAGAGCTGCTTATCCCGGATCAACCTCCGTTCCTTACGCGAAATAACGTCCGGCGTTTAATCCCACTTGTGTTTCTTGATGGCGTTGAGGATCTTCTGGGCGCACTCAAGAGCCGCAAGACCCTCGGCCACCGTTACTTCCGGCTCGACATCGCGGTCCTCGATCGCTTTGAGGAACGCCTCCTGTTCCAGCCGTATGGGCTCCTTGTCGTCGATTTCGAGGGGCTCTATGTGAAGCAGGTCCGGCCAGTTGACCGTCGCCAGATCCAGATCGCCGGAGGCCCGTTTTTCCTTGATCCATTCCACGACGTTGGCATTCGGATCGGCTTTGATGGCTATTCCGCTCTTTTTCCAGTAATCGACGCTCAGATAAGCCTGCCTGCTGAATACGCGAAGCTTGCGCGAGGTCTTCAGGGCCAGCCGGGATGCCGTTACGTTTGCAATGCAGCCGCTCTCGAATATGATCCTGGCGTTGCAGATATCCTCGTTTTCCTCCACCACGTTCACGCCGACTGCGTCGACGCGTTTAATCTTGCTCGATGCCATCGACAGAATGATGTCCAGATCGTGAATCATCACGTCCAGCACAACTCCGACATCGGTCGAACGGAATGGATAGGGGCTGATTCTGCCGGCCTCGATGAATTTCGGCTCGATATCCAGCCTTTTCATGGCCTGCACGATAGGGTTGCACCGTTCGGAATGTCCCACCGCGGCCACGGTGTTGTGCTTGCGGGCCAGGCTGACGATCTTTCGGCCCTGGCGAACGTCGGCCGCCAAGGGCTTCTCGATCAGAACGGCGATATTGTTCTTGAGAAAGAACCTGGCAAGGGGAAAATGCTCGACCGTCGGTGCGGATATCGTAACGGCGTCCACCTTGCCGATTATCTGCTCAGGATCGGTGTATGGCCGGCAGCCGTGTTTCTCGGCCAGCGTATTGGCTTTCTCCTCGACACAATCCACTATGGCCGTCAATTCGCTGTTGGCCAGTTGCTCGTAGACCTTGGCGTGAATGGCGCCCATCTTGCCGGCGCCGACCACTGCTGTACGTATCTTGTCCATGATTCAGCTTTCAGTATCCGGGATTTCGCCCCCGCCGTAAGAGAATTATCAACCGGTTCGCGGTCGGATTATGCGTCTGTTCGCCGATGCGGCTCTCAGTGCCTCAGCGTTTCGAGGTACCGGCCGTACCGGTGTTCGGCACTTCTGATGACCGATTCGACCATCGCCCGGACATTCTCGTCTAAGCCTTCGGTCTTTGCAAGGGCTTTTGCATTTTCCAGAAGACTGTCCCCCTGGCGGTAAAGCTGTTTGTAAGCGCCCAGCACGCCGGCCTGCTGTTCTTCGCTGAGGCCGGCCCGGACCATGCCCCGTTTGTTCACACTGCGAACGACCGGCGGATAATGGCCGCTGACAATCAAGTAAGGCGGAATATCCTTGTTGATACCGGCCATGCCCGCGCAATAGCACCATTTGCCCATTGTAACGAACTGATGCGAAAGCACCATGCCGCTAAGCCAGACCCCGTCTTCGATATGGCAGTGCCCGCTTATCTGGACGTAGTTGCTGAGCACCACTCTGTCGTCGATTATGCAGTCGTGGCCGATGTGGGTGCCGATCATTATGAAGTTGTCGTTGCCTATTCTAGTGCGGCCTTCGCTGTAAATGCTCGGGTGTATCGTAACCTGTTCGTGGAAGGTGTTGTTGTCGCCAATCACGAGCTTGCCGATCACGGCGCCCTCTTTCATAGCTAAAACCTGGGGATTTGCGCCGATCACGCAGTGGGGGAAGAAATGATTGTTACGGCCGATCACGACGTTCTTCTCGATTATCACCGCCGGCTCCAGAACCGTTCCCGGTCCGAGCACCGCGCCGGGTCCGACATAGCAGTTTGGGCCGATCACGACGTCGTTGTCGATTTGAGCACTCTTATCGATTACTGCGCTGGGATGTATCTCAGCCATATCGATTGTTCACCTCTAAAAAACCAAAATCACAAAGCTATAATTTTTCGTCATCTACGAGCATGAAGCGTATTTCCGCCTCTGCCGCAACCGCATCTCCCACTATCGCCCTGCATCGGCAGTGCGCCGTCCGCCTCCTGAGCCTGACCGTTTCGGCCGTGAGGATGAGTTGATCGCCCGGCACGACCGCCCGCCGCAGCTTTACGTCATCCATGCTGAGCAAAACCGCCAGCTTACCGGTGTGCTCCAGACGCTGGGCGAACAGCAGGCCCGAAACCTGGGCCATCGCCTCGACGATCAGCACTCCCGGCATAATCGGGGTACCTGGAAAATGGCCCTGGAAGAATAACTCGTTGAAAGTTACGTTCTTGATTCCCTTTATTCTGGTATCGCCCTCGATCTCGATGACCTTGTCGACCAGAAGAAAGGGGTATCTGTGGGGCAGGATCTTCTGAATCCGCCTGATATCGAGAATCGCGTCGGTCCCGAACTTCTCTATGCGTTCGCGCTGCTGGGCCGCTTCGTAGAGCTTTGCCGCAAGCTGCTGATTCAGGCTGTGTCCGCTTCGATAGGCAACCACCCGGCCGTGCAGAGACCTGCCCACCAGAGCCAGATCGCCTATCAGGTCCACTATTTTGTGCCGAACGCACTCGTTCGGAAAGCGAAGGGTGTTCTTTATAGGCCCGTCCGAGTTTATGACCAGTATATCCTTGGGGCTAAGGTGCGTTCCCAGTCCTTTTGCCCGGAATTGTCTGGCCTCGGTTTCCAGCAGAAATGTCCTGGCCGGGGCTAGATGGCGTTCGAACACGTCGGCCGTCAACCCGCAACTGAAAAGCTGCTTGCCGATTCCCGTGTGGCCGCCGTAATCCAGGTCGTAGGTTATGCTCAGACCGTTGCCTACGGCCGGCAGAGCATAAATAGAAGTATCGCCCGAAGTTATGCTGATGGGCTCTCTGATTACGAACTCGCGCCGCTCGGTTCCCTGCTCGACGATACCGGCGCGCTTGAGAACCTTGTAAAACTCGCTGCTGCTGCAATCCGGCGCCGGAAGCTCGGGGCCTTCTATCTCGATGGTAAGGTTGTCGATTTGCAGTGCGCTTACCGCGGCCAGACAGTGCTCTACGGTTTCGATGCTGACAGAGCCTTTTCTGATGGTGGTGCGGCGGCTGCGCTCGGCTACATTCGGAGCAATCGCGCTTATTCTGACCGGTTCGGGGGCGTCGATGCGGACAAAAACCACGCCCGAGTCCACCGGTGCCGGGCGAAAGACAAGCTTCGCATCAGTGCCGCTGAACAGCGCCTTGCCGGCGATCTTGGCCTCACTCTTAATCGTCTTCTGCAGATTCAAGCTTGTCCACCCTCTGACCCAGCGTTCTGATCTTCGCCGCCAGCTTCGGCAAACGCATAACGTTTGCTATGGCCCGCAGTGCTTCGCTATGCTCCAAAGCGGGGATCCAGGTCATTACTTTTTCAGATTCGACATCGTTGAGCACACCGGCCTTGGCGGTCAGAACCGCCCCGGAGCCGATGTAAAGATTGTCCGCGACGCCAACCTGTCCTGCCATCACAACGCCGTCGCCCACTTTCGCACTGCCTGCTATGCCTACCTGCCCTGCTATCAGACAGCACTTGCCGATCACCACGTTATGTCCGATCTGGACGAGATTGTCCATTTTCGTCCCGGCTCCGACCACCGTATTGCCGAATTTAGCCCGGTCGATGCAGCAGTTGGCGCCTATTTCGACGCAATCTTCTATCAGCACGCCGCCGTTGTGCGGTATCAGCCGGGATTCACCGTTTACCTTTGTGTACCCGAATCCGGTCGATCCTATCGTCGTATTGGCCTGAATGATTACATTGTTTCCAATGCGGCAGTTATGATAGATCACGACATTGGAATCCAGCCGGCAGTTTTCACCGATGCTGGAGCCTTCGCCAATGTGGCAGCCGCCGGAAATGACGCAGTTTTTGCCTATCTTAACATTCGGGCCTATTACAGTGTGGGGTCCGACGCTCGCAGTCTTGTCTATTTTTGCTCTGTCGGCTACCCTGGCCGATGGGTCAACACCCCCAGCCGGAGCGCTCAGCACAGGTGCAAAGACCTTCAAAGCCTCTATCAGGGCCGAATCGACTTCCTTGACCACCAGTTGAGGCTTGCCGAGGCTCTCTATCGGCTCACTGACGATGACCGCGGCGGCGCCGGTTTTGCGGACTTCGGCCCTGTGTTTATCCCTGCTTACGAATGTAACATGCCTGTCGCCGGCGGTCTCGATCGCACCGACGGCATCGATCACTACCTCGCCGTCGGCGCCTGATCCGACCAGATCGGCGCCGATGCGCTTAGCCAACTGTTCTAAAGTCAGTCCCATCAGAGTCGAAATCTGCAATCACAAGTGTAGTTCGAGGTTTTATTTGGCATCCAGTCTTTTGATGGTATCGGCCGTCAGGTCAACCGCTCCGGCATCGTAGAGAACCGTGTGCGTCCGCAGAGCCATCATAAGTTCCTCGCTGCTGGGCAGCGGAAACTCGGGCTTATTCGCCTCCAGAACCAGATCAAGGCCGCGTTCGGTGGCAATTTCATCCACGATTTCGAGAATCTGCTGATATAGATCCTCGGTCCAGCGGTGGTCCTTGGCGAGCCTTTCCTGGTTGTTGTACTGCTTCTTGAGCTCGATTTCACTCTGGAGGCTCATCAGTTTCTTCATGTTCTTGAGGTACTCCGCGGTGCCCGGTTTCAAAGCCGACAGACCGGCCTCGATCTGATCCGCCTGACTCTGCAGAGTGCGGACTTCGTCCTGAAACTTCTTCTGCTCGGCCAGAAACTGCGCTCTGTACGACGCATTCTTCTGGCAGTCTCGAAGGACCTTGCGAATGCGTACCGTTCCGACCTTCACAACCACCGGATCATTGCCGGTGGCGGCGTTGGTATACTGATATCCGGCCGACAGGGCCAGAATACTGATGATCAGACCTAAAATCAGTGTTCGCAACTTCATTGTTCTCGTTCCTTTCTAAACTTATGTATAACAGAAAACAAGCGGGACTCAAGCTTTGTCTGCAAAATGCCCCCATTCCACAAGTTCGGAAATTCCAGCTTCATACAGCAAATCGGCCCAATCCCCATACCGCTTCAACCTGTTGTTGTCCGCCTCCGAAAGGCGGTCCTGGTCTTTATTTTCGGTTCAGAACAAGCCGCCGGCCGAAAAACTGAAGATCTCGGTTTCGTCTTCATCGCCTTTCATGAACGGTGTGGCGATTGAAAACCGCATCGGAACCGGCCCGAACCACTGCGGGATCATGATCTGAACGCCCGTACCGACCGACGCCCTGTAAGGACCGGTATCGATTGCACCGCTGTCGACGAACAACAGCCACGCCAGGTTATCTCCCACTACGGGAATCGCCAGCTCTGTGTTGGCTATGAAAATCCAGTCGCTGCCGATGGGGTCTTCTCGCTGCGGTGTTCTTCCGGGCCGCACGTTGGTCTGCAGGCCGCGGGTGCTGACTCCGCGGTACTCGAACCCGCGTATTCCGTACAAACCGGTGCCGCCGGCATAGAACTTCTCGAACGGAGGAGCGTCGCCGACGGTGCTGGCGCCTAGTAATTTCAGCGACAGGACGGTTTTGCGCTCCGCCAGGTCCTCATGCACGGTGAAATACCGCATGTAATTCGCACTGAGGATGCCGAATGTGTGGTCGCCGGTGAGCTGTTCGTACGAAACACCGTATATCTGGCCCTCGGTGGGCTCCCACTCGTCGTCGGTCAGCTCCCTGCTTATGCCGAAGAGTCCGCCGGCCAGCAGGTTTTCGCCCGCTACATCGCGGATTTCCCACGGGGCATCCCGGTCCAGATCATCTACATCCACGTTTTCGGTGCGGATGCTGATGGTTTTTCGCCAGCCGTTTTCGAGTCTGTCTTCCCACCCGGCGTAGCCGCGGACGCGCTCTTCGTAATAGCTTTCCCGGCCCCGCTCGTAGCTCGAAGCGCTGACATCCAGCCGCGTCGGTTTCTCCTGGAAATACGGATCGCTGAAGTTTATCGCGTACTGACTTACCTGGGTTCCGGGTTCGGCGGTTATTCGCAGCGTTTGTCCGGCTCCTCTGAAGGACTTTAGCGTTATGAACTCCTCGAAGCTCTCGGGCCAGTCGGTAATGTCGAAATTGCGTTGCTGATAGATCAGCCTGCCGATGAAACCGCTATCACTGCTGACCCCCACGCCGGGCATTACCATGCCGGTAAGTCCTTCTTTTACATTAACTTGCGCGTCTTTGCGGCCGGGCTGGTTGGTGTCCACCGGTCGAATCGCGGCCTCTTCGGCAAGGGTCATACGCCGAATCCGCTTTTCGAGATCGCCGCCGCCGTAAACCGGCGCAAGATCCGCATTATAGTACTCGCCGGGCGTAAATTCGTACTCGTCCAGTATATGCCGGTAGACTTTTTCCTGGGTGTTTTCGTTGCCGGTTATGTCTATTTTGCCGATGCGGAACTGATCGCCCTGCAAGATGCGGAATTCCACATCGACGAGATTTTCATCGCCTTCGAGTACGAATTTCGGCGACTGTTCGACGAATGCATTTATGAAGCCTCTGGCTTTGTACAGTTCCGAAAGCCGTTCCACATGATCTTCGGCGGCGGTCTGGTAGTACGGCTCGCCCGCCTCAAGCTCCAGATCCTCTCGCAGTTTTTCCTCTTCGAAGTACTCGTTGCCCGTAAAGATAACGTCGCGGACGCGGTATACGGGGCCTTCCTCTATGTGGAAAACGACGTTTGCCTCTCCCTCGGCCCTGATGCTGTGATTGAGAAAGCCGCGGTCGTAATAGACCTGGCGAAGCCTCTCGACATCGGCCTGGACCATTTCTTTGGTGTAGTATTTGGGCAGTACCAACCACCTGCGGGGCGAAGTTTTGATTACTTTTTTGAGATCTCCGGTCTTGAGCTTCTCGTTGCCGACAAACTTTACGCTTTTTATGGCGACCCGTTGGCCCTCCTCGACCGTGTATATGACTTCGCCGTCTTCGAGTTTTTGCGTGTTGAGCGAGACCTGGGCGTAGGCGTAGCCTTTCTGGCGGTAGTGCTCCTCGACGCTGCGCCTGCCAAGCTCGGCCAGAACCGCATCGAGATAATCGCCGACCTTGAACCCGACTTTCTTTCGCAGGACCTTGTCCTTGATATGGTCGTTGCCGACGAACGTAATCGAACGCACCACGTCCTGGCCCTCGCGAGCCATTCTCAGGGCCGCCTCCTCGCCGCTTTCATCGCCCGGGCTTGCACAGCCGGAACCCAATGCAAGCAGCATACCCGACGCGAGAACTGTTATTATCCATGTTCTGGCCATAAAATTCCCCGCTAGAACGGAACAGAGTTGTCCGGTATGTGAGATAAGTTCTCGAAACGGGTGGACTCTTCCCTGAACATCAGCTTCACGGTTCCCGTGGGGCCGTTTCGCTGTTTCGCTATAATCACCTCGGCCACATTCGTCGGTTCGTACGATTCGTCGTTTCGTCGATAGTAGTCTTCACGATGCAGCAGCATGATAACATCGGCATCCTGCTCGATACTGCCGCTTTCACGCAGATCGCTCATCCTCGGCCTGTGATCCTCGCGGCCTTCGGCTGCACGATTCAACTGGCTGAGCATCAGAACCGGAATCTCCAGTTCTCTTGCGAGCGCCTTGGTCTGGCGCGATATAGCGGTAATCTCCTGCTGACGCGATTCGGGCCTGCCGCCCATGTGCATCAACTGAAGATAGTCTACTATCAAACACTTTATGCCGTACTGGTGTTTGAGGCGTCTGGCCTTGGCCCGCATTTCAAGGGGCGTAAGCGCGGGTGTATCGTCGATGTAAATCGGGGCCTGGGCGAACATGGCAACCGCCTCGGCGAGCTGATGGTACTGCTCGTTGCTCAGCATGCCTTTACGGACCAGATTGGCGTCGATTTGAGTATAACTGCAGAGGAATCGCTCGGCCAACTGTTGTTTGCCCATTTCGAGTGAAAAAATCGCTACCGGCTCCTGCTCGACTATTCCCAGGTGCTCGGCCAAGTTCAGAACGAAGGCGGTTTTACCCATACTGGGTCTTCCGGCGATTATGATCATCTCGCCGGTCTGAAAGCCGCAGGTCAATTCGTTCAGTTCGTGGTATGCCGATGCCAGTCCGGTTACGTGGCTGCCTTCGCGTTTCTCGATCAGGTCGTAGACTTCGGCGGCAAGCCCGCCTAGCGAGACGGCCGCGGCGCTTACCTTCTTGTCGACGATAGAGAAAATCTTGCGCTCGGCCTCGTCGAGCTTCTCGCTGGTTTCGCCGGCCTGGTCGTAGGCCTCTTCCAGGATATCGCCGGCGGTTACTATCAGCTCGCGCAGCAGTTGTTTTTCTTTGACGATATCCGAGTAGTAGCCGATGCTGGCGGCCGAAGGCACCGTATTGACCACCTGGGCGAGGTATTCGGCCCCTCCCACCGATTCGAGCTGTTTGCGCTTTCTCAACTGCTCCTGCAGAAGAACGCCGTCGATGACGGTGCCCTTGCTCGTTTCGTAAAGGGAAACCAGCGCATCGAAAATCATCTGATGTTCGACGCGATAGAATGCGGTGCGGTCGAGTTTCTGTATTACCAGCCCGATGCAGACCGGATCGATTATCATCGAACCCAGCACGGCCGCCTCGGCCTCGAGCGACTGAGGCATACTCCTTCCGGTAAGACCCGAAGCATCACTGCCGTTCGGTGCGTTTGCCGCACCCGCTGGTTCTCTGCCTGTCCTGGCCTGCGGACTCATCAAATCCTTTTCCTGTGTCTTCGCCGGCCGCTAGGGTATGATCTGCGGCCAAACAGAAGCCGAAACGGTTCAGCTTTCCTGACCGGCCGGTTCTTCGGCTTCGTCGGCTGTTTCCTGCTTTGCGGCTTCTTCGGCTGCAGCCGCCTGCGCCGCCGCCTCTTCTTCGCTCAATTCCGGAACCACGGTAACTTTGACCGTAACCTTGATTTCGGGAGAGAACTTCAGAGTCGCTTCGTGCTCGCCCACGTCCTTGATGTGTTCGGCAAGTCTTACCACATCGTCGGCAACGGAAAAGCCCTGTTCGCGGAGATTGGCCGCAATGTCTTTTTCGGTAACCGAACCGAACAGATGACCCTGCTCGTTGGCTTTGGACGCTATGACCGCTTCTGCGTCGGTGATCGCTTCGGCCACGGCCTGCAGGCGTTTGGCTTCCTGGATACGCTGTTCGGCGCGTCTGGCCTTCTCATCGGCGATTGACTTGATATTGGCCTCGGTCGCGGGCTTGCCTATGCCCTGGGGCAGCAGATAGTTCCTTGCATAACCGTCGGCAACGTCGACAATATCTCCGAGCCAGCCGAGATCCTTTACATCTTCAAAAAGCAAAACCTTCATAACAGTACCTCGATTTGTCGTCTTTCAGTGCATGTTCAACAGTTACAGCGGCCAAATCAAGCACTGAAAGGCAATAAAGCCATGTAGCGCGCCCGCTTTATAGCCTGCTTGGCCTTACGTTGACAACCCGCACAGTTACCGCTGCGTTTGCGCGAGTAGATCTTGCCGCGGTTGGTCAGCAGCTTCTGCAGAGTTTCGATATCCTTGTAATCCACGTACTTTACCCCTCGGCGGCAAAAACGGCATTGAGTCTGCTCGCGAGTGCCGGTAAAGCCGGATTTCCTTCTTGAACCACGTCTTTGTATTTTACTCATATTCAACCCGTCTATTCTAGCTTAATAACTTGAAATTCGTTTATCAGCCCTGAAAAAGACTGCTTTAGAACGGTATATCGTCTTCGGAGCGTTCGGGCGTTTGCGGGCCCTGGCCGGCGTCGTTTGACTGGGAGCCAAAACCGCCGCCGCCACCGCCTCCG
>CAYOTO010000008.1:39766-90869 GCA_964406945.1 uncultured Pirellulales bacterium
CCGCCGCCGCCACCGCCTCCGCCGGCTTTGCCGAGAAACTGAAAGTTCTCGACGGTAACACGATGTCGGCTTCGTTTACTTCCGTCCTGGGCGGTCCACTGGTCGAAGGTAAGGCGACCTTCGACGAAAACCGGCCTGCCCTTGCTGAGGTATTTGTTCATCGTCTCGGCGGTGCGTCCGAATGCGCGGCAATCGACAAAGCAGGTTTCTTCGCGGTCGCTGCCGTCCTGACCCCGCCATCGTCGGTTGGTAGCAAGTCCGAAATCCACCACCGCGGTCTGATTGGGGGTATACGACAACTGCGGATCACGCGTCAGATTGCCTATGAGCAGCACCTTATTGTAATTGGCCATAACAAACTCCTGGATTCGAGCTTCTATTGTCCGTAAGTGCGCCGCGCGAATTTGCGCCGAAGCTCTCGCGCATGCGGCCTGCACAAACGGTGAGAATAGAATATTCGCCGTTTACTCGGCCGGCTTTTCAGTTTCAGCTTCCGCTTCGGCGGGCTTTTCGGGCTCGGACTCTTCTTCCGCGGCTTTTTCTTCGGCGGCTTTTTCCTCGGCGGCGGGCGCTTCGGATTCGGCGCCGGATTCGGCTTCGGCGGATTCCTGCGGCTGCTCGGTGTCTTTAGCCTCGGATTCTTCGGCCTTCTCGGCTTCAGCTTCGGCGGCGGCCTTTTCGGCGGCCTCGGCCTTTCTGGCTTCCTCTTCCTCGGCTTTCCTGACCGCGGCTTCGGCTGGAGTCTCTTTTTCGACCTCTTCCTGCGGTATCTTCTCGGCGTTCAGGATCAACACGCGCAGAATCTTCTCCGAAAGCTGAACATCCCGTTCGATTGCGCTGATCTTCTGTCCGTCGACGCGGAAGTAGGTCAGAATGTAGGTGCCTCTGCCGACGCGGCCGATCTCATACTCCATCTTCCGCTCGTCCCATTTGCGCAGAGTTACTATCTCGGCGTCGGAACGCTTGAGAACCGTCTCGATCGCGCCGATCACGCCTTCCCAGTCCGAACCGGCCTGTGCCGAGTCGACAAGGAACATGCCCTCGTATAGTCTTTTAGTAACCGTAACCAAGCCAATTACCTCCTGCTAACCGTAAGTTTTCTTGTAGACGTAAGTCCTTATATCACGCGCCGGAAACTCGTCCGGCTTTCATTTTCTATTATTCGCCTCTTAGTTGGCGTTAAATCTGTTCATAGCCGCATCGATTCCGTCGGCCGCCCAGCATTGAACCGCATCGACCGCCCGGGCTACAGCATCACTCAGCAGCGGAATTTCTTCCTTTGTAGGCTTGCCGAGCACGTAATCGCGCCATCGCGGGTACGGGCTTTTACCGACGCCGATTCTGAGCCGGCCGAAGTCGCTGGTTCCCAGTTTGGCGATAATGTCCGACAGGCCGTTGTGGCCGCCGGCCGAACCTTTCGGACGCAGCCGGATCTTACCCGGATCCAGGGCCATATCGTCGGTTATCACCAGAAGATCGTCCGGATCGAGCTGATAAAACCCGACCGCGGTCGCAACCGACTGTCCGCTGCGGTTCATGAACTGCTGCGGCTTGAGCAATATTAACTTTTTGTTCAGAAACCGGCCTTCGCCGAAGCGGCCGCCGAATTTCCGCTTGCGGGTGTCGATGCCCAGCTTAGCCGAGAGCGAATCGACAACCATAAATCCCATATTGTGGCGCGTATCGGCGTACTCGGAACCCGGATTACCCAGGCCGACGACCAGTTTCGTATCAGTCATCAACGCCCCACATACACAAATGCACGCATATCCGATGGGTTCTCATACCGACAGCCCCATCGAGCACTGAATTACTCACCGGATTCCTGCTGTTGTTCTTCCTCGGCCTCCTCGGCTCTTTCGGCCTCACCGATAACTTCGGGCGCCTCAGGACCTTCTTCTTCTTCCTCGGCTGCCTCGGCTTCCGTGACCACATGACAGGTGGCGATAAGCATATCTTCGGCGCTGATCAGAGTAACACCCGGAGGAAGTTCGAGATCACCGGCGTGAATACTGTCGCCGATATTCATTTCCTTGACGGAAACGACGATAGTGTCGGGGATGTCGGTAACTTTACATTCGACCTCGATGGAGTCGTGCGGCGCCTCGATGATTCCGCCTTCCTCGGTACCCGGGGCCGTACCCTTGAGTTCGATGCCGACGGAAATCTGGACTGTTTCGCTCAGGTCGACCCGGACCAGGTCCGCGTGGATAATATTCCTGCCCAGGTGATCGTATTGCAGGTCCTTTACCATGACCTGTTCGGTTTTGCCGTTTATCGTAATGTCCATCAGCCTGTGGCCGTGATGAAGACCCTCGACGAAATCGTGTTCGTTGAGTGAAACAGCAACCGGGCTCTGCTTATGACCGTAGACGACCGCCGGTATGCGGGCCTGTTCACGGACCGCCGCGGCGTGCCTGGTGCCCGTGTGCTCCCGGACTTCAGCTTCTAATGACAACCTGTTTTCCATAATGCCCTCTAATAAAACTTGGCTCTGAATACGCCCTGTCAACTAACACGTTCAAGCAGCAGCCGGACCGTCAAGCATTGTTGAACAGGCTGCTGACCGATTCATTTCTGTGAATTCTTTTAATCGCCTCGCCGAGCATGGACGCGACGGACAAAACCTTGATTTTCGAAACAGCTTTCGCTTCGGCGGTCAGGGGAATAGTATCCGTAACGACCACCTCGGCAATCGGGGCCTCGGCCAGTCTTTCCAGGGCCTTGCCCGCGAAGACGCCGTGGGTGGCCCCGGCGTAAATCTCGCCGGCGCCGCGTTCCTTGAGCAGTTCGGCGGCCATGTAGATGGTGCCGGCGGTGGCGATGATGTCGTCGCACATCAGCACGTTGCGGCCTTTTACATCTCCGATCAGCTCCGCGGCCTCGACCTCACCGCCGCTGATTCGTTTTTTGTGCACTATTGCAAGATCACCGCCCAGATGCGATGCGTATTTGGCTGCGGTTTTTAGATTCCCTATGTCCGGCGAAACGACCGTGAGCTTGTCGAACCGTTTGCTGAGAAAATACTTGCTCAGGACCAGTTCGCCGGTCAGATGATCGACGGGGATGTCGAAAAAGCCCTGCAACTGCTGCGCGTGCAGGTCTATGGCCAGCACGCGGTCGGCTCCGGCGGCCGTGATGATATTGGCCGCGAGCTTGGCGGTGATCGGAACCCTGCCTTCGTCCTTGCGGTCCTGCCTGGCGTATCCGAAATACGGTATAACCGCCGTAATGCGCCTGGCGCTGGCCCTGCGAAGGCAGTCCAGGAAGATCAGCAGCTCCATCAGGTGTTCGTCGACGGGCCTGCATGTCGATTGAATCACGTAACAATCTGTGCCGCGGACGTCGTCTTCCACGCGGATGTGCTTTTCGCCGTCCGGAAACCGTTCGATCCGGGCGCCGCCTACGGGAATATCGAGGTACCTGCATACCGAGGCGGCCAGCGTGGAATTACTGGTGCCCGAAAAAACCTTCAAATTTTCATTCAGAAACATCTCGTCCGGCCTCTTCGCCTAATTTTTTTACATCTTGCTGTGAAACAACAGCCCCGGAACCCACGTTCGATCCGTCGTTCAGTTCGAGGGGAGCTATGAGGACCGAACCGGAACCTATGAAACAATTATCTCCAATACTGGTGCGGCGAACCTCGACGCCGTCGAAGTTTGCCGTGATGGACCCGGCTCCAATATTGACGTTTTGTCCGATCGTCGCATCGCCGAGGTAGCTGTGGTGTCTGGCCCGTACGCCTTTTTCCAGGGTCGAATTCTTGACCTCGGTGAACACTCCCAGCACGACATCCTCTTTCATTACCGTTCCGTCGCGCAGATACGCGAAGGGTCCTATACGGCAACTGCGGCCGATGTTCACGGCCCCATGAATGTACGTAAAAGGCTCTATGACCGTATCCTGGCCGATTTTGGCCCGTGCGTCGATCCAGGTGTTGTCGGGGTCGACGATCGTAACGCCCTGGTCCATCAGCTCCTGCTGAATTCGCTCCTGCATGATTTTGCTGGCGACACTGAGCTGTTTGCGGCTGTTTACGCCCATTGCCTCGTCGGGGCGAACGGCCGTAACCGCAACGACCTTCTTACCGGACGCGATGGTTACAGCCAGTGCGTCGGTGAGGTAGAACTCGTTCTTGACGTTGTCCGGCTTGATTTGCTCGAGAGCCTCGAAAAGAACCTTGTTGTCGAACAGGTAATAGCTGGGATTGACCTCTTTGATGGCCTTCTGTTCGGGGGTGCAGTCGCTGTGTTCGACTATTCCCTGGATATTGCCGTAGCTGTCTCGAACGATTCTTCCGTAGCCGCTCGGGTCTTCCAGCACCGCGGTTGCCAGAGTGCAGGCCGAGTGTTCGGCCTCATGCTTGTCTATGACCGTCTTGAGCGTTGTGCCCCTTATGAGGGGGCCGTCGCCGCAGAGGATCAGGGTTTCGCCGTCGAACGCCTGCAAATGCTCTCTGCAGCACATAACCGCGTGTCCGGTTCCCCGCTGGTCGCTCTGGGTAACCCAGACGACATCGCGTGCGTCGGCGAAACGGCTTTTCACCTCGTCGGCGCAGTATCCGACCACGACGTACATCTTTTTGACGCCCACACTTCGGCATGCATCCAGAACGTAGTCCAGCATAGGCCGGCCGCATACCTCGTGCAGAACCTTCGCCAGCCGCGTATTCATACGCGTACTCGAACCCGCCGCCAGAATAACAGCAACCCGTTCGGCCATAAACAAGTAATCTCACTAACTATTTAGCAAATAACGACTTAGAACCGGGCAAAGCCGGAACCTGACAACTTAAACTACCCGGCCAGGACTCGAACCTGGAACGAGGGCACCAAAAGCCCTTGTGTTGCCAATTACACCACCGGGTATTCCTGGAAACCCGCATTTGAGAAAGAACAATGCCGTAAACTGATCGACACTGGACTTCGCGAAGCTTGTCACGGATGACCATTCTGTACTGGTCCGGTCGGTCCCTGCCGGAGGCTTGAGTCAGCCACGCCGTGATACTGCTGACCCCCTGGGCCGTTCAAAACGGCCCGCCACAACCCCTTGCGGCAAGGCAGACGGGTAAATTACAACAGTCTGGCGAATAAATCAACCCTTTTCTGGGAAAAAACGGCAGCATAAGATTTTGCCGCCAATTTTTCTCACACCCAAACTTTTGCTATATCGGCGATTCGCAGTAGCCCGGCAAGGAAAAACGCGACTGGCCGTCACAGGGCCATTGCAATCGGCACAGTAATCAAATCCGTGCCTTTTCGGCCTGCGACTGCACTCGGGAGGGTGCCGAATCAGCAATTTCCTTATGGCGGGCGATGCCGGTGTGTTCGTAATAAGTACTGTAATGACGCAATGACGCTGCTTATGAGAAATTACGTTGGGAAAAAGGGCATGAGGTACTTGAAGATCGCCATGCTGTGGGTCGGTTTCGTCGCTGCGAGCGTGGGGGCAATGGGTTGTAATACGCTGGAAGGGATCGGCGAGGATACGGCCGCAGTGGGAAGAGGCATTCAGGATGTGTTCGACGGCGATGAAGAGGCTGAGGACGTCGAGGAAGCAGACGAAGTAGAAGAGGCAGAGGGCGTTAAAGAGTAGGTGTTTGCCTGACGTGTGTGCATGGTACTCCATATCGAGGCCAAAAATAAGGATTTCGCCTATATCAATGGTTTGTGTAAGTACGTAAGTTAGAGAGCGGTAAGTGATGTTAAAAAACGGCGGTAATTTAGAAAGGGGCCTGCCATGAAGTGGCTGAAAGTATTCGTTTTGTGGTGTGCATTGATTGGTGCTGCTTTTACGGCGGTGGGATGCAATACCCTCGAAGGGGTGGGTGAAGATGTCGAAGCCGGCGGCGAAGGAATACAGGACGCAGCCGACGGCGACGAATAACAACAGTTGAACAGCGAATATTCAGTTTCGGCGCTTTCGAATTCTCTCGGACGTGGAGGTAAAGGAACGGTATGCAAAAGATACTTTCATGCATCCTGGTTCTTTTTGCGTTAGCTGGC
Source organism: uncultured Pirellulales bacterium (assembly GCA_964406945.1). Lineage (GTDB taxonomy): Bacteria > Planctomycetota > Phycisphaerae > Sedimentisphaerales > Anaerobacaceae > UBA2266. Next base: position 45,775 of record CAYOTO010000008.1, read on the forward strand.
TGTGATGGCGAAAAAGGTCCGGTTTCAGAGACCGGGTCGAGGAGTACGGTGTCCGACGGGGGGCGACAGAGCCGGGACGCCGGGGAGTATGCCGATGCAGCCGACAAGGAGAATGCCGAATCCGAGAACGCAATGACTGAGCAATCCGACGATTCGAAAAGCGCCGAAACTTCCTCATCCGCAACTTCGACAGCCCCCGAAACAGTCGATGAAAACGAGCCGGCCGAAGAGAGCCGGGCACCGGTTGCTGCAGAAAGCGATTCCGAGGATCCCGAAGCGGATGAGCATGATGTGGACCCTGTGGATCAGGCGAACGTGGCGGCCCAGGAAGGTCCGGAGCACCCAGAAGAAGCAGAAGAATCCGCGACAGAGGACAACAAGGGCCCGACAATCGGACTGGTGCCGGATGATGAGTCCAAGACCAATCCGATTCACGAGTTCATGTATTTCGTACCGCTTATTTCACCGAATCGTGTAGTTCGTACAATCAGCGAAGGCAATACCCAAACAGGCACGATAATAGAAGTAAGCCGGCGCAAAGAGGGCCAAAGCTTTACCTGCGAGTGCATATTCAACATGGGCGGAAGCGGTCGCCAGAGCTATCTGTTCGATCCCAACGACATGATCGAGCGAAATCTGGCGGACCACGAAAAAGGCGAACCGCTTTCGAAGATGCTGGAATACATCATTTTCGAGGGCCGGGGCCAGGGCCGAATGGTAACGAAAGGCCGCGTTGCGGACGGTGAAACGGTGGTCGAATCGGTGGACGTTCACTTCACGAACGACGAAAGCGACACAAGCCCGGTAACCATACAACTGTACGACATCAAACCCGAAGACGGCCGCTACGAATATGAGAACGCATCCAGCCGAATCGTGGGCCGGGTCAAGGTGCTCTCGTTCCAACGCGACAGTTCCGCGGAGCCGAAGATGGGCATAAAGGTCGATTCGATCAGGAACAAAGGCGACAAGGAAAACTGGTGGGCGAGGTTCAAGGGCTCTATCGCCAACATGTTCATCCCGCCGCTGAAAGTAACCAAACTCGGCAATGAAACGATGCTGGACTTCGGCCTGGCCGTTTACGAAGGCCGGGAAACATTCACGTTTCCCAAGGCCGAGAACCTGGTCAAAGCATCTTCAGAGTAACCGGCTCAGCAGCACAAACGCAGTCCATCCAGGCACAGTCGTGCAACCTGTTCGGCATCCGATTCGGGCACAGGCAGCAGATTCCAGAAGAAGTTCAGGACCGGTCCGATTACGGTGTCTATTGCGCGTGTAAATACGGCGATCAGGAGCACGACCATCCAGATCCTTGTCCACCTGGCCGAGACGGTCGGGCGCAGGCCGGGAATCAGACACGGCCAGATTTTACTGCCGTCCAGCGGCGGAATCGGCAGCAGGTTTATGGTTGCCAGCATGGCGTTTATTATGAAAACCGTCGAGAAGAACCCGAAAATCAGCCAGTGGGGGTATATTCGGTAGCTGATGTAGACGGCCCCCAGACTGACGGCGCAGATCAGAAGATTCGATACAGGCCCGGCGATTGAACTCAGCAGGTAGTAGAGTTTAGGCCGCTTGAAATTATAAAGGTTGATCTCGACGGGCCTGCCCCAGCCGAAGCCGAGCAGAAATAGCGCCGCGGTGCCGAAAAGTGTGAGGTGTTTGAACGGATTGAGGCTGATGCGGCCCATGCGTTCGGCGTTTTTGTCGCCCAGCCATTTGGCGCTTAGAGCGTGGGCCGCCTCGTGAGCGGTTATGCCGATAACCAGGCCCGGCAGCAGCATGAGTGCCAGTTCGATGGTCATGGGGCCTCCTGGAAACGCTGGTAGTCACTCGATTGCGCGATTTCGGCCAGGCGCCAGTTGACTCTCTCGAAGACGACGCCCGCCTGTTCAGCCCGGTGCATTGCGGTCATGACGCCGTCGTGGTCGCCGATGTACAGATATCCCAGGCTTTCGAGGCACAGCACGGCCGCCTCGGCAAGACCGGAGGCCATTTTCGAGAAGTACTTCTGGGATTGCGACTGCTCGCCGCGGACCGTTGCGGTGATCCACTTGACCCAGAACGCCCCGGAGTGCTCTTCGATTTTGAGGATGCGGTCCGCTATTTGCTCGGCCGGCTGCCACTGCCGGTCCTCCATGTACAGCTCGGCTTTTGCAAGTAATGCCGAGCGGCTGAACAGACCGGGCAGGTCGTTTCGCGACAGGGCCTCTTCGACCAGTTCGGCCCTGGAAGGCTCGTAGTCGGGCAGGATGTTGCTCAGCTCCAGCTCGAGCCAGAGCAGCATCTGCAGGTTATCGCAGCCTATCTGCCGCGCGTGCGAAGTCCACTCGGCGGCCGAACGGGCCGAGCCTCGCATACCGTATTCCATACTGGCCATGTAGCCGGCCAGTTGGGCGTCCGGAACCTCATTGAGCATTTCGCGACACAGGTTTCTCGCGGTTTCGGGCCCTTCGCGGGCCCAGGTATGGGCCAGGACTTTTGCGCCGTCGCCGGGGTTCTTGCCCAGCCGCCACGCCGCGGACCACCAACTGTAGGTATCCGCGATGTGGATTATATCGACCAGGCCCGCCACGGCCCGTATCGCCCCGGCGCCCGTTTTTCCCAAGATAGAAGCCAAAAAAACCACCTTTCAAAAACCGAAAAAAAAGCGGCCGATCCGCACGAAAACCACGATCCACGCAAATCGCCCGCAGTTCAAGCCCAATCCTACACCATGATTTGCGGCGGCGTCAAGAAATCCCGCTTTCGAGAATGAGTTCGGCGGCCTGCTGGATGCCGGGGACTATTGGGACTTTCATGTCCAGTTCGCGGCGGTGTTTTCTGCCGTGGCCGCAGAGCAGGTATATGCCCTTGGCTCCGGCGTTGGCGGCAAGTTCGACGTCGTGGGGGTGGTCGCCTATCGCAAATGAGCGCTTAAGGTCTATTCCGTGGTCTTTGGCGGCCTTGTTCAGGAACCAGGGCTTGGGTTTGATGCACTTGCAGCCGTCGCCGCGGGCGTGGGGGCATACGTACGTTTGGACTATTGCAATGCCCGATTCGGCAAGGAGCGAGGTCAGATAGGAATTGATGCGGTCTACGTCCTCTATGGTAATTTCGCCTTTGGCCACGCCGGTCTGATTGGTCACGATAAAAAGACGAAAATGTTCTTGCAGCTTGCCAAGAGCCTGTACAGCGCCTTTGTAGAGAACAACATCGGATGTGTCGCGGATGTGGCCCCGGTCTTCGATTATCGTGCCGTCCCTGTCCAGAAACACGCCCGGGCTGTGTCCGTCAGCTCTTGCGGTCATGCCGAACCCGACCTCCGGCCGTCATCGCTCCGGGCTGCTCCCATCGTGAATCTGCCGCTGTTTTTGACATAGAGGCACTTGGCCCTGATTCTGTAAGTAGTTTGAAGGCTCATCAGACCACTTCAACCAGTATAACGCTTGCGATTGCCCATTACCATACCCGCCCCCTGAAGTTTCACATCGGCTCGCGTCGCGACGAAAAAAGCAACCGCCCGATTTCTGACCTGGCCAGAATAATCTCTGGGCAAAACAGTTTGCCCGGATGCTCAAAGTTGGCAAACTCCAATCAGGCCAATACTGCATGTTATTGGCCAATAAAAGTTTACGTCGCGTAGCCCTCCCCTACGGCGAAAAACACTCGCCGGATTCGCAAGAGCCCTCTTAACCAACTGTTCTGCAGTTGTTTCTCAAATTTGAGGCGTGGGGGAACTTTGTGCATCTGGGGCACCGAACTGTTTCGCCGAGTCAATTTCGCTGAATTCCTGCCCACCGGTTATTCCGAAAAGCCGGTTCTTGTTGTATTATCGGATGTGGGAAAAGATGGCAATTTGCTGCAAGCCCATACACCTTCTTGTTCAAGCATCCCCCGCCTAAATGACGAAAACATCATAAGTGGAATGGTTGACTTGGCCGGCGATTCAGGTTAAAATTTCGGTATAAATCGTCCTGCCGGGTCTTTCAAATTCGCAATTGATCCAGACGCAAGGCAGTTATTTGGGAGGATGCGCGATATGAAGCAACTTCTAGCGACTATTAAGGCTCGTTTCTCCAAATCTGAGAAGTCTAAAAGGTCTAAAAAACGGCGCGATAACCGACGTACGATCATATTGATCTTACTAATAGGGGGCGCCATCTGGGTATGGGAAGAGGTCTTGGAATATCACATTATTCCAAAGAGATGGGGAACCGTCGAAGCCGGGCATATCTATCGTAGCGGGCGGCTCTCAACGACGCTGGTCGAGAAGATGTTTCGCAAGTACAGCATCGATGTTGTAGTCGACTTGACATCCGCAATACCCAGCGATGAAGAGCAGATAGCCGAAGAATCAGCGGTCAAGGAACTGAAGATAAGGCACGTTCGATTCCCGCTCGGCGGCAGCGGCACCGGAGATATTCGCAATTATGCCGGGGCCATCGCGGCCATGGTCGAGGCGCGCAAGCGGAACCAGACCGTGCTGGTGCACTGCGAGGCCGGGGCCCAGAGGACCGGTGGGGTGGTGGCCTGCTATCAGATGCTTATCGAGGGCAAGCCCATCGAGTACGTTTACGACCACATGCAGGACTACGGCTGGGAGCCCGACGATTATAAGCTCGTAGACTATATCAACGCCAATATCGACGATTTGTGCGTTCTGCTCAAACAGATGGGGATTATCAAGGACATACCTCAGCCGCTGCCGCAATTGCCGGACACCTACACCTGATAGACGGCTTCGCGACCCACTCCGGCATCAGCGAAGCGTTTTGACTTCACAAGTCAGGGCCCGTTCGACCTCGACCCAGGTCGAACCATCCGTCAGTCCGCGTGCTTTGGCGGTGCCCGTTTTCAGGGCTGTTTCGAGAGCGGTCTTGTAATCGCGGCGGTCGGCAAGGCCTTTAAGGAATCCCGCCAGCAGGTAATCGCCGCAGCCTACGGTCGAGAGCACCTTTTGCCGGCCGGAGCACCTGCCGCTCCAGCAACCCGATTTCGTCACCAGGATCGCCCCTCTGGGGCCGCGGCTTATCAGGACTACGCGAACCTTTTCCAGCAGTTCTTCGGCGGCTTTGCGCAGGCTGCTTATCCTGTCGGGGATCTCGCGTCCCAGCAGTTCGCACAGCTCGTCGACGTTCGGTTTGATCATCCACACGCCGTTTTCCACCAGTTGCTTCAGGGACGGCCCGGAGGTGTCGACTGCGATTTTGGCGCCCTTGTCCTTGCAGATTCTGACCAGCCCGCCGATTGCCGGAGCCAGTTCCGGTCCCGGCATCGAACCGGCGAAAACGCAAACATCCCCTTTTCGAACGGCGACGCGCAGTCTGGCCGCGAGCCTTTTCAAGGATGCGACGCTCGCCAGGTGACTGGTGCTTCGCAGGTGCATTTCGCGGCGGTTCGCGGTGTCCAGCATGGTGACGTTTCGCCTGGTCGGACCCGGTGCCCGGGTGAAGGCGGTTTTGATGTATCTGCTCAGATCGGCCAGTTCACGGTGCATCCGGTCGAAGTCGTCGCGGCCCCAGAGTCCGGCGGCCATGCTCCTTTGACCCATCCACGCAAGGGCGCGCGATATGTTCAGCGCTTTGCCGGCCGGCTGCGTGGCGACCGACTCGGCGATCTTATGATCGCCCCATTCGATTCCGGCGACCCTGCAGACGGTGTCCCAGCACGGACTCAATCCAATCGTGCGAATTTGGCCGAGCTCGATCACAGAATCACCAGCAAAGCGCCGCCCGGCAGCCGCCCGATAAAGGCCGGCCGACCGAACGATAGGAGGTTTTGATTTTCAATCGTTCAGGTTGGTCTAATCGCCGAACCTAGTCTTCTTCGTCTTCTTCGTCTTCCAGAGCCATGTACTCGCGCTGTCCCTCCGTCACATAGGCAGGCTCGGACGCTTCGTCGCCCATTTCGTCGTCGTCGTCATCGTCATAAGCGCCGGCGGCTTCGTTATTCATTTCCTCGAGCAATTGTTCGTATTCCTCGACGGTCATCATGACTTCGCGGGCCTGGCTGCCTTTGTATTCGCCGAGGATGCCGGAAGCGGCCATGGTCTCGATCATGCGAGAGGCCCGGGCGTAGCCGATACTGAGTCGCCGCTGCAGCAGCGATACGCTTCCGCGGCGGGTTTCCAGGACGATCCGTACGGCCGCGTCGAACAGCTCATCGCGCTGCGCCTCGGAAACGTCGATCGTGCGCAACTGGGTAAGCTCGGGATGGAACTGCGGCTCGGCGATTTCCCTCAGGTGCTTGACGATCTTGCGGATTTCGCCTTCGTCTATCAGCGTTCCCTGGGCGCGGAGCAGGTCGCTTGTGCCCGGCTTGAGAAAGAGCATGTCGCCTTCGCCCAGCAGGGTTTCGGCGCCGTTCTGGTCCAGGATAATACGGCTGTCCATCCTGGCGGCGACGCGGAAGCCGATTCTGCACGGCATGTTCGATTTGATCAGGCCCGTAACGACGGTCGCCTGCGGCCGCTGGGTGGCCAGGACGATGTGGATGCCCACCGCGCGGCTCTTCTGCGCCAGGCGGACGATGTAAGCCTCGATCTCCTTGGCGGCCGTCATCATAAGGTCCGCCAGCTCGTCTATGATTATGACGATGTAAGGCAGTTTTTTGGGTATCTGGGCTTCTTCTTCGGGCGTGCTCGGCTCGAAGCGCTTCAGTATTTCCTCGGTTCCGAGCTTGTTGAAATCGGCGATGTTCTTGACCTTGGCCTCGGCCAGGACCGCGTAGCGCTCGTCCATCTTGACGGTGGCCCATTCGAGTATCTTGACCGCCATCTGCGTCTCGGTGACAATCGGGCACATCAAATGCGGAATCGTGTTGAAGGCCGTCATTTCGACCATTTTGGGGTCGATGAGAATCATCTTGACCTCGTCGGGCCTTTTGGTAAGCAGCATACTGACGATGATGCTGTTTATGCACACACTCTTACCCGACCCGGTCGTGCCGGCGATGAGCAGGTGCGGCATCTTCGCAAGGTCCGAGACAAGGGCGTCACCGGACGAGTCCTTGCCGAGAAACAACGGCAGGTGCATGCGTTCGTGGGCGTCGCCGGCCTGTTCCAGCATGCTTTTGATCCGCACCTTTTCCTTTTCGCTGTTGGGGACCTCCACGCCGATGGTATGCTTGCCCGGCAGCGGGGCCACCACGCGAACGGCGCCCACGCCCAGGGCCCTTGCCATATCGTTGGAAAGATTGTTGATTCTGCTTACTTTGACGCCGGCTCCGAGTTCCAGCTCGAACATTGTCACTACCGGTCCCGTTTCGGCCGCGACCACGCGAGCGTTCACGTTGAACTCGCCGAGCAGCCCTTCGAGAGCGGCGGCTTTGTCCTTGACCACCTTTTCCTGCAGGGCCGTGTAGCTGTACTGTGGAGTTACAAGAATATCCAGCGGGGGCAGAACGTAGTCGTCGTAGGTGGGCTGCACGACCGGCTTTTTCGGCGCGGCCGGGCCTTTGGCCGCCTTGACGACGGGTCCTTTGGACGCGGGTTTTTCGGGTATTTCTTCTTCTGGCTCTTCGTACTGTCGCTGTTCGACGTGCTTTTCTATTTCGGAATCGTGATCGGCCGACAGTTGGGCCTCCTGGTGCGCCGCCTTGGCTCTGGCCAGGTCGCCGCCGAGGATTAAGCCCGATTTCTTCGGCTTTTTGCCGCCGCCGGTGCGCATAAGGGCTTCTTTGAATTCGCTGAGCTGGTTGCCGACCTTAACCAGGACGGTAAGAACCGGCCCGGAGTTAACCGCCAGTCGTTTGGCGCCCGCTCGGATCCAGCCGGCCAGGGCGAGCACCACCGTATCGGCCAGAAGCAGAAAGCCCACAGCCCACATGGCCGCCATAAGAATGAACATGCCGACGGCGCCGAACTGCCTTCGCATGAATGTTCCGATTCCGACGCCTACGATACCGCCGGAGCCGTCGGGGAAACTGAATATTGCGTCCGGCCAAAGACTATTGTATGTGACCGACATCGCTATCGTAAGCATCGCCAGGCCGGCCAGCCGAAACGGCATCTGACCCATCCGGCGTCCGGTTATTCGCCAGAGGATGTAGAAAATAGCCGAACCGAGCAGGACGAATACGCCCGGTCCGAGATAATACAGCAGATAGTACGCAAAAAACGCCCCGACTTTGCCGCATAAATTCTCGGCCGGTTTGTTGTGCGGGTAAGCATAAGGACTGGGCCAGTCCGCGATGTCGAAACTCAGACAACTGCAGAACAGAACCAGCAGAACACCCACGAGAAAACACTGAGCACCAATCTTTACACCAGCACCCGCCGCTCCGGATTTCGAAGTCCGTTTCTTCGATCTTTTCTTTTTCTTCACGCCGCCTAACCTTGTGTTTCAAGTCCCATAATACACCAATTCCAAGTACAGACCGGACGCCGCCCGGCCACAGTAAGCTATATCGGCATAGCGCCGGACTTTTCTGCACAATTGCCGCACAACACAAAAAACCCGCCTCTTATAGAACCAACAAGGAGCCTGGTCTCGGTGCACCAGTCTCAGGTTTGCGCGTTACTGTTGGAGGCTAGTGAAGCCGCCGCCCTTTCGTGTCGATACTTGCGTAGTTGATATGAAACAATTCCTTTGGAGTGGATCAGGTATGTTAAATGCCGTCAAAAGCGCACCTCGTATTCAAGAACAGCGCACCAGCGCGCTTTCAACTTTGACGCTTGCCGACATAACAAAAGAATTGATCGAAATTCTTGAAGAGCGCGGCGAGCTGAAGAAGTCCGAAGTTCTGGAACTCTGGAATTTAGACGAGAGCGCCTATCCTGAATTACAGAATATGGTACTCGCAAAACCAAATGTCGAAAAGGGACCCAAAAAGACGGGGGGGTTCAAGTTTAGAAATACACTTAGAAAGCCACCCACTAATACCCAAAGCGAGCGTATACTATTGGACAAAGGCTGGCAACAGGCGGCCGCCAAAAGACTTCAGGAGTTGCTCTCATATTCCCAGTTGGAAGACTTGCTCGGGAATCTGAGAAACTCTTTGCGACAAGTCCGCAGAGCGGAAACTGGAGAAGACAGGCGAGGCACTGCCGCAGAATTTGCAAATGCTCTGATTGTGAATCACGGCACGGATCTTCTGTCAGTACCTGAAATAAGAAAAGCAGTTGCTCAAACTTGTAACCTTAAGGCTCCTGGCAGATGGCACCCAGGAAAGCAAGCGGCTATCGACTTTGTCAAGCAGTCTGGGTTCCCGGCAGAGCTGGAGGGGATACCGACATTGGAGCGTCCGCCCGATTACGAGTATCTTGAGGGCAGGCCCGTACTTGGGAGCTTGAAACCATTTCAGGAGGAGGTAAAACGAGAACTCCGACAAACCATGTGCATTCCCGCCGGGAAAGCGTTGCTCACGCTTCCGACAGGGGCCGGCAAGACTCGCGTGGCAGTTGAAGCTATACGCGATTGGTTGACAGACCAGGACAGAGGCTTCTCTCTCGCACAGTCGAACACGGCTGTACTTTGGCTGGCTCATACCGAAGAACTGTGTGAACAAGCCTACACTTGTTTCAAAGAGATATGGGATACTTCGGAACATGTCTGTCCACTCATGTTGATTCGCTTCTGGGGCTCATATACCAGCAATCTTACCTCACACCAAAACGTGCTAACAGACGTCACTAACAAGCCCAGCGTACTCATCTCCACACCACAGCGAATTGTCAATTTGTTGAGCCAACAATCCAATTTTTCAAATACACTCGGAGAGTCGCTTGGTGTTTTGGTTATTGACGAAGCCCATAGAGCCGGAGCACCGTCCTACAAGCATATAATTCAATCATTCTCCGGTACACCATATCCCCCTGTAACGATAGGTTTGACAGCAACACCATTTCGAATGGAGTATCTGGAGGATGCACCTGATGACGGCACAAAGATGCTCCAATCCATCTTTGAGAACTTGATTGAGCCACGAATAACGCTTGGCCACAATGCCAGACGCAGGCTGCAAGATCGCGGCATCCTGGCCAAACCCATCTTCAGGACTATACGAACTCCAGCAGTGGTGAACATGGCCCGCGTACTCGGTCCTCAATCCTATAGTGAAGATGACGCAGAAAAGATTGACCGCATTCTGGCAAATAGAGTTGACAAATCATCCCGGCGCCTTGAAGTTCTGCGAAACGTCCGGACGCTTGCGGAGGATCCGGAAAGCCTGATTTTATATTTCGGCCCAAGCGTTCAGGACGCTGTGTGCATGACTTACCTGCTTCGCCGATACGATATACCCGCAGCCGCCGTCCATGCCGATACTAAGAATGCCACGCGAAGAAGGTTAATTCGAGACTTCAAGGCTAAGCGGATCAAAGTACTGTGTAACTGCCAAGTGCTGACCACCGGTTTTGACGCCCCAGACGTCACTCATATTGTCATCGCCAGGCCTACAATTAGTCGTGTCCTCTACGAACAAATGGTTGGCCGAGGACTCCGAGGGCCGGTGTTTGGCGGCACTCCCGAATGCGTCATTGTAGACTGCGAAGACGATTTGCGCGGACGGCGGCCGAAATTGGGCTATGAAGAATTTCGCGAGATTTGGAAGAACTAGAAGAGTAGAGATGGCTCACTATAAACTGCATGGTAAATCTGTGTGCGTATAGGATAAGTTCACACTATGAATACAATAGCGGGCGTAGTTTCCGTATTAATGCTGCTTCTGACGACAGCCACGGTCGTCATCACAATTCGTCAGTTTAGAAAACAACTGCAACTGAACTTTTTCTCGGACTATACGAAGCGTTATCAGCAGATTATTCTAGGATTTCCCGAAGGAATCAACGATAAGAACTTCAGAATATCGGAACAGCCAGCGGATCAAAGAGCACATACGCTTCGTCACATGCGAGCCTATTTTGATCTATGCAGCGAAGAATACTACTTGAAGATACAAGGACATATTGACAAAGATATGTGGAAGGAATGGGAATCCGGTATCAGATTTGCACTTTCCAAGCCTGCATTTCAAGAGGCCTGGCATACGTTGCATCAGGATACTACATACTATAAAGAATTTGCAGGTTTTGTCGCAGCAGCAATACAACAACGAACATAGACAATTCACTCGTTATTGTATAACCGGTCCGACTTGCCTTACTCCTCTAAATCACACACATCACTCTAGGACGGCACGCCGTAGTGTTACAGCCTTGGCCCACTTGAGGGGCCGGCCGAAGAACTTCGACACACAACTCATACTGACTCTGCTCCACGAATCGCCCTCCTGAGGAACTTGATTTGCTTGTTCACTTCCGACAGCAGCTTGCGGTATTGCGCGCGGAGTTTTTTCGCACGGTCATATTCGGCGATCTCTTCTTTTGACAGCTTGCCCAGATAGTGAAACCTGCCTTTGCCTTCTTCGCGGACCTGCAGATAGTAGTAATCATGGCCTTTAATTTTCTTTTTGACGAGACTGCCCCTGCGCAGCTTTTCGAGTTCGCGCTCGTAGCTGTCTTTCATGGCCAGCGAATTAGCCAATTCCTCCTCAAGCAGGCTTCTGATTACCTTCATAACGGCGTCGCCCAATCTTAAACAGAGTTACCATACACACTACCTATAAGTATACCTTGTATGGTAACTCGGCGATCCTGGCGGCGTTGGGTTCCGGTCTCAGGGTTTTGCGGGTGTTTGTTTGGGCGGCGGAGGTTGGCGGCGATGGCGAAGAGGGTAAGCCAGAGGACGGGGATCATCGGTACGACCAGGCCGGTGGGGGTTCTCAGGAAGGGCTTGCGTACAATGTGCTTGTGGTGGTAGTATGGCAGCCGGGCAACAGTTAAATGCAGAAACGCTTTCACATTAGAAAGGGGGCGGCAATGGGCAAGAGCAGCACTCGAAAGTTCAGTTGGCGGGCGTTTGCATCGGTTCTCACGGGTCTGTCGTTTATCGGCATGACGTTTACGGGCGTGATTCTCTTCGTGGTGCCGCCGGGGCGGATCGCCAACTGGACCGGCTGGACCCTGCTGGGCCTGACAAAGGACCAGTGGATAGGCCTTCACGACTGGTTCAGCATTGTATTCATCATCGGGGCCGTCGTGCACATCTATCTTAACTGGAAACCGCTTCTCGGTTACTTCAAGAGCAACATCAGCAAATCTTTCGCTTTCCGCACCGAGTGGGTTCTGGCGGTAACTGTATGTGCGATTGCGTTTTTCGGAACGCTGGCAGGAGTGAAACCTTTTTCATCGCTGCTGGCCTGGAACGAAACGATCAAATATTCATGGGATACCCCCGAACGACGTGCGCCGATCCCGCATTCGGAATTGCTTACACTGGCCGAACTGGCCGACGAGATCGAGGATATCGACCTCGACACCATGCTCGCGAATCTGGAATCGCGCGGCGTCTCGGGTGCAACCGGCGAATCCGTGGTCGGCGAGCTTGCCGAGGCCAACAATATGACGCCGCGGCAGTTGTACGATATCGCTCTGGGTCAGGCCGGGCCGGGGCGCCGACGCGGCGGCAATGGAGCCGGCCGAGGCGCCGGCGGCCGGGACAGCGGTGGCAGCGGAGCAGGAGGCAGCGGCGGCGGCTTCGGAAGAATCACACTGAGCCGGTACTGTGCCGATTCCCAACTGGATGTCTCGTCGGCTCTCGAGAAACTCAAAAACGCCGGATTCGAAGCCGAACCGGACATGACAATGCGCGAAATCGCCGACACCGCCGGCGTGCACCCGTCCCAAATAAGAACAATCCTGGAATCACCCACCCCCTGAAAACGCCAACACAACCACGCCGGCCCTTCTTCGCTGCGCAGCCGATATCGATTAAACTGACGGGTTCAGTGTCCGCTGCCTGTGGAACTGTGCGTAACCCGGACTTCGGACTCGCGAATGCTGACCAGTGAGAACACCGCCTCGGCGCCTGCAGTCTGACCGGGCTGATGAACTGTTGTTCGGCCGATCATCACGGTATCGACGCCCGTAATCAGCGGACTCTCGTGAATGTGTCCGTGCAGCGTAAGCAACGGCTGATAGGTCTCTATCCAACACCGGATGTCGCCCGCCACTTCACCGACATTGCTGCTCACAAGTTCCTTTTTTCCATCAGCGAACACCGGCTGTGATGGGTTTTTGCGACTGGCGAACCTGTTCGACGAAGGCCTCGAGTCTTGTCGGCAGTGTCGCATCGTCCTGGCCGTCGAAGCTCAGACTCAGTATCGGCATATCGCCGCAGTCGGCGCTGATCTTGCGTGTCATACTGGAGACCACCGTCGAGGGCATGCACGTAAACGGCATGGCGTTGACCACGCCGCCGAAGCCCTGGTGGTGGTACTCGATTGTCTTGCCGATCGTGAGAATCGCCTCGCCCTCAAAGGAATCGTCGACGTATTTTCTGCCGAGATCCAGGCACTCCTGCAGCGGAGGCTCGGCCAGCGGTCCGAAGCTCTTTTCCAGCGGAGCCGCCAGCTTCTTCTCGATTCGTCGCTGGACCATATCCTGAACGATGTTGCCGACCCAGTACTTCCACTGGCCGCGGCGCCTGGCCATTTGGGCCCGCGTGTAATTCGTGTAGTAAACCCACTCGGCCAGCGAGGCCACCTCGCATACGGCTCCAAGCTCTTCGAACCTGGCCACGAGATTTTTGTTGGAAAATTCGTGACTTCTAACGTAGATTTCGCCCACTATGCCGATCTTAGGTTTTTTAACGCCGCTGAGCAGTTCTATCGCCTCGAACTCGGCGGCTATACTTTCCATCATCTGAACCGCCTCGGGTATGGTGAAGCGTTTCTCGACTCCTTCGAGCCATCTGGCCAGCGACCTGTCGTACACCTGTTGGGCAACCGCACTGTCGACCGCCATCGGGCGAACTCTGAGGATCAGTTTGCGAAGCAGGTCGATTGCTATCACCGACAGCCAGGCGTGTTTCTTAAATGTCCCCGCCGTGCAGTTGCCGACGCTCTTGCCCAACTGATGATAAAAAGTGCTGTCCTGACTCGGTGCGATGATGGGCACATCCTCGAGGTCGTTGTACTTCATAATGAGTTTCTGCAGGCAGTTATACATGCCGAAGCGGCACGGGCCCTGTGCGGCGGGCATGAAGAACGCCACTTTCTCGCCTGCGTCGTCGGTCTGGTCTATTACGCTCAGCATTTCGCCGGTTGTAATCGCACACGGCAGGCATTCCTTGCCGGTGGTAAACTGTCTTCCGCGGATCAGTGCGGCTTCGTCGGCAACAGGCATTACCTGGGCGGGCTGTCCGAAGCTTCTGAAGCAGGCCGCCAGACCGTAAGAATTGTCGCCCATGTAAGGCACATACAATGTCCGGTCCTTCTCTATCGGTGACGTGCGTTGATCGCGCGGCTCCGGCGGCGCATCGGCCTCGGCGCTGCCCCGCCTGTAGTTTTTAAGGCTCTCGAAGAACGCCTCGAGTCGGGTAATCACACCGGCGTCGGCCGAGTGCTCGTCCAGCTCCAACTGCAGGCACGGCTTGCTGCCCATTATATCCTTGAAGAATGTCTGCAAGAACGAATCGGGGCCGCAACTGAAGTTCGAAAGATAAATTGCAAAGAGTCTCGGGTCGCGCCGAATCAGCTCCCCGGCCCGCAGAATCTTCTGGCCGTATTTCCAGTATACATTCGAATGCAGTTGCGGATCGGTCAGCACCGGCTCGCTCAGATCGAGCATGTCCATCGGGATTATCTGCACGCCCAGATCGGCCAGTTTCCTCGGCAATTCGAGATTTACACCGTTGTCGCAGCCGTTATACGGTCGCGAAACGAGTATGAACAGCTTATCCTCCGGCCGCAGACCGTCCAGAATCTCCCGGCCCTTGGCAAGCATTGCGCGTTCGAATCTCTGCTGCGCCGCTTCGGCTTGACGCAGCGCCGCACGCGCCTCGCGGGGCGGGACTCCGAGTTTGGCGCTCAGATCAACGAAAGTTTTGGCCACTACTTTTTCGCTTTCTCCCAGCCGAATCGGGGCGGTGATGATCTTAGTGCGCGTCTTGGCCAGCTTCTCGGCGAAGGATATGTCGGCCTGGTACGGGATCGACTGGATATAGGGACATAACTGATTGTGTTCGTTGCCCTCGTACTCCAGCGCCGCCGAAACCACGCTGGGCAGGAAAATATAATCCACGCCCTGCTTAATAAGCCGTGCGATATGGCCGTAGCCGACCTTCACGGGGAAACACGGCTGAGCGGTAACCGATTCAACGCCCTCGGCTATGAGTTTTTTGTCTGTGCGCCCGCTTAGCACAACTTCGAAACCGAGTTCCTTGAGGAAACGTCCGAACAGCGGCAGGTACTGCCAGTAGAGCAGCATCATCGGGATGCCGACCTTTTTGTCGCGCGTCACAGTTGGGACGTCGTCGCCGCTCAGACCGGCGCACTTCTTGAGCAGGTCGCTGCGGAAACGGAAAGCGTCGAAGCCTCTGGCCTTTTTGTCGGTCTTCTTGAGATTGTACCGGTCGCAGCGGCAGCCGTAGTACAGAGGATCCGAGTCGGGCAACTGCACCTTTTTTATCTCGCAGTTGTTAGCACAATGCTCGCACGTGAACGACTCGACCGTATATTCGATCGACACCAGATTTTCGAAGCCCTTGAACGAGCTTTGTTGTGTCCGGCCTTCTTCCTCGGCCAGGCGTTTCATGTGCTCGGCGGCAATGGCCGCGGCCCCGAGCGCCCCGGTCACCTCGTGGTGATCCGGAACCTGAATCGGCTTGCCCACGACTTTTTCGAAGGCCGCCCAGACAGCGTGATTGAATGCCGTGCCGCCCTGGAAACAAATCCTGTCGCCGATCTTGCGACGGCCCACGACGCGGTTGAGGTAATTCGCTACGATGGAGTAGGCCAGGCCCGCGACCATATCCTCGGTCTCGGCCCCCTGCTGCTGATAGCTCAGAAGGTCGGACTCCATAAACACCGTGCATCGTTCGCCGAGCTTCAGCGGGGCTTTGCTGGCGTAGGCCTTTTCGGCGAATTCGCCCTTGATGCTTATTCCCAGCCGCTCGGCCTGCTCCTCGAGAAACGAGCCGGTTCCGGCCGCACAGGCGTGATTCATCTCGAAATCGACCACCACGCCGTTTTCCAGCGATATGTATTTCGAGTCCTGCCCGCCGATTTCGAAGATTGTATCCACCTCGGGATTCACGATAGCCGCACCGGCCGCCTGGGCCGTTATCTCGTTAATGACGGTATCGGCGCCGATGAAGTCGCCGGTCAGATAACGCCCGGATCCCGTGGTCGCCGCGCCCATGATTTTGACCTTACCGGCGACGCGCTTACCGACGATATCCAGTCCTTGTCGCACCGCCTCAAGAGGACGGCCCGCCGTCCAGAGATATTCCTTGGCCAGAATTCGCTTGTGCACATCCATAACGACCACGTTCGTACTGAGCGAGCCCACGTCCACGCCGATGTACGCCTCTATCGGCTCGGTCGCCTTCTCGACCAGGTCCGAGTAGACCGGGCTTTTCGGCGGATCGTGCAGCGGTTTATCCAGGGACTGGCGCCGCGGTGCGCCCTGCAGAACGGTCCCGCGTTCTTTAAGGTAAGCGTCGATTTTCCCTAAATCCAGTTTTCCATCGTCCTTGGGGGCCCTGGTCTTTGCGACCAGAACCGCGCCGATGGCTCCGGTGAAGAAGTGTTGCTCCGGCACCACCAGCCCGCCCTCTGGTAACTGGAAGACGTACTCCAGGGCCTTGACTACGCCGACATTCGCCGCGACGCCGCCGGTGAAGATGATTGGCTTGACGAAATCCCTGCCGCAGCCGAGGTTGCTCTTGAGGTTCATTGCAAGAGCCCGGCACAGGCCCGCGATAATATCGCACACCGGAGTTGCCTGTTGCTGCAGGTGGATCATGTCGCTTTTGGCGAACACCGAGCAGCGTCCGGCCATTCTTGGAACGCTCTTGCTCTGGACCGCCAGTTCGCCGAACTCACCCTCGATTTCCACGCCCAGCCGCTGAGCCTGCTGATCCAAAAACGAGCCGGTTCCGGCCGCGCAAACGGTATTGAGCGCAAAATCGCGGACGCGGCCGCCTTTGCCGTTCTCACTCGAGAGGAACACCAGCTTGCTGTCCTGGCCGCCCATCTCGACTATGGTGGCCTCGTCAAGATCCGGGTAGAGATGGTAAATCGCAGCGGCCTGAGCCGGCACCTCGTTGACGAACTCGATACCCAGCAGTTTCGCCACCAGACGCCCGGCCGAACCGGTCGCGGCCGTCAGAGAAATATTCTTCGGGTTTACCTTTTCAAGGACCCGGCCCAGTTGACCGCGGGCGGTATCAATGGGTTTGCCCCTTGTGCGCTCGTAATTGCTGTAAATGACGCTGCCTTTTTCGTCCAGCAGAACCACATCGCTGCTTGTCGAGCCGATGTCGATGCCCAGAAACAAGTTGCTCTTGCCTCGCAGAGCTTCGGATCGGCGGTTTGCCGTTCCTTTTGAAACCACTGCGTCGCTTTGCGTCATATCATCCATACCAGTCTCCCAGAGCTTACATAAAATCAGTAGCCGCCTGAGCCGGTCCGATACACGCAGAACCCGGTCTCGGCGGCGCAATTGCCAATATTATCTACTAAAACTCCAAAGGGGCGATTTTCATAATTCACCGTCGCCCGCCAACGCAAATTCGTCAATATTGCAGCGAACCTTTTCCAGCATCGAAACAAGTCTTTCCTGTTCGCTATCACTGAGTGCGGCCATAACCCGCCTGACCTCCTCGGCGTAGAGCGGTTCTACTTCGGCCAGCAGTTTAGCACCATAGGGCGTCAATTTCACTATGTTGTACCGCCGGTCGTCGGGCAACGTTGTCCGCTCCACGAGGTTCGCCTTCTCCATTCTGTCCACAAGGCTGGTGATATTGGCCCTGTTGACCAGAAGCATCTCACTCAGAGCCGCCTGGCTGAGCCCTCCGCGGGCGCCGCTTTGGTGGGCCAGCACCATCATCAAATTGAACTGAACGTCAGTCAGGCCCCAGTGGCGAAAAAACTCACCTGCTTTTTTGCGCAGTTGAGACGCGGTATAATACGTGCTCAACAGTGCCTTGTGGTCAAGCCGCGTAACAGGATTTCGAAAGCCCAATTCAGTTTCGAGAGACATTTTTCACCCGATCTCGCCTACGGCGCGATACAGCCGGCCACAGTTGTTCAGGGCATTGCACATTTTGCTTTGCGCTACTGAAGTTCAGTTATACATTGTTAAGATGTGTATTATTCGCCCGTGAACTATCGTGTCAATGCAAATCAGGTGCTTTTTCATTATTTTTTGTCTCTGGTGGCGTCGCCGGTGCCCGCCGCAGCATCCAAACCCCCATTTCACAACAAAGTAACAACCGCTGTTAAATCACGGTTTTGGCTGTTAATTAATCTGTTAGTAATTACCATATCGGACCATTTACGACAATTGCAAAAGCGAAGCTGTGAGTAAAAGCCCGGGCCCAAACAACAAAGTAACAGCTTATCCACAGGGCAAAATGGCCGTCCGATTCGGCGCAAACCATGATGACGACAGAACTTGTAGCACAAGGCCCGCCCAAACCCAACAACTTCACAGCCTATATGACAACTACTAATAAGTCTTTAACTAATAACTCTTAACAGAATAAGCGGGGCATCGTCCCGCGGGCGAGGCCAAGTATTGCCTATCTTGCCATCAGTCTATGGGCCCCGGATCGCCTTGTTTAACAAGCGAGATCTGGCGACAAACCTGCCCACACCAGCCCCTCTCAAGGAGCAGTCGCAGGCGAAGCTTTAGCAAGGGGGTTTGGCTGCGATCGTACAACCTTTTGCACGGCATTTTTTTGTCCGAAAAACAATTGTTAAAGGCCATTTTTTACGCTAGACTGGTGTGTTATTTTAGGCAAATTACATTGGAATGTTGAGGTCATACATGAAGGCAAATTTCAACAGAACAGCGCTCGCAGAGGCCCTTGGCCTGTTAACCTCGGTTGTGCCCACACGAACCCCCAAGCCGGTTCTGCGGTGTATCAAGATTACCGCGGCCGAAAAAGAGGTTCGCATTTGTGCTACCGACCTCGAAGTAGCCATGATTTATGTGATCTCGGAGGTTCAGGTTGACCAGCCGGGCGATGTTGTCGTACCCGCCGACAAACTGGCGGCCATCGTTCGCGAGAGCGTTGACGAGGTTCTGGCAATCGAGGCCGAAGAAGGAAAATGCCTCATAAAAGGCGCAGACAGCCATTATACCATTTACGGACAGGAGGCGGATCTGTATCCGGCCATACCCGAGTTCGAAGGCGACCCGCACGTGCAGATTACCCTGGCTTCGCTCCAGGACGGCATAGACCAGTCCCTGTTCGCCACAGCCAAGGAAAGCAGCAGATATGCAATAAACGGTGTTTTGTGGGAGATTCACGGCAAGAAACTGATGCTGGTCGCGACCGACGGCAGAAGGCTCGCCCGGGTAAAAGTACCGCTTACGGCAACCCCGGAGAAGGACTTTGCCGAGCAGAAGATCATCGTTCCAGCCAAGACCATGTCGCTGCTGGGCAAAATAGGCGCAGAAGACGAGGACGCAGTCGCCGTCAGGTTCGTCGACAATCAGGTGCTGATGAAATGCTCCAACGTCGTGCTCAGTTCGAACCTGGTTGAGGGCAATTTTCCCAAGTACGAAGATATCATTCCCAGCGATTACGATAAAAAGGTGACCGTACCCACCGACGCGGCGCTGAGCGCCGTAAGACGGTCCTCGCTGCTTACCAGTGAAGAGTCCAGAGGAATTAAACTGGCTGTGGGGCCCGAGGCGATAGTCTTCACCGGAAGCGCCCCGGAAGCCGGCGATGCCGAAGTCGATATGCCCGTGGAATACTCGGGCGAACCGATTGAAATCGGTTTTAACCCGCAGTTTTTGATCGACGTGCTCAGGGTGATAAAGGCCGAGAAGTTCGATTTCGAATTCGGCCAGTCCGACCGGCCGGGACTGATAAAGAGCGGTAACGATTTCCTTTACGTACTTATGCCCATAAACCTGGGCTGAGCAGGCACACCGGACGCCCGGTTGCCACCTGGTGCGAGAATAACGGATGGACCCGCTGGACCACGCTATCAATGCCGCGAGGAAAAAAGCCGCTGCATCGCCGCGGCAAAAAACCGTCAAACTCGGCGACGTTCTTACCGGCATAATCGACAGACGAGTTACACCCATGCAGGCCGGTTACGCCGCGATAGCGGAGGCGTGGGACCAGTTGCTGCCGGCGGAACTGGCGCAGCACTGTCGAATATCGGATTTCTCACGCGGCAGATTGAGGGTGAAAGTAGATAGCCCCAGTCATAAATATGAATTGCAGCTCTGCTCTGCCGAGCTGCTCGGACAATTGAAGAAAATGTGCCCGCGGGCCCGCATCGCCAGAATCGAACTGCTGCCCGGCTAAGAGCATAGATAAGTATGTAACGCCCACCATTGGCATGAAAGGCTGATATGGTAGAACACAAATACGACGCCAGTAAGATCAAGATCCTGGAAGGCATTCAGGCCGTGAGGAAAAGGCCTGACATGTACATAGGCGACCGTGGAGTCGGAGGCCTGCACCATCTGGTCTACGAAGTTATCGACAATTCCATCGATGAAGCACTCGCCGGCCACTGCGACACGATAAGCGTAAGGATCCATCCGGACGGAAGCTGCACGGTCGAAGATAACGGTCGTGGAATTCCGGTGGAAATGCACGAGTCGGCCAATGTCAGCGCGCTTGAAGTGGTGCTGACAACGCTGCACGCCGGCGGCAAATTCGATTCGGACAGCTACAAGGTATCCGGCGGACTGCACGGCGTGGGCGTGAGCGTGGTCAACGCTCTTAGCGAATGGCTGGATGCCGATGTGTACCGCGACGGCACGCATTTTCATTTCGAATGCCAGAGGGGCGCGCGAAAAGGCCCGGTTAAGGAGATCGGCCCGACTACGAAACACGGCACCAAAATATGCTTCAAGCCCGACGATGAGATTTTCGGAGACGCTGAATTCGCCTACGATACGCTCAGAAAGAGAATTCGCGAGGTCGCCTACCTCAACGCCGGAGTGCGGATAACTTTCCGCGACGAACGAAGTGAGAAGAAAAAGGACGTGTTCCATTTCGAGGAGGGAATCAAGGCGTTTGTAAAACATCTCAACGAGGGCAAGGAGACTCTGCACAAGGATGTCGTTTACCTGGCCCGCGAAGATACCGAAGCGATGCTCTCGTGCGAGGTTGCTCTGCAGTACAATGACGGCTACAACGAAAATGTTCTGGCTTTTGCCAATAACATCCGCAATATCGACGGCGGCACGCACCTTTCGGGCTTTCGCGGGGCGCTTACCCGCACCATGAACAACTACGCCAGGAACAACAAGCTGCTTAAGAGCGGCCAGACCACCACCGGTGACGATCTTCGCGAAGGTTTGACGGCGGTTGTTTCGGCCAAGCTGGCCGATCCGCACTTCGAAGCCCAGACTAAAGTCCGCCTGACCAATCCTGAGGTTGCCAGTTTCGTCGAAACCACGGTAAACGAGCAGCTCGGCACCTGGCTCGAAGAGCACCCTGCCGATGCCAAACGGATTCTGAACAAGGCCATCCAGGCCGCGGCGGCGCGCGTGGCGGCCAGAAAAGCACGCGAGCTGACAAGAAGAAAAGGCGCGCTTTCGAGCAGCAATCTACCGGGAAAACTCTGGGACTGTGCAAGCAGAAAGAAAGACACTACCGAGATATTCGTGGTCGAGGGCGATTCGGCCGGCGGCTCCGCAAAAGCCGGCAGGGACCGCAACATCCAGGCAATCCTGCCGCTCAAGGGTAAGATCCTGAACGTTGAAAAAGCCCGACTCGAAAAGATGCTCGCCCACGATGAAATCAGAACAATTATCAGCGCCCTGGGCACGGGTATCGGAACCGACGAATTCGACCTGGAAAAGTGCAGATACGGCAAAATCGTTCTGATGACCGACGCCGACGTCGACGGCGCCCACATACGGACACTGCTGCTGACGTTCTTCTTCCGTCAGATGCCGCAACTGTTCGATCAGAACATGATCTTCATAGCCCAGCCGCCGCTGTACGAGATCAGCCGCAAAGGAAGAAAGACATCCGAATACATCCTCACCGAAGGCGAAATGCGCAAGCGTATGATCTCCCGTGGTCTCGAAGGCACGGAGCTGACGGTAGCCGAGCTAGTCCCGTCGACTGATACAGCCAAAAGCGAAGAGACCGAAGCGCCAGCGGTGAGGAAAATAACCGGCGAAGAGCTGGAGAAACTCATTCGGCTGCTGGCCGAAGCCGAGCGGCTTATAACTATTCTGGAAAAGCGCGGCGTACGCTTCGAGGAGTTCGTTAAGCGAACCTATAACGGCAAGAGGCTGCCGCCGTTCCTTATTGCGATCGACAACGAGGAAGACGAGGTATTCTTCGAATCGGCAGAATTTGAAAAACGACTCGATGAACTCCGGGAAAAATACAAGCCCGCTACCGGCGATACCGAAGCCACGACCGAAGACGAAGAGGAAGAAGAGCTGCCGTTCGCGGGCGAAGAACTGCACGAGATCGCTCGTCTTAACGCGATCATCGAACGTCTGCAGGCCGAATATAAACTCGATCTGGAAGACTTCCTGCTCAAGCCCGCAAAGACGGTTTCGGGCGAATCGGTGGCGACCAAGTTTCATCTGATAAACGGCGACGACAGCTACGACATAGCGTCTCTCGGCGGTGTTTGTGCGGGTGTACGGCAGATAGGCGGCAAGGGTATCGAGATCAAGCGTTTCAAAGGTCTGGGCGAAATGAACGCCGAGCAGCTCTGGGAAACGACGATGAATCCCGAGACGCGCACACTGCTGAGCGTAAAACTCGAAGACGCCGGCGAAGCGGACAGGCTCTTCAGCATCCTAATGGGCGACAATGTGGAGAAAAGACGCAACTTCATAAAGGAACACGCTTTGGAAGTGCAGAATCTCGACGTATAACCGAACAGACGAGTCGCAAGCAGGGCCGGTCGAACTTAAAGACCGGCTTTTTTTTAAGCGCCCGGTCAAAGCAAACTCGTGCCACGAACTTCGATGCAAATGCTTATTGGAAAAATCTTTGCGCCGGTGGGCGTTGGAAGTAAAGCCCAACCGTCGGGGTGCCCTGCTGAAAAAAGTTAGGTTTTTGTTAACGCTGCTTTGATATTTTCCTTGCAAATGTTTTAAGCGCCATCCAAAATAGCGTCTGGCTAGAGCATAATAAGGTATGAGGCTTCTGCGAAACGAGGTTTGCCGATGCGGCAAGGGCGACACAAACAACACGCGTATACCAAAAAAAACCTCGGCAGTCTCACCCTCACGGTCGTTATCATTTTGGCCTGTTTTGTCTGCACCGGCTGCAACGAATCCAACGAAGATCAGGCGGTGGTCGAACAGGTCAGAACACCCGGGGACCTGCGAAAAGCACGTCTGCAGAGCGAGCTTAATCAGAAGTTTGAGAGCCCCCGGGCACATTACGAACTCGGAAGCATTTACCAGGATCAGGGTCTGTGGGCCAAGGCGCTGTATCACTACAACACCGCACTTACCTTCGACCCGGTTCACAGGGATGCCCAGGCCGCTGTTGTGAAAACACTCATTGCAAGTGGTGACAACGCCAAGGCCAAACTCTCGGCCGATATTTACATGGACCAGGCATCCGGCTCGGCGACCGAATCGGTCAAGCTGGCGCTGGCTTTCCAGAGACAACGGCTTGACGAACATGCGTTGACCGCTTTCAAACAGGCGCTGCAACTGGCGCCGAATTCGGCCAAAGTCAACAGGCAGATAGGTTACTATTATCTGAGCAAAGACAACACACAGTTGGCGACCGAATATCTCAGCCGCAGTTTTCAACTGAATCCCAATCAGCCGGATGTAGCGGGTGAACTTGGCCGTCTCGGTGTCGAAGTCAGAATCCCCAGAAAGCAGGCCGCCAATCCCAAGAAGGTAGATAAGATAGTCGAAGATTCGACGGCGCAGCAGTGAAAAAATTCCAAGCGAATCTTTGCAGGGATCTATAAAGTTCGCTAAAATGCAAAACCGAAATCAATAGCTTTTTCATTGCCCCGTGGCGAATGGATGCGCTGCGGGGTTTTTTGATGCGCACGCAAGTCACTGAATCGTCGACTCCCGGCTGCGACTGGATTACGGTTGCTGGTTTTCGATAATGACTAAAGTGACGCTGGAGGCGTCTCGAATGCACTGTCTTAACATGTGTGCCGCGGCACAATTGCCGCCGCTGGCCCCAGCGGTTATAATGAAAGAGTCCAGATCAGAAGCCAATGGTAATCTGCAGAAAGAAAAGAGCGACCGATGAAACTTGACAAATATTCGATAGGGATCGGCGACCGGTTTTGCCGCCAGGGTGATGCCCAGCTTGCGGCGGTTCTCAAGGGACGCTCCCGCGGCGTGAAGATAACGCCGGTCTGGAACAAATCCAACAGAGAGCACGGCATCGTAAAAACCGCCCCCGGCGACACGCGAACCGAAGCCGACGCCGCCGTGAAAAAAGCCGACTATAAAGGGCCCTATTTCGTCGACGCCGACCACATCAATCTGGCGAGCGTGGATCCCTTCATCGAGCCGTCGGACTTCTTCACCCTGGACGTCGCCGATTACATAGGCCAATCGGCCGACAAGGCCGATATCGACGCATTTGTGGAAAAGTACGGGCAATACGTCGACACGCTGACGATTCCCGGAATTAATGAAATACTGGATATAACCGAGGAGCGCTTGCGGGCGATTGGAGAGAAATATCTGCTCGCGGTCAGGGAGGCCGGCAAAATCTATCGCCATATAAAGGCCGCCAAAGGCGCGGGCAATTTCATAACGGAAGTGTCGATGGACGAAACCGATCAGCCACAGACGCCGGTCGAGCTTTTCTTCATTCTGGCCGCTATAGCGGATGAGTCCATACCCGCCCGAACGATCGCGCCGAAGTTCACCGGCAGATTCAACAAAGGCGTCGACTACCGCGGCGAAATGGCAAAGTTCAAACGAGAGTTCGAAGAAGACATTGCCGTTATCGCATACGCCGTCGAAAAATTCGGCCTGCCCGCCGATCTGAAGCTCAGCGTGCATTCGGGCAGTGACAAGTTTTCCATTTACCTGCCCATGAGAAGGGCCATCGAGAAATTCGACGCCGGGCTGCACCTCAAAACCGCCGGCACTACGTGGCTCGAGGAAATCACGGGCCTGGCAATGGCCGGAGGCGCGGGCCTGGAACTGGCAAAGGAAATATACATCAAAGCGCTGGAGCGGTCCGACGAGCTGTGCGGGCCTTACGCGACGGTTATCGACATCCATGAGGACCGGCTTGCCTCGGGCGAAACCGTCAAATCCTGGGACGGTGCCCGTTTTGCCGCGACCCTCCGCCATGACGCAATGTGCGAGCAGTACAACCCGAGCTTCCGCCAGTTGCTGCACGTTGCCTACAAAGTCGCCGCGGAAATGGACCGGAGGTTCTACGATGCCCTGGATGAATTCTCCGATGTAATCGGCCCGCAGGTAACAAACAACCTGTTCGACAAGCACATAAAGCCGCTGTTTCTGGCATTCTGAGAAGCGCCGTGCGCGCGGTTTCTCATTGTGAGCCCGAGCGGATTGTTTATTATGATCAGGCCGGGCACCCATCGCTTATTCCCAAAGGCCGCGGTTTCTGTTATAATCGCCCCGCATACCGCCGACAGCACTTGAAAAGCGCGCCGGCGCAGCTGTAACTGGTTTTTGCCTTTTTGAATTTTACATTTTTAATTGTCGAAAAATGGCCTTACCGAAAGTAGCCATAATAGGCCGACCAAACGTCGGCAAGAGCAGCCTGCTGAACGCCCTGGCGGGCCGGATGATAAGCATCGTCGAGCCGACCGCCGGGGTTACCAGAGACCGTGTAAGTACGCTGATCGAGAAGGATGAGCGGTATTTCGAGCTGATTGACACCGGCGGCTACGGGGTGGTCGATGCCGATCACCTGGATACCCACATAGAAGGCCAGATCAGAAAGGCCATCGAATCGGCCGATCTGGCGATTTTCATGGTCGATATCCGCGACGGAGTTGTGCCGCTGGACAAGAAGATCGCCGGCCTGCTGCGCAGGGAATCGCTGGACGTAATCGGCGTGGCCAACAAGGCCGATACGGCCAAACTCTTTCCCCTGGCCGCGGAGTTCACCAGGCTGGGCTTCGGCGAATTCATGTGTATCTCCGCCAAGCACAGCATTAACAAAATAGAACTGCTAGACCGTATTTTCGCTGAAACCGCCCATCTCGAATCCGAGCGTCCGAGCGACCCGGTGATGAATATCGCGATAGTCGGCAAACGCAACGCCGGCAAGAGCACGCTCGTCAACGCCATCGCCGGTTCGGACCGGGTCATAGTAAGCGAGACGCCGGGAACCACCCGGGACGCCGTGGACGTGCGAATCGAAAAGGACGGGCGGACCATGGTCGTCATCGACACCGCCGGAGTCCATAAGCAGGTCAGAAAAAGCTCCGACATCGAGTTCTACAGTTACGTCCGCGCCACAAAATCCATCCAGCGGGCGGACGTGGTGCTGTTTCTGATAGATGCGGCGGTCCCGGTTTCGCAGGTCGACAAGAAACTGGCCCGTCTGATCACGGACGAGAACAAGGCCTGCATAATCATCGTCAACAAGTGGGATCTGGCCAAGGATGTGGCCTCGGCCGAGGACTACCAGGACTATCTGGACAAGCAGCTTCGAGGCCTGCGGTATGCACCCATCGCGTTCACAACCGCGACCCGGGCAAAGAACATCCAGTCGACCCTGGACCTGGCCACCGAGTTGTTCAAGCAGGCAACCACCTGGATTCCCACGCCGAGGCTCAACAAAGCCTTCGAAGCCATTAAAACCGAACGGGCCTCCGGCGGCAAAAGAGGCACCGGCTGGCCGAAAGTCTATTACGCCACGCAAATCGCCGTAAATCCCGTAACGATCCTGATGTTCGTAAACAACCCCACGCTGTTCGAGGAAAATTACATCAGGTTTCTTACAAACCGCCTGCGCGAATCGCTGCCGGTCTCGGAGGTGCCAATACGACTGCTCGCCCGCTCCCGCAGGACAAACAGACCCGAAGGCTGACGCTTGTGTGGTGCACCGCACTTTTGATAAAGGCTCCGAAAAACGCTATATTTTGCATGTAACGGATTAACAGGAACAAACATGGATACGCTGCTTCTTATGCTGGTCTGCGGCGTTGGTTACATCGTCGCTTACCACACCTACGGGCGATTCCTCGCCCGAAGAATCTTTCAGTTAAAGGCCGACGCTCGGGTTCCGTCCGTTGAACTCAACGACGGCGTCGACTACGTCCCGGCAAGAAAGGGAATCATATTCGGCCATCACTACACATCCATCGCCGGAACCGGACCCATCGTCGGGCCGGCGATTGGGATTATCTGGGGCTGGCTGCCGGCTATTGTCTGGGTGTTCGTCGGCTCGATCTTTATGGGGGCTGTCCACGATTTCGGGGCGCTGGTCGTCTCCATGCGCAACGAAGGCAAGAGCATTTCCGAAGTGGCCGCCAAGTATATCAACGCCCGGGTACGGTTCATTTTCTTTGCTGTAGTCTTCCTTAGCCTGCTGATAGTCATCGCCATCTTCGGCGTGGTCATCGCGGCCGTATTCGCCAGGTTTCCAAGCGCTGTGCTGCCTGTGTGGCTGCAGATACCGATCGCTATGGCTCTGGGCTACGCAGTCTACAAGAAAACCGCCAATGTGACTCTGTCGACCACAATCGCGGTGATTGCACTTTATCTGACGATAGCTCTGGGCGCTTACAAGCCCTTTGAAATGCCGGGACTTTTCGGTTTGCCGGCGACCGGCGTTTGGGTAATAATCCTGCTGATATACGCTTTTATTGCTTCGACACTGCCGGTTACAACGCTGTTGCAGCCGAGAGACTATATAAATGCGTGGCAATTGTTCATAGCAATGGCCCTGCTCGTCGGCGGCTGCATTGTCGCCTCATTACGGGGCGATCTCCCGCTTGCGGCGCCGGCGGTCAACGCCAACCTGCCCGCGAATACGCCGCCCATCTGGCCGTTCATGTTCGTAATCATCGCCTGCGGCGCGATCAGCGGTTTTCATTCACTGGTTGCATCCGGAACAAGTCCCAAACAGGTCGCCAAAGAGCCGGACTGCCAGTTCGTGGGCTATGGCTCGATGATTCTGGAGAGCTTCCTGGCGGTGCTGGTGATAATCTGCGTCGGGGCCGGCGTGGCGATGGCTCTGAAACTCGACGACGGCTCGGTCCTCACCGGCCGGGCCGCATGGGACCACTTCTACACCACCTGGATCGGAGCCAAAGGCCTCTCGGACAAGATAGCACCGGTCATAATCGGCGCCGCCAATATGATGGAGACCCTTCACGTGCCCCGGGCAATGGGTGTTGCTCTCATGGGTGTGTTCATCGCATCGTTCGCGGGCACGACGCTGGATACTTCGGTGAGGATTCAGCGTTATATTGTCAGCGAAATGGCCTCGGATATGAAGGTCCCGCTGCTGCCCAACCGCTGGGTTGCGACGACTTTCGCCGTGGGGACCGCCGCGGCTCTGGCCTTCGCCACGGGCGCCGACGGGACCGGAGCGATGAAGCTGTGGCCGCTGTTCGGCACGGCCAACCAGTTGCTCGCCGCCCTGGCGCTGCTGGTAATTACGCTCTATCTCAAGCGCAAGAACGGCCGCAAATATCTCGTCACCGCAATCCCCTGTGTGATCATGCTGATCATCACCAACTACGCCATGGTCAAAAACGAAATCGCGTTCGTCCGAAACCAGAACTGGCTGCTGGTCGTGATCGGCGGCATAATCTTCGCACTGGCACTCTGGATGACAGTCGAGGCAATCATAACCTTCACCGCCGCCCGCTCGTCGACTTCCGACCGCCGGGAACAACCAGTCCACTCGCGCCAGAAGACCATGTAGATAAAAACCTGTTGCGAACGACTACATTCAAGCACCCCGTTGTTTTTTGAGAATGACTCATTCTAAGTCACTGTTAAACTCATCAAAAAAATCAACGTCTACTTCGTAAGTGGTGACTGGCTTCAAGCCCAATTCAAGTTGTTCAAGCATTCCCAGCAGTTTCTCACCGTTCACAAGTTCAATGGGAGGGACACCATCTCTGGCCGCTTCCTGCTTGGCATCGCTGGTGAACGAACCAGTTGTCAGAATAATGCCTTTATCAGCACGCCCCATCATCGCTCCGCGAAAATCCCTCACCTGCGATACTGTGACGCTCCCGGAATAACGCTTGCATTGAAACAGCACTCGAAAAGTGACGAAGGGATTCACTTCCAGCAAACCATCACCATCAATTCCCCCATCACCCGTTTTGCCGGTGACATTAACTTGTTGAAATCCTGACTCGCGCAGCAGTCTTTGACACAGCCGTTCAAAGCCGTCAGAAGGCAGCTTTTGCAATATTCCCATCAACTCGGAGCGATAATCCGCTCGCTTTTCTACTAACGGCTCCGGTGAAATTGTCTCTTCATCCTGTGCAGTGGATTTGCGCTTGTCTTCCTTTCTTACCGCATCTTGGACTTCTTGAAAGATAGCATAAACATCTTCTTGGCTTAACTTGGCAGACAGTCCTTTTTCGGTCAGATTCCAGACGCCTCTTCTGGAGGAGTCTATGTACCCGCTCTTGGCCAAATAGAACCTCGCCCAATGAATTTCATTTGCGAATCGTGATTGCCCGCTTTCTAATTGCTCGCTCTGCTCTTCTTCGGATACATCCATTCTTGCGGCAATCCAGTCTATGACTTCAGAAGGTCGGCCAGAGCCTCCCAAATCCTGCAATGACTCAATGACCGGTTGATAAAAACGAAGAAACTGCGGGCCGTTCTGATTATTACGCTTCTTTACCAAGCCGATTCTCCTTTCGACCACATTATCACGCGGTCTCTCATGGCTGTCAAGTGCTTCGGCGGGCAAAAAAAAACGGCGGTTGGCCGGCGAGGCGCATGCGGGTTTGCACTGTAGGCGCGGTCTTACTCGGCGGTTTTGGGCTTGAGCACGAATCGGCCCTGGACTATCGGTTGGTTAAGCTGAATGTCGCCGCTGCGGACGAATCGCTCGGGAAGCAGATACTCCACCGGCCTCTTGATTTCCTCGCCCGGTTTGTCGTCGTCGAGGATCTCCAGAAGGATCTGGAAGGGCTGGTTCTCATAGACCTGTTTTGCCTCCGGTGTGGCTTTAATCAGGACGGCGGCCATATCGCTGGGATTGGCCAGCTCGACCCTGTACCTGCCCTGCAGGTTTTCGCTGAAGACGAAACCGACGGTGGCGGTCGTTATCGTGTAAGCTTTGAGCCTTTCTTCGGGCGGCGGCATCTGCACCTTGACCACCGTGGCGATCCGCCGGATGTCGCCCGCCAGATCCACAAACGGCTGCTTTTCCACCGCTTCGCGCTTGGCCTGTTCAATTTCCCTTTCGCTCAATCTGACGGTCGCCAGCAAAGGGGCATCGGCCGGTATGTAGCCGTTGACCCGAGGCGGATTTACGGTCGCCTCGGGGATCGGAACGCCGTTTTCGCTTATGCATTCCACCATCAAAGCTCTTTCGACGAGCCGTTGAACCACAACTTCCAGAGTCTCCGGTTCGGCCGATTCCACCCTGAGGCCGTATTCGTCAATCTTATCCACTTCGCGCAGAAAATCGGCCGTATTGACCGTGTACGTGCGACTCTCCGTCATGCCCTCCTGCTCGGGCTGCAGGAATGCGTCGAATCGCAACTGCCCGTCGTTGAGCCGCCGCCGAACGCTCGAGACCGTCGCCGCCGGACCCGCAAGAGCAACCTGATTGAGCAGAATCGATGACTTAAGCTGGCCGTCCTCACGGAAATTCACCCACAGAGCCGGATCACCGGACTTGGCGATAGTCACCTGAACATTCTGAATACCGAGCCGTTCGTCCAGCGCCAGGTCCGACCAGACCCATATCAGCGCCGTCAAAAACAGTACAATGGCGAACTTGCTTATATTCACTTTCTTGTCCATGCCGGTCTTAATTTCTCGCACTGCGGACAATAGCCCGCGCCGCGACAGCATTCAGGCGGTTCAATTCCGCTAAATGGAAGCTGATAGAAATTTTCTCAATTGTCCTTCGTCGATGTTCCGGGTCAATTCGCCCTGTGAAGCGACCGAGATTACGCCGGTCTCCTCGCTGACCACGACGCATCCGGCGTCCGAGCCGGCGGTAATTCCAATCGCCGCCCGATGCCGCGAGCCCAGTTCAAAGCCGCCGGCACTGTCGGCCTCGGCCAGCGGAAGCTGAACCCTGGCAGCGACGATGCGGTCGCCGCGTATGATTACGGCCATGTCGTGCAGCGGGGTCCCGGGATAAAAAATGGTTCGCAAAAGCTCGGCCGTTACGCGGGAATCTATGCGCACGCCCGTCTCGATGAATTCGCCTAGTGCGACCCTCCGTTCGATCACGATTATGGCGCCTGTGCGCGAAGAGCTGAGCTGTTTTGCCGCGGTGATAATCTCTTCGATGCTTCTGGTCAACTGCTGCGACGCACCGGCCCACAGGCTCGGCTGCCCGATACGCATCAGAACACGCCGGATCTCAGGCTGGAACGCCGCCACCGCAATAATCAGAACCGCTATCAAGAAGCTCTTGTAAAGATACTGAAGCCGAAGGAACTCCAGCTTCTGCACAAGCAGATTAAGAATCAGAACCCCAACCACCAGTATGAAAATCACGCCGCGAAACAGCCTCTCGCCGCGCGTGCCCTCCAGAAAATCCACCACCCAGTAGACCACCAGCCCGATCAGAAACAACTCGATGGCGACCACCCACCAGTCATACTCGGCCACCCTCTCGAAATAGTCGATGAGCGTTTCCACAAATCAAATCCCTTTGACAAAAAAAACAACAAAGGCCAAACTTACGCACCCGCCCACCAACCGGCGACAGCCCCTGGACGCCGCTCATCATCCCCACCCCCTCGCATCTGACAATCAATAATCAATTCATCACGGTATCCGCTTGTCCGTCAGTCGGCTGGGCTTGTCGAACAATAAAGCCCTGTCCACGTCGCTCCAGAACTCGCTGTTATTGATCCTCAGATTCCTCTTATGCCGTCTGTGGCCTTCGGAGGCCGTCTCGCCGAGCTGCTCACCGCAGCCGAGCCCCACGATTGCCACGGCCGCCAAAAGCAGCACAAGAGCTATTGTATGAATATCAAACCTTTTCATCATAACCCCTTTTCTACCCGCAATCCTCACTCAGAATCGATTCAAAAACAGACCGGATACGACAGAAAGCCAGCGTAAACAGTCGAAACACCTCATTATAACACCCCCAACCCCCTCCTGTCAATCAAATTTCCCCCTGCGGTTTAAAAGCCCGATAAAGTAGAGTCTGGAGCAACTAGAACTTATCTAGCGGATCATACATGCGCTTACTGACTTCTTCCTGGCGCTCGCTTTCTCTCATTTGGCTCGTATGCCCGTCGAGCCAGAGAACATTGAGTCTGCCGCCGGTTTCTAACGCGGAGTGTTTCCTTACGAGATGTCGGTAAATTCCCCGATACCACTCTTTTCGACTGCCGGTAGTATAGTGAGACAAATCATACAGCATATCGTTGCCGTTTTCTATGCGAGGCTCCATGTGATCGTGAGAAACAATCACCTCTGAGTGCCTCGGTATATTCATGGTCTTTTCTCGCTGAAGCCATGCATTCATGGAAAAAGCAGCGTCTTTGTTGCCCATATCGTAGAGCATTCTGTCGGTATCCAACTGTCCGAAGTTGATGAAACTCGGACACGCAAAGAGATCTTTATCTTCCACATAGTCTATGTATGCAAGTCCCCAGTAAGCGCGATCGTCGCTGCACTGAAGCATTTTTCCGCTGGTTTGTCCCTGAGGGTACCACAAATGGCCGTTACAGGGCTGTCCTCCAATGTTGGAGCCACGGTAGAAGTAAGGCATCTTGTATTCATTGTCCTGTAGATACATCAGGACGCCAAGACCCACGCCCCTGAGGTTGGACCTGCATGCCTGGAAGCGCGCCTGTTCTCTGACGCGTTGCAGTGCCGGCATTAGAATCGCCATCAGGATGGCGATAATGGCGATCACCACCAGAAGTTCGATCAGCGTGAAACCCTTTTTACCCATGTTTTCGATCCCTTAATAGAAATTCCCTTCGAACCGGGCGGTGCAGGCATGGCCGATTCCGCCCGGTTTCCCGGTCGCGCTTACTGGGATGCGCAAAAACCGCCGACTGTTGCACGGTTTCGGCGTTTTTTTGCTCGCGGCCGCGGATGCAGGCTCAAAAGCAGCGCTGCGAAGACGTTCGCCGCACAACGAGCACCCCCTCCACCTCCTGGTCTTTGTGCAAGTGGACGGGCTCTAGTTAATCCCACTTTAGCAACTGCTATGCGTTTTGTCAAGTCCCCATAACAGCTAAAACCAACAAATCGCCGCTATAATCCCGCTTTGGGAGCCGAAAGCCGCCCAATCGGGTGCGATGCCGGCGGTTCTAAACGGAGTCTGCAAAAAGGCGCAACGGCACTTGCCATTGCCGATAGAATCTTAGAGAATCGGCCCAGAGCCGCAAGAAATATTTGTGCCGCAAAGGAGCTGCTTTATGAATCCGAATTCGACCGGTCCGTGCGATGCGTCAATCAGACTCTCTTGTTGCTTACTCGGCGCTGCTGTCATCGCGGTGGTGTGGGCCATCTCAGCACAGGGCGTCGGTTTCGATAATCGCACGACCACCATGTGGCGCTGCGAGCAATACAGCCTTAAGAACCCGGACTGGAAAGATAACCCTTTTGACCTCTCGGCCACGGTAACCTTTGTCCATCCGAAGGAAAAGCGCGTAACGGAGATGTTCTACAGCGGATCCGATACGTGGAGCTTCAGATTCACCGGCACGCGAACCGGCAAGTGGACCTTCTCGACCGAAAGCACCGACCCGGACTTGAACGGGCACACCGGGACCATAATCGTACTTCCGCGAACCGACCCGGATGTCAAAGGATTCCTCACCGGCGTCGGAAACAAATACGCCGTGATGGAGACCGACATCACCGATCTCAGCGGCTATGTCTATCAGGTCTTTATGAATCAGCAGGACTATGAACAGCAGCACAAGCACCCATCGCGGATACTCGGAAGCGGCGACAGACAGCGGTTGATTGAGGATTACTGGCGGAACACCCGCGACAACGGCTTCGACGTCTATTTCTTCGCTGTTTTCTACAGTTGGTTCCGGATGGGCGCCCTGAGTATAGACGATTTCAAATCGGGGTCCGATCCGGACCTGGATGGGCCCGACCCGGCAGTGTTCGACGTGCTCGAAAGCGCTATCCGCTACGCTCACCAGCGAGGCGGCCGCACCCATATCTGGGCATGGGGCGACAACGGCAGAAAACAGACGCCGAACCACCTCGGCGGCGGATTCCGGGGTAAAAGGCACAAACGCCTTATTCGATACATTGCCGCTCGCCTGGGACCGATGCCGGGCTGGACCATGAACTTCGGATTCGACACCGTGGAAATGCCCAACGCCGAGGCCGACAGCGTCTGGTGGGCCGACATGCTCAACAGCAAAATGGGCTGGCCGCACATTTTGACCTCCCGAGGCTGGCATGACGACAGCTTCGGCGCCAACTCCTATGCCGGCTTCGGCGGAAATCCCTACGACCTCGAGACAACCGACAAAGGCCCGGCAGATTACGCCGAAATCGTCCGCCACATGCGGGCCCACCGCGACAGACCGTCCATATACGAAGAGCGACATACCTACAATCGATGGAACTGCTGGCCGACTCGAGTTGCACAGCCCGACAGGCTTGACGAAGACGGCTGCAGAAGACTAATCTGGTATGAAACCATGGCCGGCGGCATGGGCGGTTTCTTCGGGCACTTTTCCGAGCGATTCAATCAGTACGGCCCGTTCCGCCCCGAAGGGCCCTGCGGTTACCACCCCGATTCGCTCAAGCAGGCCTTCAGAACCTACAATCGATTCTGGAAAAACGGGCGTCTTAAGCTGGACATGCATCCCGACAGCGGCCGCATTGCATCTCCGCACGGTTACTGTCTGGCGACAACTGAAATGAAACACTTCGTGTTCTTCGCCGAAGATACCGACTCGATAAGAATTGATCTGACCGGTATGCCCGGACGACAGCCTGTCGCGGCCATAAATGCGAAGAAGGCCTACGAAGAAATCGATAAGGGTACGTTGACATCCGGCGTCCACACTATTGATCTCGAAGCCGTCAGCGACTGGGTCCTGGCCGTCGGCCGGTTTCACTGAGTTACCCGACGGCAGCCTTCGGGTTAGCTGACTAACTGCGCGAACTTCCTGCAATAGCTGCTATTTCAGTACACCCGGTGCGGCGAACCCCGCGTCGGCGTCGTCCAGCACCAGCAGCCAGTCGCAGCCGCGGCCCGAGGTAGGCGGAACGTAAGTCTGCATCGCAAACGTGTCGCCGGTGTGCAGTGGATAGGCCGCTGCGTACCTGGGATCGTACCAGGTCGCCGCCACGCGTTTGGCCCGGATGGCATCCATGCGCACCGTGAACCGCTCGCCGCGCGGCGAATACACGAACGCGAAAGAACCGTCGGAGGCAACCGCCGCCCGGACCTTTGCAGCGCCCGAAGCCGGCCCGTCGACAATCACCGACTGGTCCGGAACCAGCTTGCGAAACGGCCGCGACTCGAATAGTCTTCGTACATGGCCCATCTGAAACGCCCCCGGATGGTCGAGCACCTCGTGCCACGGCATGTTCGCGCTGATAACCGGCCTGCGCCCGTCGTCCCACATCTGCCAGATGCTGTTGTGGCCGTAAGTGTGGCCGCAGGCGCCGGCCAGCAGCGACCAGTACGCCGCCTGCCGGACGTCATAGTCGTCGAACCGGAAATTCGCGGCCGCATCCGAGTTGTAAAAACCCACCGGGATCATCTCGTACCGCGGTTCGCCGTCGAGCGTGGGTTTGACCGGCTCGAGGCCCCAGTCGTGTGCGGCGAACAATCCGTTGTCGTGATCTCGCGCCGCATGTGAAGACTGAAACATGTTGAAATCGAGCCAGTCGGCATTGTGAAAATAATCGCTCGATAAACCCGGCCCGCGAGGATGATACGTCCTCAGATGCCGGCCGCCGTCGCCTTCGGCCAGCCCTGCGGCCATCGCCGTGATGATCGTCCTCTCGCGATCGCTCACAATATTCTCATCGCCGCCCAGGATCCAGACAACGCCTGCGTCTTTATACCGCCGACCTAGAAAACGGCCATAGAGCTTCGCGCTCTGTTCGGTGAAAATCGATCTGCCGTCCTTCCAGTAACTGCCCCATGTAGGCAGCATCCCGATGTGCAGTCCCAGTTCGTTCGCTTTGTTGACGATGTAGTCGACGTGCTCGAAATATGCCTCGTTCGGCCGGGTGGGGTCTTTGTCCTTCAGCGGGACCGCTCCGTACGGGTTGGGGTCGGTCAGGCCGCCCGCCTGTGCCAGCACCACCGCCTGAATAACCGTAAAGCCCTTTGCGGCCCGGTTGCTAAGATAGCGGTCCGCCTCTTCTCGATTGAGCCGATGAAACAACTCCCAGGCCGTATCGCCCAGATAGAAGAAAGCCTTGCCGTCGGCGTATTCCAGATAACGACCGCCTTTGTTTACTCGCAGACCCGCCACCTGCGCCGGAGTTGTGCAGGCCGCCGATATCGCCATACACAAAGACAAAGCCAGAAATGCTCGTAGTTTTTCCATGTTAATTTACCTCAAAAAAAACAGTTCCGATTGTCGAGCACTGATTCACCGCACGGGCCTGCACGCAGCGGAGCATATCGGCAAAGCCGGTGCCGCCGCCCTTAGCCGCCGACAGTGAGAAACCGTCCGGTAACTCGTATCTGCCGCTGATTCGGTAGCGGTGGTCCAGGATTAGTTCACCACCGCTGGCGAAGTCCCGGCTTTCAAGAAGTTCTGCGAACAAGCCGCTTGTGCAACGCACTTATTCTGGTGTATGGGCGTAAATTCTCGGAGCATGACGTGTACATACTACCCGTTTGCTGCCTCGGGAACAACCGTTCCGGGTAGTTCGCAGTTGGTGGATTCATGCTCGAACGGTGCGCCGCGGCGGGTGAGCTGAGGTAATTTTAAGCCGTTGCCGGACCTAATCCGCTTGCAAAATCCGCCCGACGTATATAAACTACCAGCCCGCCGAATAAAATCGCGGCATGGGCAAAAAACGCCAACGTAGCTCAACGGTAGAGCTCTGGTTTTGTAAACCAGTGGTTGTCGGTTCGAATCCGACCGTTGGCTTTCTCTTTTTCCCCCTTACAAATCGGCGACATGTGCGGACATTTGCTGCTTAAGTTCTTGTCAGACCTGGATTTACGGCTTTCCCTTTCGGGCCTGTTTTGAGAGAGACCGCTGCCAACTGATGACATGCGGTTAACACCGGAGAAAGCCGCAGGTGTCGATCTGGGTGTCGATTTAGGTGTCAACTGGGGTGTCGATTTTTCCCATCGCCTCTGATCGGCATGAACGACTCTATCGTCTGTACCGGTCGCAGTATTCTCCGCTTTGGCCTGGCTCGGCAAAGACAAATCGGGCAGCCCGGCAACCGCCTCCGATTCCTGCCCCCGGAAAATATGGGTGTAGCGGCTCATGGTCAGATTGATGTCGCTGTGCCGCATGATTGCCTGTACGACCTTCGGATGTGCACCGCTCGCGGCCAGCAGGCTGCCGGTGGAATGCCTCAGGCTGTGGAAGTCGGCGTACCGGCCGGCCTCATCGACGTACGGTATATCCGCCGCCGCCAGGTCCTTCTTAAGCATCTGGGCCGCCTTGACCGGAACCTTGAACACAGCAGCGCTCGGCAGCTTGGTCGCCAGGGCGTCTTTCAGCAACGCCGCCGTATCGGGCCGAAGCGGAAGAACCGCCTCATCTCCGTTTTTGGTGTACCCGGCCTCGACCGTTACAGTGCAGGCGTCAAAGTCAAAGGATTCTCTCTTGAGGCTCTTTAACTCGTTCCGCCTCAGCCCGGTCTCGAC
Source organism: uncultured Pirellulales bacterium (assembly GCA_964406945.1). Lineage (GTDB taxonomy): Bacteria > Planctomycetota > Phycisphaerae > Sedimentisphaerales > Anaerobacaceae > UBA2266. The sequence goes on from CAYOTO010000008.1 coordinate 83,709, forward strand.
GGCCAGACGGTACAGCAGTGCTCGCTGCTGACCTGTCATACCGTACCGCTCGGGTGCGGCCTCCGTAGCCTCCAGCAATCTGCGGATCTCATCCGGTTCGAGCGATCTGCGGTCATGCCGGCGGTCGGTCTTTACGCTGATGTTCCGGAGATGCTGGACAGGCGATTCACCCGCCCGGCCGTCCTGGACCATCCACTTCGCGAACTGCCTGACCGATTGCAGGTAGAAGTTCCGTGTCTGAGCCGAGACAGGCCCCAGGTCCTTGTTCCTCGACACCTTGACTTTTTTGCCGTTCTTCTGTGCGACCTCGGCCACCTTTACGGACTTGCGCATGTTCGAAATCGCATTCTGAACTTTGCTGGATGTAATGTCCGGCCAGAATACAAATCCGCAGTCCTCGAAGACTTTCTTCACCCGGGTTACCACCGTTTTCGCGTAGTCGGCAGTATTGCCTTTCGCGAGCAGGCCGGCATGAAAGTCGTCCAGATGCCTGGCCAGAGGAACCTTCCGCTGCTCGACGTACTTGTCCACGACTCCGGAGTGCTCAAGTTCCGCCGCTTTCACAAGATCGGCGGCCTTCTGCCTCGTGGCGGTCTTGTCCATGTATCCTTTGACCCGCCGCTCTATTCCGTTGGCGTCGCGATATTTGATGTACCAGCACCGGGACTGCTTCTTGACCTTCTTGCCGTTGACCACACTGGTGTATTTTCGCTTGTAAACAGAAGCCATTACCGAGCCTCCTTCCTGGTCTTCTTCGCGACGGTCAGTCCGAAGTACGCCATCAGTTTTTCCGCAGTCTCCAGCGTACAGGTCCGCCCCTGCATGATCCTACACAACTGAGCCTCACTGACTCCGGTTTCCTGCGCGATCCGATAGCGGGTCTTTCCGCTCTTCTCGATCTGTCGTCGAATTGTCTCAATTATCATTCTTATCATCATAGATACGCTCATAATACAGTCAAGTCTAACCTTGTACTTACTAGCTGTCAAGCATAAAAAGTGCTATTTACAGAAAATTATCTTCAAGCTGGAAACAGCCTGCATTCTCCTGTCCGACATGTCCGTCCTGTCCACTGCGAAACGGCTCAACGGCAGTGCTCAGGACGGTTCGGACACGTCGGACGGCTGGTGCTCAAGCCATTCCAGACTGATAACGCGATTCCGGGCTTTGTCGTCGCTTCGTCCAAACCCAACGTCCAGCCGGCGTCTACGGAGGTTCGGTGCCAGCCGACGCAGCTTTTTACCAAGAGCCTGCGGGGTTTTGGGCCAGTCCCGACGGGTGTTGACTTGCCCGGCACTGCTCTGGCTGTTCAGGGCTGTAAGAAGTTCCTGTGCCGTACCCCGCCAGTGTGACCGTCCGCTCATGAACTCCTGTAAGACAGATCCCACAGCCGACGCCTCGATAGCGAGACTGTTGGCGCTCTCGCGATTGTCGGAATATGCATCCATGAAAGCTCCCGGACGAAAGTCCAGAGATGTCTCGGCGGCGACTGACCAGGCGGCAAAGTCGGCCATGCGGGGCGGGTCCCGCAGGACCACCGACGGCAGGTTGCGAATCGCACCGCTGACGCCATCGAGAATAGCCCCGAGGATTAGCGGCCGCAATTCCCATATATCGCGCCACAACTCTTTTTCGGTACGGCGTTTCGAATCGGGAATCGTCGGCAGCGTAAGCCCGATGCACCTGTCCAGAAGGTCCGAACGAGTCGCCAATTCCTCGATGCCGTTGATTATCACCGGCCGCTGTACGTCGATCAGGACTTCTTCATTGTCGCTGTACAGTTCCCGCGTCGCAAATCCGCCGCCGGTCGCAAGCCGGCAGAACGCATCGCTAAGCCAGGGAGCGATACCGGAAAGATTGTCATATCCAAGAACCCAGCTATTGGCGGCCGCTATCATCAAATCGCGTACGTCGCGCGGTACCGCTCGCAAAGCGGCTTTATTGGGATCAATCAGGGTCCGCAGCACCCGGCACAACGTGGTTTTGGCTGAGCCCTGCTCGCCATTGACCACCAGCATCGGGTACGGACCTGTCGGCCTCAGGGCAGCCACTAACCACGAAAGCACAAGCACCCAGTCGTGATCATTTTCGAGATTAAGAAACTGCCGCAGCAGCCCTACGTTCCCGCCATGCTCAGGAACCGGTAGCTGCAACAGACCGCGCGGACGCAGGAACTTGACCGCCGGTTCGCTGCAGACCTCCCAGCCATCAGCCGAAATCCGAACGCCCCGCCACTGTGCGTCTCCGAGGTCCAGCCAGATGTCGCCGTCCAGTTTGCCGACTCGAACGCAGACCTCATACTCGTCGCCTTCGTAAACCGCCTTGCTCGTGAGTACGCCCAGAGCATCCTGCATGCCCTGCGAACCTGGAGCTTTTCGGTGATGTCTCCAGAACTGGCCGGTCAACCAGTGTCGGAATGCTTTGGAGCAAATGCGGTATGTCTGGCGATGGCCGTGCTCGCTGATCGTCGCGAATGCATTGCAGTCCGGGCTGTGAAACAACTCCAGGCCATCGGCAAGTTCGATCAACATTGTGGCCTGGCTCTTGCGGTCGTCGGACTGATCGTCCTTCTTCTTGCCTGAAGAGTTCTCGGGCTGATATTTAGCCACGCTCGCCGCGATCTGGTCCACTTCAGTATCCGTAAGCAGCGGCTTGCACCGCCTCCGGTTAGTCTCCAAAAGGGCAGCGACAATAGCATCCCGCTCGAACCCCTTGCGCCGCATCGCACCGGCCATGGACGTAAGCGTACTGTTGCGTTCGCCTGCCTCTATCATTTCAGCGTCGTATCTAGGCGAGCCCTGAGCTTGAACAGGCTCGACTCTATGCTCATCCAAAAACCACTTCGGGCATTCCGCCGGGTCGATGCCTCGCGGATCCACTCGCCAGCGATATTCTTCGCCGCTGGCGTGCAGGGACGGCGGAGCAACGACGAATCCGCCGTCAGAACGCACGTCCAGCCCTGGTCCGAGCTTCCCGACCGAGTTCCTGAGCCGTTCACCTTCGGGGTACTTGAAGTACAGATGCCGCCCACCGCCTCCGGTAATGACTTCCAGAGTTTCGATCTTGCCGTGAGCATCTTCAATCTTCGCAAGCGATTCGTTACCGCCGTGAGCCGGATCTACATCCAGAACCACAATGCCGCTTTCCCGCCCGGTGCATATCCCGACGTTCATGGCTTTGCAAACCGTACCCCAGCTTGCGATCTTTGTGCCGTTAAGCGTCGCACTGCGGCTGCCCTTCGACGCGAGTATGCTGTGCGGATGTTTGCCGGGACTGGAACAGTCCGGGCGACCGCACTGGCATTTGCCGTCGGCATTAACTGACCAAAGCGGCACAACCGGCCATCCGAGATCAGCATACGCGATTGCGCAGTCGAGCGTCCGAAACATCCTGGAACCCAATTGCAGTTTTCCGTCCTCAGTTTTTCCTTTCGGCTCAAGAGACATCAACTACCCCCCTTCAGTTGGCCAGGCGATTCTGCGCTTATAAAACGCCCGATTTGGCCGTTCTGTGAAGAGTCGGAGTCTTTGCCGCTTTCTGCCTGATACGGACGCGCAGCATACAGCGGGCATGCAAGGTCTGTACACAACCGCACCTCCTCGCGCTGCCAACCTGCGCATTCCAGGCACTGAGCATTCACACAGGCCCGTAAAGAACGGCCTTTTACGGCCGTATCGTAAGTCTTGCGATACGCGCGAGGGATCTGCTGCCTGCGACGGGTAATTTGTTTCTGCCGCTTAGTCGATGTCGAGGTCATGGTGCACCTCCCTTCCCCATCGCAGTTTGCGGCGCAGGAAGCTCCAGGTATTTCTTCAGCCCTGATTCGAATGCACGCCAGAAATTGTCGCGTGTGCGTTCGTCGAGCGGAACCTGAAGAGCCAGGAGCATCTCCCCCAACCCTTCTTTCAATCTCGCCCTTGACACAAGGCGTGATACAGTGTACTGTGTTCGTGATCCACGTTCGTTTCGGGCCACTGCTGGCACAGTGGCCCATCTCCTTGTACTTCTCATCTGGCCACCTCCTCCCCTGCCTCGAATGTCTTCCTGTCCGGTGCTCCAGCCTCCAGCCAACGGGCGATGGTCATCTCTGACCAGCGGACCGACCCGCCGATCCGCAAGGGCCGTGGAATTTTGCCGCTGCTGTTAAGCCGATGAACACCCCGTTTGCTGAGAGCCAACTTCTCTGCCAAGTCTTGGGCCGTAAGCAACCTGTCTTTTGTTTGTTCCGTCATCAGTTTTTCTCCTAAAAAAGAACACGTAACATTTGTTGCTGCACTGGCCCAAAGCATAAGGCTGAACGAAATTGCACTATTTCGTTCAGCCTTTTTAGCGCGCATTTTTTCTGCGCAGACCGCTTGGCACGTATATAAACCGGAAAGTTTTTTTTGGCAGGACTGTCTGAACGAAATCTGAACGAATTAATTTCGTTCAGATTTGTTCTTCTTGTGCCGTCTTAAGGCTGTTCGCGCAGCATCACCGCTGGGGAACCCGTGTGTTTCAGCAGCACTATTCCACGCCCCCTTTGAATCCATATGTTCAGCCAACAAATCCTCGACTGTCTTCTCAAGTCTTTGCAACTGGTCGTCAGAATATTTCCTCTTGCGGCCCGGCCTCTTAGGATCATCTTCTTTTCGGCCGCTGCGTTTTTGACCAGAAGATAGGTCTACCTTGCGGGCCTTGGCGTCAGCAAGATGCTCTTTTCTCCCAATGATGGCCAACAAGCTGGAGTCGGGGAGAGTGCCGCGCGTGATCCGTTCGGCCTCATTCTTGATCTTGTCGTCAATAACACAATTAACCTGTTTTGCTTGCCGACAGTGCAATCCGTAAAGCATTTTAATCTGGTTCTCTGACGATTTTACCGGCAAATACTTCGCAATTTCCATAAGATCGGAGGAGAAAGCCTTTACGAAGCCCTGAATGCTCATATCTTCGATGGTAGAGGCAAACCCTGCGAAGCCGGTAATCATTGCGCGATCGTGAGCAGTTTCCAAAGCTTCAGTGAAAATGCACTGTCTATAAAGTCGCATCGGATCGTATGCCGCACAATGGCTCGCCAATGTTGCAAAACGACGGTCCACACATTGTGAACAAACGGCGCAATGTGTTGTGGGTCTGACATAGGTAGCTTTCGCGCAACTCCTGGTCTTCTCAATCATGACCTCGTGCTTCAACTCGCGCAGTCTCAGGCACACCTCGGTCTTCGTCATTTTGAAGTACGGATTATTAAAACTAAAATCTGATCCTATAATCACACTCAGTAGTTCGGACATAAAATGGAGCAGCTTTGGATGCGTCGAGCGAGTGTTACGGGCCTGATATCCTTGCTTATCGAATGGCAGATTACAACTGACAATTCCATTCTCATAAAAGCGCACATGGTTTTTGCCAAAATGACGAGCTACGATCGCCCCTAGCGTCCCATAGAGAAAAGACCTGACTCTCTGGCACTTGTCTCTGGTCAGGTCCTTCTTCTTATTTACCTCCACCGGTACGTGCAACGGCTTCATTCCACCTGGTTTGAGGTCCACAATGTATTTGAACAACTTCTTCTGAAGCCCGGTGACTTGATTGCATGAAGTGTGGCCCACAAGAACCGGATTTGTTCTTTTTCGTACAACTTCTTCGACTGCTCCGGTAAATGAATCCAGACCCCCTGAGAAGAGCAATACCTCGTTATAGTCCTCTTCAGGTTCGGAGGCACCCTTGAAGTCCAGCCATTCCGGTTCACAGTGAGATTTTTGCGGCCTGAATTCAAATTCAAATGTGTCACCTGAAGCAAACGACAGGGTTTCGACAAGCAGGTCTCGAACACCGACATCAGACCAGAAATCATGGTTTTTTACAGGAATCACGTACCTAAGCCGCCGATGCCACCTCCCACCATAGTCAAAGCTCTTGTTACCGCCTCGTGGAACTATCTGATCGCCCACGTACACATACGTGGCGATCTTCAAAAGGTCGTAGAGCTTCGAGGGTATCGTGTCTACAAGCTTGCTCGTCAGCGAATCCACTTTCAAGCTGATTTCCCCGCGCCCTTTATCCTTGCCGACGCGCAATTCGTGCCTTTTGTATCTCGCTAATCTTTTAGCTTTAACTCCGCCGCACACAATGAGATGACTACAAATCTCAGCCATGATCGGCCCCCCTCCGCTTCAGTTCGCTCCTGAGCTTGTTGAGGGCGGTTGGCATGAATTTCGTTCTAACCCCACCTTCATTCAGGTTTTGCCGGTATTCAGCCGCTGATGGCCAGCAGCCGGCGAACTCCTTTACAATCCGTGCGGTCTGATGGCAATGCAAACTCAGGGCCTCTCTGAACTGCGTACAGTCTCCTAAACTCTGAAACTGTCTTCCCGGCCCGATATGATTCGGCAGTTCCCGGCTAAGATGATAATCCAAGAACCGATACATGAACTTGCCAAAAAAATCTTGCCCAACCTGGCCGAAGTTCTTTGCAGTGGTGTATTTCTTGAGGCTATTGCGTGTATCCGAAAGGGACGTTCCAAACAGATTCTCTGTTTCCCTAGAACACATCTCCATCAGCGCATCTACGGCGGCATACCGCGCCATTTCGGCCAGATCACTCCGATGGTGTCTGGACCTGAGACCTTTATCGACCGCGTCATCAAAGGCCGCGACAAAATCGAGCAGGCATGCCTTCTTTGGCAAGGAAATCCCCAGCCGCTTCCACTGCGAGACGAAGTCCTTCTTCTTTGATGCGTGCACCGCACCCATAAGCATCCAGACCACCCGAGCAAGGCCCCAGTCCTTCTTGGCCATTTCGAGGCCCCGATTTGCGGCCTTGCTCGTTGTCTCGGCTATCTTAACCGGATCGTCCGTGACCTTCAGTAGCCTGACTACATTTTGCCAGTTTCGAGTTGCTGGCAGCTCGCCTAGAAGCCTGTGCCCCATAGCATTACCCTAAAGTGCTCCGATCACACTCGGTTAGTCATTCGTAGAACCGCTATTCTCTGCTTTTGGCCCTTGATCACAAGCGGATTCCGGTCGACTAATCCAGCTGGCCAAGTCCGGCCGAAACAGTTCAGTAAGCCCCTTTGCCAAACCATCGAGTTCAGGAAATAAGGTTACCTCTGAAACACCAAGAACCTGCAACTGGTCCAGCATAGCCTGCTTATCTGAGGCTGGGTCAATTATGTATTTTCT
>CAYOTO010000009.1:0-88476 GCA_964406945.1 uncultured Pirellulales bacterium
CTATGATATTACACTACTTACAGCAATCTACCTAATCCTTAACGGGACAGTAGTGAAATACAACCTCAAAAAGCGCATTGCAAACCGCAAATCGTCGCCTGGGCCGTCCCATTTGACTCAATATTCTGTACTTGACGGCGAATACTTCTCTGGCGTCCTGTAATTTGCTGCCAAACAGGACAGAATGACCGCTCAGGTCCTACCCAAAATATACCAATTGTTTCTCTCTGTGCCAAGTCGCGGCCGCGGTCTTGCAAACCCTTAACCACCGGCTGTGCAAGCTCCGCAATACCCGTAAGAGCGATTCAATTCGCCCCCGAAACGCTCGAAAACGCCCAATTCTTTCTCAGTCAGAGCCTTCTTCCACTTTTCATCGAGTTTTATCTCATCGACTTTCCTTTGTCCGGGCCGTCTGAGTCACTGCAATACAGCATATACTGCGTCAGTGCATGGAATGCCCACGCCTGAGACCACCGCATGTACGGAACCTTGTTGGTAAAATATCGCGTCTTTCTCGAATAGAAGAAGCCCTTCGAACTGTGCAGATGTTTAACCATCCACCCCAGGACCTTCTCGGTCAGTTCGCAATACGCAGCTCCCATCGGCGCAAAAAAGCAGACCGCCTCGGCCGGACAGTGAATATCGATCGGATATAGGCGGTCATGGTAGTATTTAGGCGTACCGTCGGGCAGGAAGAACCGCTTCGCATAGAATTTAACGCCCTTTTCATAATCCTCGCGATGCTCTTGCCCCATGCCTTCATCCAGAAAGTACCGAATCGCCTCCAGGTTGAACCCCGTATGAAACGAGTCGATCCATTTGTACTTCCAGTCGTTTCCGTAATACCAGGCCCCATCCTCCTGCTGGTATTTCATCGAATACTCCAGGCTCCGAAGCGCCGCTTCCCTGCCCTCATCTTCGCCGACGTATTTGCTCAGTCTGGCGAGAATCGATGCCCCGAGTAGATTAGCGTTATGCACCACGTCGGTATCCACCGGCGTATAACTGAAGCAGAACGCCTCACCCTCCCGGGTCCTGTGAAGGTCGTTCAGTATGAAGTCCGCAATCGGAACAGCCATGTCCAAAGCCCGCTGCAGCCCGGTATACCTGTAGCAGTCCAGAAGCGCATGGCCTATGAACGCAGTATTCACAATCGTGGGCACGCCTTTCGGCCGGAAAAAAGCCCGCGACTGCCAGTCGAAATTATATCCCCACGCGTTTCCGGAGCACTCCGGCGATTTTAAACTGTCCAGCCGGTCAAGCAGATAGTGTATACGTTCGAGATACTCTTCGGACCGCCCTGCTTTGTACAGTTTCGCATATCCCCACAGGAAAAGCCCGATTCCCTTCGGATTCTGCCCCTTTTTGACTCCCAGCAGGGGCCGCAGATTCACCGAAGACCGCCGCACAACCTGCGTGAAGCCGATCCGCAGCAATTTGGACCCGCCGCTCAGCAGGCGAATCATGGGGCTGTTCAAGGCATCATACGGATCGTACCCGGCGTAATCGGCGGCCTCAACGTAACACCGCAAGTCCTGAACAACTTCCCTGATGTCAATCTCGTTTTTCGCCATTTACCGCTGACTGCCCCTCCGCACCGCGGTCTTTTTCCCGAATCGCTTTGACAACTGCGCCGAAGGTACTCATACGAACAGTATCACCACATTCGTCCCGGACGAATTTCAGAAAGCCGGCCAGGTTCTTATCGTTCCAGAAATCCTTGCTGTGGCCGAGCATAACTATGGGCATGATACCATCGCCGCCCGCCTTCTGATTATCCCGAATCAGCCTCTTGAGCCACGTCGTCATCGTCCGGGAACTCATTTTGCAGAAATCAAACTTCAGAGGCTGCCTCGTACACAGCTTCTTCGCTATCTTCAGGGGCGAATCGGTGCTTGTCTTAACGCCCGACATTCTATGCCCGTGCATGTTGTCTCTCTCTCGACGTCGACGCTTGAGCGTCGTCTTGAGCTTGGTCCACCTGAAGTTGCTCAGATAAGACTTCATCTCTGAATACACCGGCAACTCGATAATATGCTCACCGGGCGCACCTGCAACGGCAATGTCATCGCCGCTGGTCCACCAGTAGCCCTTGTTGTCCGCTGCGTGCCGATAATCCATCGACTCCGCTTCGGCCTCATACATGCCCTGAACAACGGACGAATCCGCGACCAGCCCCGCCTTCTTCATCCCCGCAATAAGTTTGTCCGACGGCTGGGCCCAGAACGCCCCCGCCCGATAGACAGCACACTCGTAATCCGCACGCACCTGCCGGACAATCGATTCGATCTCCCGTTTTCCCTGTGATAATACCCCCGTCGCCGAAAACAGATCATCCTCGCCGCCAACTCCGCCGGGCAAATCATCCATACCCCTGAACTGCGGCTGCAGCCGCCAATGATTGTCTTCAAAAGACGCCCCGATCCAGGCTGGATGTACGTGTAACTGCACATCGTGCCCTCTTTCGGCCGCGGCAAGCACCTGCTGTTGAATTTCGCGCCACGGCGAATACCCAATGCTTAATTTGCCCGCTTCCTCGGCCTCCTTCATAGCCCGGAACTCGGCAACTTCGAACATAATCGAGACCCTCGCCCCGTACCGCTCACACACATCCATGAGCCGCCCGGTAGGCTCGATCATATCCCGCCGCACATCGCCCGCCCCATTGCCGAAGATCTCGTAGTCCAGACTTAAAATCAGATCGATCATAGCAATCCTGCAAACCGTCTCAGAATTTGCCTGGCCAGGTCATTTTTTCACAACTCTCAACTGCTTCCCTCTTGCCGTCTTTACAAGTTCATTGCGAATCTCGATGTCCACACTAACCTGCCCCTGCAGCCTCCTATTTATACTTGTCGCTATGTGTTGCAATTCAGATCCAGAAAGCGCCTTAGATGGAATTATGGCTAATGTCGCTTCTCCGGGGACAGACTGATGAAACTGGTAGTCTCGAACATTTTCAAAGGTGTCGTCGTGTACGTTCAGTGCAGTCATACTAATCGTTGATCCATCTCGCGCTGTTAGGCCGCCCTGCGGCCACCTTCCTTCAATGTCCTTGATCAGGATATGCTCGCGCCCACAAGCTTCACATCGGTCGCCAGCGTATGTAGCCCAGTCCCCCGTCCTGTATCGTATGAACGGCATCACAGTGTTCATAAAGCCAGTTCCTACAATCTCTCCCCGCTTGCCCGGCTCAGTAACCGGTTGACCGTATTCATCGAGCAACTCGAAGTATCCGTAGGTGGGCCAGACATGGTAATCGCGGCTGTATTCACATTGAGCCGCCAGAACACATTTCTCCGAATGACCGTAAGAGGAAAAACTCCGCGAGCCAAATGCGCTCTCGATGACATCTATTTGGTCTTCGTATACATTCTCCGACTCGAGTAGAACCGAGCTAACGTTTTGCAGTGATATGCGATTCGTTGCCTGCAAATATTTAGCCAGAACAAAAGCAGAAGATGGATAGGCGTGGAGCGTGCAGGGCCCTAAATGTGCAATATGATTCAAGTACTTTTCCATATTTGCTTCTGTCATATGGAAATTGCTATAGTAGTGATGTCTCAATATTGGGTCGTACTCATGACACAGCCCCTTAATGTCCCTTTTCACGACTCGTCCTCTCAGAACAGCCATGGGCATACCAAGCCTATATCCTGCCCGCAGCCAACTGCAGGTCAAGTACGCGTACTCAGTGGCAGAGCGGCTTACATCAATATAGAAACGCAAAGGACGCCCACTGGTGCCCCCTGTTGCAACGTAGTCAACGTCTCGCCCATCGGTACTTCTCGTGCTCATCTCACTGAGATTATCAACAACAGTGGACTTGTCTATAGTTGGTAGCTTTTCGACATCTGACAAACACTTCAAATCACCGGGACAGAAGCTTATTGAATCGTAAATGCGTTTGTAAAAGTGAGATCTTTCATATGCAAGAGTAACGATATGCCGTACTCGCTCCAGTTGGTATGCCCTTGCCTGATCGGCTGACCACCACTGAGCTCCAGACACAAACGCCCAATTCTGACGGAATTCCTTACCCAAGAACCTTTCGACAGGGAATATACGTACTACTGGCCCCAGTCTCTCTTTAACCGAACTTGGAATACTATCCCAAATATTCTTTTTCGATAACGCTCGCTTCACTTTTCCCGGTCCACAACAGCCGCAATACTTGTATTCAACGCATTTTTCAAGTCTATAGCGCTCTACTGATGAAAACCTGAAAAACGACTCAGGACTTCCCTGAAATGCCGCCTCCACTTTTCCGCAGTCACACCAACACCGCAGTAGCTTGTCGCACTTTCAATTGCCCTTGCTGAAAGTTCTCGCCATAATGACTGGTTCGTAAGCAGCAAACGAACTTTTTGAACATACTCATCAATCGCATTGGGGGTTACCAAGTATCCGTTTTTGCCACTGGCGACCAAGTCTCGCAGTTCACCTACGTCGGCAACAACCGGCACACATCCGGCGGCCATAGCCTCCGCCAAAGCAATGGAAAGTCCTTCTGATCTTGAGGTCAAGATGAATATCTTAGAACTTGCAAGTTTTTGTTGAACATCTGTTGTTCTGCCCAAGAATTCGATCTTGTCTGACACATCAAGCATGTTAGCCATCGCCTTCACGTTAGACATGAGAGGTCCGTCACCGATAATTTGAACTCGAAGCGTTTTATGGGTCTTCACAATGCCATGGACTACTCTAATGAACTGGTCCACCTGTTTCACACGGGCCAGCCTTCCGACGTAGACCAAATCGACATATCGACCGGTTTCCAATTTCTCCACTATTTCAACACTTCCTGTAATAATAGTAGTACTACCCTTAACTTTGTAGCGGCGAAAAAAGCTTTCAGCTTTTCTACCACGGACAACTACACTGTTAAACTTCGCAACCGTTGCCAATGCGATCATTTCAAGAAGCTTCGAAGGCTTTTGAATATGGGCTCCTATGGCTTCATCTCCCAAATAACCGCCGCCAATGATCTCCGTTGGGCCGCCCGTTGCTTGATAAGAAGTCGGCCTGCCGAATAGACTCCCTGCCACCAACGCCAAGCAAGCATTTGGCATGATATGATAACCCATATACAAATCCGGCCTGTATCTCAGCCCGGCTCCAATCATCCATACGGCTTTTGCTCCGGCTCTGCTGATTAATCTTGCCAGCCATCTTGGCGGACAAACAAACCGAATGCCTTCCATTGCGTCCTGAGATCCGTCTGTCACCAATATGACCTCTCGTACCCCGCACAAAGTCAGAGGTTTCAGATGAGACTGGTACCAGCCTGGATTGTGAAAAGTCCCCGTCACCAGAATGCGGCCGTTCGGCTTCCACCGCCGGCGCGGAATGCAGCGAAAGACGCTTGACACAAACCAGGTAAGGCTATACACGCAGACCAGCAGTAGGTAAACGCCCATTGCCTTTATGCAATTGTTTGCTCTCTTCAACACAGTAGCTTGATTTCCGCCACAATCCGCAAAAACTTGACCGTCGGACAGCCTTTCTGATCCGTGATGATTCGCCGATTCAGGCCCTGCAGACACTCACCTTAAAGCCTCGCCCCAAGCCATTTAAATTTCAGACCGCCCTGCGAGGCGTAAAAAGACCCTCTCGAGCCTGGGAATGTTCCAAACCAAGCTTCGAATGCCTCATTCGAAACGACAAACGCCTCGTTTGAAGTTGAAAACGCCTCATTCCTCACTGCGAATGGCCCATTCGAAGCTTAGAATGCCGCATTTGAAGCCGGGAATGCCACATTTCCAACTGGAAATGTCTCATTTGAAATTGGAAATGTCTCATTTGCGACTGCAAACATGCCATTTCCCGTTGAGAACACGACGTTTCCAGCATCTGACGGCTCATTCTTAATCCCAAATACCGCAATCACAGCCGGAATTGCGCCAACCGACACGCCAGACAGACTGCGGCCGGATTGGCGAAAAAAAACGTGAGCATCTTTCTTGCACATTATGAATCCTGGTCGCGGTGAAAGTCTTCGATAGCACAGATATAGACTTCGCGTGTTCGCTTCGCGACCTCAGCCGGGTGGAACTTCTGCAGCGCAATTTCTCGCCCTTTCGCCCCCATAGAAGGCCGTAGACTATCGCCTCCCAGCAACTGGTCGAGACGGCGGGCAATATCTTCGGTATCATCCGGTTCAATCAGGAATCCCGACTCACCATCCTTAACCATAAATGGCATTCCACACCTGTTCGATGCAATCACCGGAACACCCGCCGCCATCGCCTCCGCAATCGCCATGGGCGCATTCTCCTGACGCGACGGCAGCAGGAAAACGCTTGCCTGTGACAGTTCCTCGATCAGCCGTTCATAGTTAATATGCCCCGGCATCTCAACCCGATTCTCGAGTTCGTTGTCTCTGATAGCTCTCTTTACCCGTTCTGCGTACTCCTGTTCCTGTGCTTCCCCGGCCAGCACGAGCCTGGCCTCTGGATGTTCGCGTGCAATCCGCCCAAAGGCCTCGACCGCCCCCAGCGTATTCTTCCTCTCATTCAGCCAGCCCACACAAAGAACCCGCGGAGACCCGTCAGCCCCTTCGATCTTAAAGAAACGTTCATCCACCGGATTATCTATATCGTAGATATTCGCTTTCGTAGACGCCCTGATCTTATCCCGCACATAGGGCGTGATCGAGATTATATGTTTCTGTTTGGCCAAGCCCCGCCGTTCGACCCTGCTCCAGAGTACTGATCTCAACCGGGCGAACCTGTCGGAATTAGAAATCAGATTGGCGCTGTCGAATCCATGCACCGTGAAGACATGCGGAAAAGGCAGGTTACCCAGCATAAGACCATGTGTCTCATGTGAGTGCAGAACGTCCGGATCGAGTTTGGTTACATACTCGAGCAATCGTTTCTTGCCCGGGCCGGCCATTATGTCCAGCATCTGATGCCAACCCAGACCGGGCAGCCTGTGAACGGTAACGCTGCCATCGGTCTCGACGATCGACTTTTCTCTATCGCCCTCGAGAGTGACTAAATGTACATCCATATCCGCAAGTTTCGCAAGCGCCTTAACTAATGTGACCGTTACGGACTCAATCCCCCCCTTCGGACGCCCGCACTCCCGCGGATATCGACTAAACACAACAATTTTCATACGCGTCATTACCGGCAGCGCCGCTCGAGGCAGATTTCGTCAAATACTCGCGCAAATCTCTGCATCGATGCATCCAGCGAGTGATTCTCCGAGTAGTACGACCTTGCCGCCTCCGAAGCGGCTTGATATTTTTCAGGTTCATTCAGCAACTCACGAAGCGAAGCCGCCAACTCCTCTTTTGTCGAAGCTGTTCGCCCGAGGCCATTATTTGCAATCACATTGTCGGGGTCGAATGTGGACACAACCGGAACGCCACAGCTCCAGGCTTCCAAAAAAGTATTTGGGAATCCCTCGTAGGAGGAAGTGCAGCACAAAACAGCAGATCTCTGATAAACGTCGGCCATGTCCTTGTGCACAACCCGTCCGTGCATGCTCACATTCGACATGGCATCTGCTCTGCGGACCAGTTCGTTAGAATAGTCCGAAGAAGCATTGGCCGCACCGAGAACATGAAAATGAATTTCAGAGCAGCTTTCAGCTACGTCCAACAGCCATTCTAAACGCTTTTCCGTGCTGATTCGCCCAACCCACAGTACATGCCAGGGATCGTTGCATCGCTTCTTATCGCGTCTATCAGTCTCGCTCAGGTCCTCTGAAGGCATCGGCATCTTAGTAGCTTCTATGCCAAATCCCTGACGTAACATATCCGCCTGTCGCTCAGTCTGGACGAGAACCACATCGGCATGCTGCAAGCCGTACTTATACAGCACGCGTTCGCGCAATGGCCCGAGCACCGGCAAATTGGGATCACAATCCGGCTCACTTGCCACTGAATAGACGCAGCGTCGGCCGTGCCTGTGCGCCCACATTACGACTTGTCCCAGCCCAATATCTCCGCGGTTGTAATAGTAAATATCGGCGTTTGCCCTGGCCATGGCCTTGTTCAGCGATGTCCATCGCGGATGGATAAATCGCAAAAGCTTGAGACCTGCATCCCTTCGACAGGTTTTGTAAACCCTCACTCCGGACACTGTAGAACCATCCTCCTGGCCCTCGTCCCAACTTATCATGCTGACATCGTATCCGGCTTCAGCAAGCCACCGGGCCATCAAAGACATTTGCCTTTCAATGCCGCCTGCGTGTCCGGTATCGATGCCCGCCAGCGCGCCGTAGGCGTTGTGAGCTATGAAGCAAATACGCGGTTTTGCCGTCTTGTGCTTCAAGATTGCCCTCAATTGCTTATACAGTAGATGCTTCTATCACCGCGGATTAACAGACTGCCATCGACCGGCACTATGGATGCATAAACGGGCTCGCCCAGTTTATTTTCCGCCAGCAACTCAAATTCTCTTTCCGCGGCCACCACCCTCGTAGTCCCCGATTCATCTGTAAACATGGCGCGCTTTCCGGCCGCAACAACGGACGAAAAGAAGCGTCCGCGGAATCGCTCTTTCCAGTAGATTTCGCCGCCGTCGGCATCGACACAGTACGCCATACCCGGCTCGGTAATCAAAAAGAGCAGTCCGCCCACAAGAACCGGGCTGGAACTCTTCTCTCCGGGCACCGCCGCCGACCACACGACCGCATCGCCGCCGCTCTGCACTTTTCCCGGCGTTAGAGCTGTAAGCTTCTTCGCACCCGCCGCAAACAACCTGCCATCGTCGTCCGATGTCAGACTGGCGACAAGATGCTTTCCCTCGTGGGCCAGCGGAAAAGACCAGAGGATATCGCCGGTCCGCAGTTCGTAGGCCGCAACATCATGCCATCCGTGTACGAATACCGTTTTCCTGTCCTTGAAAGTCTTCACTATCGGCGTAGCATTGCCGGCATCAATTGGGTGCGACCGCCTTTTCTTGCGCCACAGCGGTCTGCCGTCCTCGCAGTCAAACGCCATAATCGAAGACTCGTGCCCGGCGGATTCTTTAAGGTCGGCCACAATGATAATGACGCCGTCCTCTACAACCGGAGAAATCCCGGCCGCGAAATGGCCGTGAAACAGCGGCTCCGGCCTGTGCCAGACAACATCCCCCTCCATATCCGTACACAGCAGCCCGTCTTCACCGAAATATGCGTATATTCGCTGCCCGTCGGTGGCGGGCGTAGGTGTCGCATACGTGACGGTTCGGCCCCGCCACCCCTGCCGACCGACAGGCCCTTCACACGTCCATACAATATCACCGTTTGTGCGGTCCAGGCACATTACCGCCCGAACAAATCCCGCTGTTTTTTCAAAGGATACCAGCCGGACGAAGAAAGCCGCTCCGAGCCCAGATACTGCGACAATGAACAAACCCTGGAACAGCCGGCCTTTGGCCGCCGTTGCTGCTGCCGACTTCCACCATGAACCCGCGACAGCCGCCGCAACCGCACCCGCTAAGACCGCAATCATGTACCAGCCCGCATTCGGAGAAACCCGCTCATCCCAGATAAACCTGTCGGGCATTTTGTATCCGGCCGCCCGGTACAGAACGAGAGCATAAGGCAAAAGGCCAAATATGAGCCCAATGCACCCTGCCAAAACAGCACCCGCCCTGCCGGTGCAACTGTAAGGCGTTTCGCTTTCAACTGGCATATGCCGCCCCCTACGCAGGCCCAATGCCACAAGGCCCAGCCCGACGACACCCGTCATACCCACTACCGCCATATGAACCAGGCCCTTCGATGAAAACGGCTCGGCGAGCAATCCCTTGTAAAGTAATGCACCCAGCGAAGCCGCGGCAGCCAAGACCGCCAGAGCACCGGGGAGCACTGACCACCTGCCTCTCAGCGGCAGCAGCGATATCGTCACGACACAGCCCAGGGCGAACAGCGTCGCAACCACCATCCGCAGGTGTACGCTCTCGTCAATATCCAGCAGATCCTCCCCGAACAGAGCCGTTATCAGAAGCCCCGTCAGAATCGCGGCAAACAAGGCTGTCTTTAGGAATCGAAGTACACGATTCCATTCACCGCCCCGCATCTTCCCTACTCGCCTAACGGAGTATACCCCGGCGACAGCAACAACCAGTGCTGCTGCAAAAAGCCCGTATGCCCACACTTGCGAACTTGTCGATTCGCGTTCGTAAGTGGTCGTCAAATAGATATTATCACCGTACACAATCGGCGAAGAATGCCCCCGCCCCGGCACCTCGGTCCTCCAGGCCACATTCTTCGACCCCGACCACTCGATGGGGCTCATCGATTTGGCATTCGCCCCTTGTCTCTCCAGACCTCGAAACCCTGGCCAGACATCCGAAGCCATGCAGGAGACCACGAACAGTATGCTCGCAGCTATGCCGAACAGGCAACGGCGCCGTCCCGCTACCCAAACACTGGTTTTCTTTCGGATTGCCCACATGTACCGTGCCACCAAACTCCAGACCATGATGCCATAGATCATCTGCAGAACGGAAAATCAGCCGGCGATCAGTTCATCTATTATCAAGTCCTCTCCCGCCAAGAGGATAACTGCCGTCGCCAGCGTTCGTAGTCAGATACCGCAGATTCTTTTCCGTTCTCATCAAGTGTGTAGTTGACATAGTCTTTCGCACCTTCTTGCGACACTGTTCTCGCCGGGTTACCAGCCACGACCTCATTGTCATTTACATTCCGAACTACAACGGCATGGGCACCGATGGCGACGTTGGATCCTATGTGTACTTCTCCCAGGATAGAGGAGTAAGGACCCATGTACACCATGTCCCCAATTGTCGGAATGCCCTTGTATTTGCCCCTGTTCTTCTGGGCTATCAGAACACCGTGGGACAAATTACAGTTTCGCCCAATGACGGCGCTTCCATTGACGACAATGCCACCATAATTGCCAAGGCAAAAACCTGGCCCAATGCGAGTCACGTAGGGAATGTTTATGCCATATTTGACTCCGATGCGCCGCAGCTTGAATAGAGCAATGCGAAACAACACTCTCAATACAGAGGTGCTCTGCAGGTATCGAACCGTTCGCATCCAGAAAACATAACGAAAACCTGGTTTCCGCCGATAGATTCTGAAAAATCCAGCCAGTCCTGTTGAGCGTTGATTTCGGTACAGATCGGCTCTAAGCGTATGAACGTAGGTTCTGAATTCCATATATGCCACGAATGACAAATATTGACGGAACCATGTTACATCCCAGCCTGCCTCTTGCCCCAGCGTCTTAGCAAGTATTGGTCAAGCACAAAAAGAATGAGTGCAACAGGAAAACATGGAAGGATCGCCATTTTGCTCGGGATGCTGTGGCAAAGCTCTCTGATCGGATTCCTCGCGTGCAACGAGAAACGCATGAGATTAATTGTTGCCTTGGCGCGCACCGAATGTGGCAATCGTCGGCCGCAATTGAGCAACTCGGAGCGTATCAGCACTTTCGCCCTTGGGTTTCTTATCGAGTTGATTCTACTCCTATCGGTCAAGCCGCCTGCCTGATATTGTTTCATGGCAAAAACCGTGTTGACAAACCGCGTGGAGTACGCGTTGCCAATTCGATTCCACACTATTGACTCCGGAACGAAGCGTCCGAGATCCTCCGGAAATGGAAACTTTCTCATCACATCGGTGCGTTTGAAGCCAATCTTGTCCCCCTTCTTCCGGTGGATATTCTTGGCTACAAAGTCATCTGAATCCCATACATCGCTGGGGAACTTCGAGCCGATAATCTGTCCATTGTCATAGGCACAGAGGCCGCATACGCCGCTGCAAGTCTCTTTGGCAGAATCCTCCAGCGCATCCCAGAACTCGAGCATTTTCTCCAATGCGTCATCCACATACCAGTCATCGGAATCTAAGATCGCAAAAAACTTTCCACGAGCCTGCCTGACGCCTTCATTCACCGCTGTATGAACACCTCCATTCGGCTTCCAAATATACCGAATCGGAAACTGAGCCGCGCTGGTGAACGACTCCACAATGTCTGCCGTTCCATCCGTTGATCCGTCATCCACAATCAACCACTCGAAGTCTTTGTAGGTCTGGCGAGTAAGACTCTCATAAACACGCCGAAGCAAATTCGCCCGATTGTAGGTCCCGGTAAACACCGTAAACGTGAATTGATGCTCTGCATTTCCCACGTGCTTCATCTTAACTCCACTTTGTAACGTCCGCCTTTCGTACAAATTTGGCGTCATCCTCGGACATACATCGCCGGAATACCGCCGACTTCAATAGCCAACAGCCAGCCCGGTTTGTTCCAGAAAGTCATCCAAATCCCGCACTGCGAGGAAATTCGCAAGGTGTTCCGAAACGTGGTCTGCCGGCACGTCCTGCAGTTGCTCTCCAACCAATCTCAGAACCTGAAAACCTAACTCCTGCATAAGCTCGAGCAGTTCCGGGGTGGAGTATCCATAATGTCGAAAGTTCTTTTCCTTAGTCTCGAAGTACACGCATCGCGTCCTCTGAAGTACCTTGCGTGCACCCAACATGACAAACTTCTCCATTCCCTCAACATCCACCTTCAGACAGCCTATCTCCCTGGCCTCATTCGAGAGAATCTTGTCCACAGTAGATATAGGAACCTCTATGCCACCTTCAGGTGACACTCTGTTGCTATCATCTGATCTTTTGTTCGTGAAATGGGTACGGCTCTCTCTGTCGCCGGCCGCGATATTGAAAGCTCGTACATTCGTGAATCGATTCAGCCGGACATTTCCAACGAGATAACGATATGTCCTCGGATGCGGTTCAATCGAATAAACTATGCCAGTCGGCCCGACAAGTGAGGCAGCTTTTAGTGATAGCAGGCCTATATTGGCTCCCACATCAACAAACACGTCGCCTCTCTTGAGGCAAATGCTCAACACCCTTTCATCCTGGCTGAAATATGTTGGATTGCACCAGCAGTCCAGCGACATGCTGGTTGGGTAGAATCTAATGCTGTACGTGTCTCTCTGTATGACAAGCAGATGGCAAAGCCGGCTCTTAAAAAACAAACGTGACATGAGAAATCTAACCACGTGGTCTTGCTGGCTCAAGATTACAATATAATGCCGTATTTGCCGCAACATCTTCTTCATCTTCTTGCTCCTCTGGAAAGAACACACATCACCTCAGGCAGTTGTGAAGCCGCTTACAGGAGGCTACTCGCAACAAGTCCGTCTAAAATAGAGTACCGCAACTTTCCGCCAAATCACTCAAGAAGAACGGCTTTCATGGGACCTGCTGATCGATGATTCACGATGAGCCACTCGAAATCCTTAGAGATCTGCCGGGCAAGACTCTCGTAGACTCGAGGAAGGACATGCGCACGATTGTAGGTAGGGGTAAACACAGTAAATGTATATCTATATAGAGTTCCCTCGACACCCATTTCCTTACCCACCTTTCAATACCCCAGCAGATGCGTATCGCCAGATTCGCCTCTTCAGGCCGGATGGTAACACATATCGCCCATAAATAACAGCCAGAACGGTCCCACCGGCGACACAGCCCCACAGCAGCCCCACGAGAGACTCTCTACCAAAAACAAGGCTGGCGACAGCCAGACAAACCGCAAAAGGCGATACGTGGAGGATCGGTGCGACCGCGATCTGAGCAAAATACCTGCCCAGATTCAGCCCTATGCGCCGGCATATCAGCAACGGCAGATAGGCCATATTCACAATCGCCAGGGGAAGTGTAATGGCCAACGCGGTCGCTGCGAGGCCTAGATGGAGATATCCGAGCACCAGGAGCGTCATCCCCACTGAGCACACCGAGCCAATGAACTGCGCCAAGCCGGCCCGACCATGTGCATTGAGCCCTGCCAGCATATTCAGCAACGGCACGTGGGCTAGAGACGCCAGCGAACCGATTGCCAGAATCGCAGGAATCAAACCATTGGCATAGCGAGGGCCCATCCACAGCCGCATCAGCGCCCCACCGAAGATAACCAACACAAGGACTATCGGCAGCACCAGGTAGAGAGAATACCGCACGGATGTCGTTACCAATTCATGGATCCCCTTCATATTCCCAGAGCCTTGCATTGCACCTGTAATCGGGGTCAGCACAAATGCCATTTTGTTGACCAGCGTATTCACATGGTGCATCAGTGACCGTGGCCGGGCAAACAATGCCAGCGCGGCCGGGCCCAGGTACAACACGACCAGGATACTGGTCGTCTGATTCAAGAGCAGATTGGACACACTGGGAATGAGCGACTTACCACCGAAGACAAACAACTTCCTGACTGTGCCCCACCCGACCAAAGATGGCCGTAACCGAAGACCATCACATGCCCTGTGTGCGAATACCACATGCGCTGCCTCGGATAAAAAAGCACCAAACAGTGTGATCAGAGCCAAAATCCGAAGGTCCGCGTTCAACAATAGAGCACCGATCATCCCTGCAACCGTCATCGCATAGCAGGCGCTCTTGATTGCGTTGTGAAGACCCCAACGATGACAGCCGGCCAGAACGCCGTGGAACGCCCCGAAGGCCATATTAACCGCCAGGCTGACCCCGAGCAGGAAGACGACCCATTGGGCCTCATGCACGTGGCCCTCCAATCGGGACCCGAACAGAGGCGCAAGCAGCAGGGAGGCCACAGCAGAGAGTCCTAACACAAGCAAGCCGGAGATGCTCATGAGACAGAAGGCTGTGCTTACGATGCGATTCACTCCCGCAATATCGTCAGCCGCTCGGTACCTCGCAACATAACGATTGACCGAAGAGCCGATACCTGCCTGGACGAGGCCAAAGTAGTGCACCAACGACCATGAGAAATCCCAAACGCCCAACAATTCCTGTCCCAGGCGGCGGTCGATCATTCGAGGCATGATAAACCCCGCAACGACAAAAACAAAATGGCCCGCCCAACTGAACAGGACATTCGAGACCAGTCGACTCCGGCCGGTCAGATCTTCCGCCTCCCTCCGGTTCTGCAAAATAGGTGGCATAACCGGATCGAGATTTGCACGCATCCTGCTGTCCACCTCGTCACACATATCCGTACCGCCGATTCATCGCGCCAGCGATTCCATCAAATATGCGTAAATGGTCTTCGTTAAGAACGTCCCGCCAGCGCTCATCCAATCTAATCTCCGATGTTGTGTCGAGACGCATGCCGTTACCGACGACGTGCTGCTCAATGGATCGAAACTCCTGCGGCCGTCTAACGGGCTCAACGCCGAGGAACCGATGCAACCGATCCAGGGTCCCATCGGGGTCGCAGCAGTAATCCTCGTATCGGACCTCAATCAATCGCGATCGGTCCATTCTAGCCAACACATGCTCGGCCTCCTCGATGGAGCGACGCCAACGATGAGCTGCTTCGAACATAGACAATCGCTCATTGTTACTACTACCCCCGCCGCCTCCGCGGAGAGCCGGATCACTGGCATCAGCATAGGCGGCTGTATCCATAGCTGTCAAAGCCACCGCCCGGCCATCACGAAGCAGCCGGATGACCTTCACATCCAACTCGGAGTTCCTCAGCAAGTATTTAAGTCTCACAGGGTTCTTCGACGAGTCCACAACAACTTTAGCACCTGCGATCCGAGCGACAGTCGCAGCTAGGGCTGCGTTTCGCCTGTGAATACAAGACAATTGACTTCGCCAGACAGGCGAAACGCTAAGTGCTACATCGCGCACGTGTTCCAGAAAGCCCCCTCGATGCGTTGCAGCCAATAAACGCCGCGCATAACCGGATTCGACCTCCCGATAATCGGTACCGGCCGCGGCAAGATCTAACGAAAAACCTCTATCTGTCATGCCGTTTTTGATTTTTTGCCAGAATGCACACTCCCGTATCAGATTGCCACAAGAGCAGCGATAGCAGTCTAGGTTTCCCATGGACCTAGCTGAGAGTTTCATCTCGCCGATGGTCGCTATCCGCGGGTGAGTGCCGAGCAACATACTCAGAAGGGTCGAGCCGGAATGGCTGGCTGCAAGTATGTATGAAAGTTTCGTCATGATCCAGCATCACTCCACGTACAGGCAGAGACCGTGCTGCCCTGTGACTCGCAGAAATAACTATGCCCCGAGCTACCAATTGTAGAATCTCTCATTTGTGCCCACTCTTCTTCGACATGGACCCGCAGCATCAGGAATATAGCAGCCCACATGCCTAATGTACTCTCCTCAGGATAAACGTGCTGAGAGCCCATGCCGGCGAAAACCTGGGCCAATGTCAGAGCCAAAGCCACCCCTCCAACCGCCGAGTATAGAGCGTTACGACTCCTGAACAATTTTCCAGAAGATATCAGGATCAAACCCCAAAGCATAAAAACCGGAATTGTACCAACTATCCCGTTCTCAAGTAGGGTTTCCAGGTACATGTTGTGCGGATGTCCAAATCCATCGTAACCCTCCAAGGTCATCTGTTGGTACAGACCAGTACGGCTCATTGCAAGCCGTCCATATCCGACAATGGGTGATTCGGCGATCTTGTCAATCACATGCGGCCATACTAGTAATCTTCCTGAAGAAACTTCATATTCATCGACCACAGATTGTCCGGCTGCATCGGTGTGCTCAAACCCAAGAGATATTCGCTCCATAGCACCCGGAAATACGATTGGCAGTAGGATAACGGCCACTGGCGAAAGCAGCAGGAGCTTTCGCCACTTCAATGAACACATGATCAAACCCGTAGCTGCCCAAGCCAAGTATCCCGCCCTGCCACCAGTGAGTGCCTGCCCCAGGATCACTACCCCGGCAGAAGCAAGTATGAATATCTTGTACACCCGCCTCTTTGCAAACGACAAAGTAGCTAGGATTGCCCAAGATGCACCCGCAAGAAATACGGACATATCAACCGGGCTATATCCCACATCAGAGCACCTGCTTCTCGCTACTTCGATTGCGTTTCCGCTGAGAACTGTACCAGGCGGTATTCGCCTAAGAACCTGTATAGCGATGAGAAAATATATGGCAAGTAAGCAAAACAGAACTATTTGCAGACGTCGACGGGTCCGGCAGCCGTCGAATAGCAAAACACCTGGGAGGACCCATTTGATTGTGTTGACCCCTTGATCGCTGATCAAGCTCTGAAGGGAATGCTCCGGAAGATTTGCACGGTTGGATACGGCCCGCAGCAGGCCCACAACGATGACCGCCAAGTACAGGAACATCAGAACATTGATGTGACGAGGCATATCCCAGACCAACCCTTGTCGCTGCCGATTCATCAACCAAGCCAGCAATATCATCCCGAGCAGTATGTTCCACAGATTCAGCCCCTGAATGCCCATAATGTTCCTGGGCATACTTTCGTGCTCAATCACGGCCATCAATAGAATAAGGCCGCAGAGGCTGAAAAACCAGTCTTTCCACGCATAAATGGAAAGACCTGCGACCAGAAGAAATAGAGCTGTAACGCGAATACTCATGTATCGTCAGATGTTTTCGGAAAAATCGTCCCCCTTATCGCAGTGCGAACTAGCGCTCCGCGCTGCCGGAATACGTGTAATCATAACCATACCCCTCCCGCGAAGGTGAGCACACGAACACCGTCCCCAGCAGATTCCCCCCCGCCGCACTCAATCTCGCCAGTGCATTCATAACATTGGTCCTTTGCGACACAAGCTCGCGCTCCACCATAATCGTCCCGTCCACCTGGCCGGACAAAATAGTCGCGTCCGCCACCGGCAGAATCGGGGCGCTGTCTACCAGAATAATATCGTTGTCCCGCCGCAGATAATCCATACACGCCTTGAACGCGCCGTTCGCGGTCTGCTCCAACCACTGCTGTTCGCCGTTCTGACGCCCCGAAGGCATGACCCGCAGCCCCGGCGTCTCCGTCGCCACAAGATACCGCCCCTCGATCTTGCGTTTGGTAAGCGCATCCACAAAGCCCGGCTCCCCCACCAGCCCGAGTCGCCTGCTCAAAGTATTCTTCCTGAAATCGGCGTCTATCACCACAACCCGCTTGCCCGCCAACGCCAGGCTTGCCCCCAGCTTGAGCGTAAAGGTCGATTTGCCCGTTCCGGGCGCGGCGCTTGTAACCAGCACCGACGTATTCGGACGCTCGCGAAGCCGCGACAGCAGCGCCGTGCGAACAACGCGAAGTGATTCATTGGCATACGCCTGTCTTTGTTTAAGCTCCTGCATATTCCATTTCTGAGATGAAACCTCGGGTATGCAGCCCAGGAACGGCGTCTGCATAGCCGCGGGCATCTCATCTACCTCGTGGATCGTCTGATTTTTGACGGCCCTCAAATAAGCAACCCCCACACCGAGTCCCAGCCCGGCGAACAATGCCATAGCCGTGAATATCACACGTCGGTCGCTGACCGGCTGCGACGAAGCGAACGCCCCCGTCAACACCTCGATGGTACCCGGAACTTTCCGCTCGATATCCTTCTGCTCTTTGCGCCGACGAACCGCATCATATAATTCCCGCTTCTCATCGAGTAAACTCATCTGCTCCTGAAGAGATTGCGCAGTAGCAAAAAGGCTCTCGAACTCAGCCTTTTTCTTCTTCAAGTCCTCCTCGACCAGTTGTTTCTCCTTTTGAGCCTGGCCGATCTGGTATTCCAGTGACTCGAGCCTCTCCTCATAAGTTGCACCACCCGACGCATTGAAATCCGCCGGATTCGTCAGGCCATGCTTGCCTTTTTTGCTCCACAGGTTTTCCAACTGCTCTTCCCGCTCGCGACGCAATCTCTTCGCAAATTCCAGGTCCCGCTGCAGCAGCACCATTTCAGGGTGGTTGGGATTTAGAACGCCGTTCTCAATTTCGTGCTCTTTGGTCTGAACCGCCACGTTGAGCCGTCGCCATTCTGCATCTTCATGGTACTCGGGCTTGAGCTTTTCCTGAGGCTCAATCTCGGCCGAATTTGCATCCGCATTATCGGCGAAACGCTGCAACTGATCACGCTCCCACTCCAAAACCGCGATTCGATCCTCGAGACTGCTCAAATGCGCCTCCACCGAGTCAATCCGAACCCGCTTGGCTGCGATGAGTTCCTCGGGAGTTCCCGTTCCCAGAGTCTTTCGATAGTTTGCGCACGTAGTCTCCAATCCCTCTATCTCGTTCTTAAGTGTGGCGAATTCAGCGACGAGCTGGTCGTAGAGCTTCTGGTCGGCTTCTTCGGACATGTATCTCAGGTGAGCCTTATATTGATCGAGAACAGCATTGACTATGACTTCCGCATCCTTCGCGCTGGCCGCCGAGAAAGAAACGTCGATGATTTCCGTCCTGGGCCTTGGACGCACTGACAGATCTTCCCTGAGCCTTTCTAGAGGCGGCGCGCTCGGCCCGCCTTTCAGTTTCTGAATCAGCGAAACTGCCGGCTTTTTGTACCAGCCCGTCTGCTGAACCTCCTGCTGGTCGAGCACACGCTGAAGCACCGCAATGTTTCTTATTATCGAGACCTGAGTGTTCATAAAAGACTGATACAGCGGAATCATTCCGTTGTCTTCGGTCCGGAACACCAGCGTCGGAATGATCGGCCGGACCCGGATTTCCGCACGGGCACGGTACTTCGGCACGATCTGCGTCCAGATGGCTGCTGTAATCGGACCCGCAATCAGAATGGTGACTAGGATAATCGTCCATTTGAATCGGAGCACCGACTTGATCAACTCAGCAATCGACTGCCCCGAACCAACGCGTTTTCCGGCCCCGCCCTGGCCGAACGACGGCCCGTTGGCTGCAAGCACGGGAACATCACCCTGATACTGCCTGTGCCGGGCAACAATCTGCGAATTGCCGGCCCCGACGTCCTGCGAAACGTGACCGCCGTCAATGTCTTTGGGATTACGCGCAATAGGGTCCGACTCGTGTTCCCGATTATGCCCATCATCCCATCCGCTGTGCCCCATATGGTTATTCGTTTGACTCATATCTACCTTTCGTTCACCCGATATGCCCGGCTCCCACCAAACGCTCTGCCGAAAAGTATAGAAAAAAACGGCGAGTTTTACCAGTTACGGCTTCATAATATCAAAAAAATATGAAGCCGTCCAGCCGTTCAATCAACCGGTATTTGTGTGGTAATATCGCCTGACGGACCTGAAACCGAATTCTTCGCTCCTTCGCCCTCCATTGCTTCCCCGAACATTCCTTTGCCGAAGACCCGCAGCATGTACGGTACATAAACCGTCTGCCTCTTGAACCGCTTGCGAGGTTCCGTTAGTAGCTGAAAAAGCCATTCGGTGCCGGTCTTCTGGAATATTTTGGGCGCGCGCTTGATAGCCCCCGCCGCCACATCGAAACTCCCGCCCACGCCCATGCAGAAAGCCACATCGATCGCGGCCCGATACCGCGCCAGCCAGTATTCCTGCTTCGGAGAACCCATCGCAACGAACAGCAAATCTGCATTCGAAGAATTTATCTGCTCTACAATCTTATCGGAATCCTCGAAGAAACCGCTGTGCGACCCGACAATCCGCAGGTCCGGACACATCTTCTTCAGCCGCTCACAGGCACGCGAGTTTGATTCCTCCGATGCTCCAAGCAGGTACACCCCCCACCCTTTCTTTGCGGACAGTGAGATCAGCTTGAAGAACAGATCGCAGCCCGTAACTCGGTTGATAGTGCGGCCGTTGAGAATCTTTGAAGCTATCGAAACACCCACGCCGTCGCAAATAGTAACATCCACGTTCTTGAGCACGTCGAACAATTCCTTGTCCCGCCATGCACGATAGCACTTCTGCGGATTAACCGCCGCCCAGAATGTCTTCTTGCCGGATTCCACCGTGTGCGTAATGAATTCGATAGCCTCATCGTATGTCTCGAACGGCACCACCGGAACCCCTATCACCTCGAGCGGATTGGGACGTTCGCCTGGTTCCTGTGGCATTCCTGCCAGCCCCGTTGTCAAACGTTCCCGCAATTCTTCAATCGATTCCGGGGGAGGAAACTTGTCGAACAGTCTCGCCAGCAGCATAGCCTTGCGTCCGCTCGCCTCGCCGCTTCCGTTCACCGCCGCACATGTCCGAATCTCCCAGTCCGTCGCCCCTCTGCCCCGAAACGGCAAAGTCACCGTCGCTCTTGCCCCCAGGGGAATCTCCTTTTCCGATGCGCGCCAATCGCCGGCCTTCGTTGAACTGCCGTTGCGGCGCTTAAGCAGCTCCACTTCCTGCAGGTGCATATTCTTGCTTGCCTCGCACAGCACCTCCCACCATTCCTCGAACGACCTGGCCCGGGCCATGCCGGACGCCGCTTTCTTGAAAACCTTCTTGTCGCGATTCTTTTCACGCGCTGTCGCCTGAACACGCTTCATACCCGCAAGCACTTCGCGAATGCGCCCCGAACCCAGATAGACAAAAACCGCAAGCAGCCCTACAACGCCGGCGCCCAGAACGGCCACAGCCAGTCCGCCTTCCACCGTCAGAACGAATACGCCGATGCCGCCGGTCAATGCCGTCAATGCATAGATTAAGATAAGAACGGTTCTCTTGGGCAGACCTATATCCAATAGGCACCGGTGCAACCACCCACGCTCGTTGGCGAAAATCGACCGGTAAACCACTCCCCGCCGCACCATGGTAAGCGATGCATCCAGAATTGGGATGCCCAGAACCAGAAACGGCAGCAACAAACCCACCACCGTCGGTTTCTTCGCCTGGCAGACAACACTGCCGGCCCCTATCACGAAACCAACGAACATCGAACCGCAATTGCCAAGCAGGACTCTCGCCGGATAAAAGTTGAAGAACAGAAACCCGAACAGGCTCCCCAGAACTGCCAGCATTATAATGACCATTGACATCTGCCCGGCAAGGAACGCCATGAATGCCATTGCACCGCAGACTATCGCCGCAATGCCGGCCGCCAGGCCGTCCAGCGCATCGATCAGACTTATGCATCCCGTAATGACCGTAACCCAGATCACAGTTAGCGGCCAGGCCAGCCAGCCCGTCTGCAACTCACTAGTCGTAACCGAGACACTTTCTATCCTGGCCCCGGACACACTGATCGCGATCGAAGCTCCCACCAGACACAAGACCTTTGCCTTGACCGATAAAGACCAGAGATCATCCACAAAGCCCACGGCGAACACAAAAGTCGCAGCCGCAAGCAGTACGATCATCTGAATCTGGCTCTCTCGGAACGCCTCGCCCGTCGCGTTCTGCAGAAAGAACATTGGAACAATTACCGCCACGCTGGCGGCCAGTACAGCCGCCCCTCCTACCGCGGGAATCCCCCTGTTTTCCACCCCCCTCTGGCGCGCCCCACAGAGAACGGGCCGCTTCTTTGCCAAACGCGACACAACGGGCGTCAGACCCATAGCCGCAAGAACAGCACCAACGAAAACGGCTAAATGTATTTCCATTCCGGTCTTCTCTTAAAGCAGCCGACAAATCTCGCCGCCGGCAGATGACGCGTTATTAGCTCAAGCTCCAACCGTGTCAACAAATCTAATACCGAACGCTAAACACGCACGCCCCGAAAAACCCGAAAACGTGGTTTACTTCGAAATCACGCTCTCCGAGGACCCGCGCAAAGCGAACCTATCGGCTTTGTCTGGGCCTGCACACTTCCGGTCCTTTCTTTTTGGCCCGATAAAGTTAGACTCCGTCCCCGTCGGTTGCATACCGACGTCTCGAATGCGCATTTCTGACTGGCCGGCCTGTGTCCGCGCCCCTCAAGCGCTGACAAGCCTGCAAGTCATACTTACCCTTTGCGCATCCGCTCCTTTGCTCCTCTCTCCTCCTTTTTCGGCCAAGTAAACACACCGTAATAGTTAAAGCGCACCGCTTGCCGGGCAAAACAACTCAATGTCTCGGTCAATTCGGCTCCTCCTTGGCCTTTGTATTCGACCTCCGCTCATATATTGCCATTCCTGACTTCACCTGCCCCAGAATTAAGAAAGCACCTTTCAGGGGGGGGCAAACGCTTCTGACGCGCATAAATACCCCCACCTGAGACTAGCAAAAACTACGACAACTCCTCAGACTCCTTCGCACCCCGCCCCGCGAAACCCTCGCCACAGCGGGTCCACGGTAAAAGCGCGTGCATGCACAAAGTCCGTATTTCAGTCGCTTTTACGACTACCTTCTAAAATCATATTCTACATTGTGACCGCCTGACCTGTCAACCCATTTTAAGCGCCAACCCGCAAAATGCCTGGAAAAACCGTATTTACCACGTAGTCACGACGCAATTCGAACGTCGCAATCCTAAGTCCCGTATCTGCAAGGGCTTGCACGCTCCGTCAACCGCTCCGGCGATACCTCAGTGCTGACAACGAATACCCGGTCTGCGTCTCTAACCTCCCGCAAGTGCTTTAGATACCTAGACTTATGTCCATACGCGCACTTCAATTCCTTTTAGATAACCACCTTCTACCGCCTCCTCCCGCCCTCTCCCCTCAAATCCCGCTACCGGTGATCTATGACCCTCGCCGTGTACCCTCATTCCAAAAAACCTGTCAATGCCCGTTCCTGGGTTGCTCTCTTCCTGTCGATTTTTTTGCAATTCTGCTGCCATACCAGCTTTATTGGACCAAAAACAAGCCCTGATGTGTAAAAATAAGCAGAAAAGACCGGGGACTGTCAACACACCGATCGTTCCACACGCCCTGTAATATGCATGAGATCGTAAAATTTGGTCAAACCCAATATGAATGCTAAATTTCGGCATAAAGTTTACCTTTACAGCGGACACCCGGCCCAATGCCTGCCGCCAATCGCATCGGCCGGCATCGACATAGATGTAGCCCGCTTTACCGCCCCCGAAAAACTACTCAAGGCACTCCGCTCAAAGCTCTGTGATGTACTCGTAGCCGATTTGCCCATCAACGACCCCACAGTGATTCAGAAAATCCCGCAAATAGCCCCCTGCCTGCCCATAATTGCACTGGTCGAACCCGCCGACATCACAACATCTGTCAGCGCAATGAAACTTGGGGCCTTTGGCGCGATCGAAAGGCCGCCACAAACGGCTCTTCTACGTGAAACGCTCGTGTCCGCCCTCCGCTTGCATCACCCCCCGCTATCGGCCGCAATGCAGCCCCTCAGCAAAACCGAAGCCAAACTTCTGCCGCAAATACTCACCGGCAAATCCTGCAGCCAAATCGCCCTATCCCTAGCGAGATCTCCGCGCACGATAGAGTTTCACCGCGAAAACATCATGAAAAAACTAAAAGCCCGCAACCTTATGGACCTGTTCCGACTCGTATCCATCGCCAAATGTCCATGCTGGCAGCCGCATGCCCCAGCCTTCAGCACCACATCAGCCGCCATGAGGCCTCAGCCCTCGCTCGCGAGCCACTGAGAACACAACATACTCAGATCCACGAAATTCACTCTGCAATCGCCGCTTAGGTCCCCCATCTGCTCCCGGCACATCGGCGGCACAACCCCGTCATATATGTGCAGAAACCCGTACGCCTCCCAGCCCAGATCGACCTGCAGAAGACTGCCGTCATTCCAGTATCCTCTGACCAGCCCGTAACCCAACTCACCCCCATACGGAGCCGCCTGAACGCCGTTACCCACAATTGAAACCTCCGGCTCCCGACTCCGGATCGCTTCAATTTCCAGCCTTTCCACCTTCCCTCCCGTCAAAACCACCGATCCGCACGTCGCATAAAGCTCCTTTACCGCCCCACCCTCGACCACTATCCAGGCACGGTCCGCCTCTTCATTGTAGATTTCGTGGACATCGCCCCCGCTCACCTGCACCGTGCTTGGTCCTCTCACGTCCACAGCCCCCCGCACTGAGCCGCCGCGAATCTCCAGCATGCTCCTGTGATAGAGATAATGGTCCCCGACGACTATCGCCTTGTCCGAAAGGACTATTCTACTCTCGCCGTATGCGTCAAAACCGGTCGTTACGCCCGCAGTTCCGCCGATGTGAACCGTACTGGAGCCGTAACAGCGTCCGCTCCTGACCATACCTCGCGATAATATCACCGTCGACTCATCATACGCCGCGCAGTTGTACAGAACACCCCCATACATCTTGAAAGTAGCTCCGTTCGTAACCAGAACCGCATCAACTATGCCCCCATCATCTCGACCACAGTGCCGTCCCCCTCGACAACCACCGTCTCGTAAATCCCCCCTGATGGTATCACCGCGTTACTGTCATAGACCTGCACAACTTCGGCCCTTACGCCTCCGGCAATTGCGACCGCTGTAAGCACGAACAGTCCAATGTTTTTCATTCTACCGTCCTCCATGATGATAGACAGAATATGATTCATCCTAATTACCCCTGTCTCACCAAATTGTCAATCCCGAAAGTAAAATACATTACCATTAAGTTAAGATATACAGTTTTGGCAATCCAGGCAGGCCGTTGCAGCACGTCTGCCTCCCCAAAACGCGTCGCACTTGCCCACCTCACCCCACATACCACGCCACGAGCATTATTACCGGCCACAAGATTGCGAGCGCCACCATTAGTCCCTGCAGAGTCCGCCCGGAGTACCACCCGGGATGCTCGCCGCACCGACGGCGCAGGTCTTTATCTCGCCGAATCAAAGCCGCACAAAAATCTCCAGGGTTGTCCATAAAGCACGACAATACACAGCCGCGCTCTAAGTCTTTAGATGATCCGCACTTACAAATCTCGCAAAAATGGGCGATGCAGGACTTGAACCTGCGACCCCCTGCGTGTAAAGCAGGTGCTCTGGCCAACTGAGCTAATCGCCCGAATCGAACACGTAACAATATCGGTTTTCCCCCCTTGCGTCAACACTTTTGCTCTTTTATATTCCAACAGTGCCGCTGGCGAGCGAATCGAGGCGGTCAACGGCTTGCGAACAACTGCGGAACAGTGTTCTTTGCCTTTACGGCCCGGCCTGTATAACCGATGTTGAACGTCAGAAGGCCAGAGCAGATAAACCGTTATTAGAAAGGGATTTAAGATGGACATAATCGAGGCAATTCAGAAGCGTTACTCCTGTCGTTCCTACCACGACAAACCCGTGGAGAAGGAAAAACTCGACCTCGTATTCGAAGCCGCCAGAATTGCACCCTCGGCCAAAAACCTACAGGACTGGCGATTCGTCGCCGTAACCGACCCCGAAACCAGAACAAAACTCCGCGCCGCCGCCAACAACCAGCCCTTCATCGAGCAGGCCCCAGTCGTAATCGCCGCTTGCAGCATATCCGACGAGGTCATGCGTTGCGGCCAGGCCGTCGCCCCGATCGACGTCTCAATAGCCCTCGATCATATAACCCTCCAGGCCTCCCAGTTGGGCCTCGCAACCTGCTGGGTCGGCTCATTCTATC
Organism: uncultured Pirellulales bacterium; assembly: GCA_964406945.1. Taxonomy (GTDB): domain Bacteria; phylum Planctomycetota; class Phycisphaerae; order Sedimentisphaerales; family Anaerobacaceae; genus UBA2266. The sequence continues at coordinate 26,146 of CAYOTO010000009.1, forward strand.
CCGACAAGGTCCGCCCGATCCTCGGAATCCCCGAAAACGTCGAAATAGTGGAACTAATGGCCCTGGGCTACCCCGCCGACCAGCAGCCCCCAAGAAAAAGACAGCCCCTCGGGCAAATCCTCTCCTACGAAAAATGGCGGTTCTAATCACGAAGAGAAGAACTGCTTCGCAGTTTCCCTCGGCCCCGTCGGCGATGCTCCTCAAACCGGCAGGGCCCGAAATACGAACAGAAGACGAAATACGAGCACACGCATTCACACAAAAAACAACTCAAAAAACAATTGCATCCGGCCGAAACTCATGTAGAATACGATTTTTAGTGATTCCCGGGGACGTGGTGTAACGGGAGCACGCCGCGGTCGCATCGCGGAAATGAGGGTTCGATTCCCTTCGTCTCCAATCAGCTTCTTTCTCTGACACATCGAACGTCTGCTCAGCTGTGCATAAACTCAGGCAGATTCTCAAGCCAGCCCGAACGGCTGGATGGCTCTGTCGAAGATGCCCAGCAGGTAGGCGATTGCCAGGCCGTAGTTCGTGATCAGCACGCCCGCTTCAGCGGCCTTGAGGATGCGAAACTGCATCTGCCGCCGGTTCCACATGCACGCCCCGCAATGAATCACCAGCTTAAACCCGCTCAGATCATCCGGAAAATCCCGCCCCCGCGTACTCTCAATCTGCAGCCGCCCGCCCACATACTGCTCCAGCCACCGTGGAATCTTCACCGTCCCGATATCGTCCACAATCGGATGATGCGTACACGATTCGGCAATCAATACCATGTCTCCCGCCTGCAAATCCTCAATCGCCCGCGCCCCGGCCGCCATGGCCTGCAGGTCCCCCTTCAGCCTTGCGAACAGAACCGAAAAACTCGTCATCGGCACGTCGTCAGGCGTATCGGCCGCAACCTTCAAAAACGCCTGACTGTCCGTCACCACAATCGCAGGTTGCTCCGCCAGCATCCCCAGCGTGTGCCCCAGCTCCCGCTCCTTGCACACTATCGCCACCGCATCGCCGTCCAGCAGGTCCCGTATCGTCTGCACCTGCGGCAGAATCAGCCTGCCCTTCGGAGCCTCCTTGTCAATCGGCACCACCAGCACCGCCGCCCTGCCCGGCGGAACCAGGTCACTGACTATCGCCTGCTGCGAAAACGCATCCTCCGGCGCGTGCTCCACCAGCTTTCGCCGCAGTTCGTCCACATTCCACCCGGTCTCCGCACTGACCACGCACACGGGATGGCCTCCAGCCTCTATCGCCGCAATCTCCTCGCCCGTCGGTTCAGCCACATCCGCCTTATTCAGCACCACAATCGCCGGCGTCTTCAGCGCATCCAGCTCCCCCAGAAGATCAAGCTCGAATTGCCCCCACTCCCCGGCCGTCGCAACGAGAATCGCAAGGTCCGTCCGCTCCACCACCTTTCTGGTCCTCTTAATCCGCTCTTCGCCCAAGGCCCCGATATCGTCCACCCCCGCCGTATCTACGAACACCACCGGACCCAGTGGAAGCAACTCCATCGGCTTTTCCACCGGATCCGTCGTGGTGCCCGCGAAGGAGGATACTATGGAACTCTGCTGGCCCGTCAGTCTGTTCAGTATGGAGCTTTTGCCTACATTCCTTCGACCGAATATGCCGATATGCAGCCGCAGCCCCTTTGGTGTAGTCTGCATCTCATTTGCCCCCTCTGCTGCCCAGAGCAAGAACCGCCTGCGGGCTGGTCACCCGCTCGTATTCTTCCACGGTGCAGATCCCTTCTTCAATAAGAACGTCCTTTACACTGATTCCACGATCACTCGACGTCGCCGCCACTTTCGTAGCTTTCTCATACCCGATCATTTCGACAAACGACGTCAGTACCGCCGTGGAGCAATCCACCGTCCGCCTGCATCGCGACCGATCCGCCTCCATACCCTCGACAAGTCTCGTTCTAAAACGCACCGCCGCCTCGATAAGGGAGTCCAGCATCCCCAGCAGGTTGTGTGCGATACACGGCATAAATGCGTTCAGTTCCAGTTGCCCGTTCGTCGCGGCCGCAGTAACAGCCGCATCATGTGCGAAAGCCTGCATTGCAACCTGCCCAGCCATCTCCGCCACAACCGGATTGACCTTGCCCGGCATTATCGAAGACCCCGCCTGCACCGCCGGCAGTCTCAGTTCGCCGGGTCCACCGTGCGGGCCGCTGGACAGCAATCGTATATCATTGCTTATCTTCAAGAGATTCGAAGCAAACGCCTTCACAATCCCACTCACCTCGACCATATCGTCGCAGTTCTGCGTGGCCTGCACGAGGTTCTCAGCCCTCGCCAGAGGCAGCCCCGTAATAGCCCGCAACTGATCCGTCGCCACGAATATATACTTCCTCGGCGCACCCAGCCCCGTACCGATTGCCGTCCCGCCGAGATTGACCACCCGCAGCCGTTCCCTGCACTTTGACAACCGCCACCTGTCCCGACTGAAAGCCTCTGCATAGGCGCCCATCTCCCGGCCCAAAGTCGTCAGAACCGCATCCTGCAACTGCGTTCGCCCGATCTTCACCACATCAGCGAACTCGCGCTCCTTAATCTGAAAACTCTCGGCCAGCTCCCCCACCGCCTGTTCAAGCTCATTGCAGGCAATAATCGCCGCAACCCGCAACGCCGTCGGATACGTATCGTTCGTGGACTGATGCAGGTTCACATGCTCCAGCGGCGAAACGACATCGTACGTCCCGGGCCCCTTACCCAGTATCTGCAGCGCCCGATTCGCAATCAACTCGTTCACGAACATATTTGTAGACGTCCCCGCACCGCCCTGCAGCGCCGCCGGTGCCGCCTGGTAATACAATTCTCCCTGGGCCAGCTCCGCGGCGGCCGCCTCGATCGCCGGTCCCGTGTCGCAGTCCAGATATCCGAGCAGCCGATTGGTCCGCGCGCACGCAAGCTTAACCATACCGTAAGCCCGTATAAGACGGGAGTTCGTCGGTCCTCCCACCAGCCCGAAGTTCTCAATCGCCCTGGCCGTGTGCACACCAGTCATGCACTCGCCCGGCAACTCCTTCGCGCCCAGCAGATCGTGTTCGGTTCGCTTGCCCACCACTTGCTCCGTTCTTTGCGGCACCCGGTCAGAGCCGCAGCACAAATGTTCCGCAATCTGCCCCTGTACCGGACAAATGCCCACCGCTGCCTAAATACTCGCGTCTATCGCCCTCAGAAGCGTCTCCGGCTTGACCGGCTTTTCCAGCACTTCCTTCACCGGCAGCCATTCGCTGTCCGGCTCGAATCCGAACGGCAGGTTCATCTCCTTGCGAACACCCGTGATCATAATTACCGGCGTCCCCTTGAGCGTCTCGTCCTTGGCCATCTTCTGCGCAACATCGATGCCCTCCGACTGCGTCGTCATCATCACATCGAGCAGAATCAGATCGGGCTTTTTCGCATGAGCCTTCTCCAGACCTTCACTGCCGTTCGGCGCCGAATCCACATCGTAACCCTTCGCATCCAGCAGGTTGGTTATAGCCTCGACGAATTCGGCGTCGTCGTCGATCATCAAAACTCTCTTTGCCATTCAAGTGTCTCCTTTGCTGCGCACGGCACTCACCGTGCAGATATAACAGTATGTTTTTCCTTCTTAAGCGAATCACCTCTCGCGAGGCTCAGGTGCCTGCCGATAGACTCGGCCATCATCTTCATACACCCCACACAACACCCCACCGGTTCATCGACGCACCGCTTGCCCGGATATATCTCGTACAACTTCCGGAACGGCCCCGGCGTGAAATTCGGCATCATCACATTAGCACCGACCTCCAGCGCCCGCACCCGGTGATCGACCCCGCCCACCGAACCAAGCGCCGTCGTCGCCGGCAGATGCGCGTTCCGCGTCACTATTCGCGTTAGCGCAATCACCTTAAGAGCCATCAGCGCCGAACCGGCGTCCGCGTCCTTAAGGTCCGTCTGTGCGTGAGGAATAAACGGCCCGATGCCGATCATGTCAAAATCGGCCTCCTTGAAAAACAGTATATCCTCGGCGAGTTCCCTGACAGTCTGGCCCTTGAGCCCCACCAGATTCCCGCACCCGACCTGATAACCGAGCCGCCTCAGATATCCCAGACACTCCAGCCGCCGCTCGAAACTCATACCCGGATGCAATGACTCATAAAGCCTCTTGTTCGACGTCTCGATCTTCAGCAGATACCGATCCGCCCCGGCCTGACGCCACAACTCATAATCCTCATAACTGCGCTCCCCAATCGACAGCGTAACCGCAATATCGAACCGCCCCTTAATCCGACGCACAGCTCTCTCGATCCACACCGCGTCAATCGCCTCATCCTCACCGCTCTGCAGCACAACGGTCCCTACGCCGGCCTTCGCCACCGCCTCGACCGCCGCCACAATCTCCTCTACGTCCATACGATACCGCCCGAGCCGCGCATTAAACCTATTCAACCCGCAATACAAACAGCCACGCCCGCAATAATTCGAGAATTCGACAATCCCGCGCAGGTAAATATCGGCGCCCACGTGCACCCGCCGCACCCAGTCACTGAACTCGAACAGCGAACGCAAATCAACTTCGCCCTCGAGCCCCAGCAGCATTTCCACATCCGCCGCTGCAGGCCGCACGCTCTGGTAAACCCTTTGGGCAACAGATTTTACAAATTCACTCGCCACGACTATCCAATCCACTCAAGCCGACTTCTTCTGGGCCTCTTTCCTGTACTTGCGAATAAGCGACACCATCTTCTTCGGCGTCAGGTCACCATGAATCTTGTCATTAATCATAACGACCGGGGCCAACCCACACGCCCCCAGACACCTCGCCGGCTGCAAGCTGAAAAGCCCGTCCTCGGTCGTCTGCCCGACATCGATCTCCAGCTCATCCTGAATCGCCTGCATTACCGGCCCGGCCCCTTTCACATAACAAGCCGTCCCCAGACAAACGCTGATCACATATTGTCCCGGCGCCTCCAGATTAAAATAATGATAGAATGTCGCCACACCCCAGATCTGGGCCGTCGGAATACTCATCTCCTCGGCAATCCGATCCATCGCCTCTTCCGGCAGATACCCGTACAGCTCCTGCGTCTTGTGCAGCACGGCAATCAAGTTCGACTCCGACCGCGGCTGCCCTTTCAAACCATCCATAAACCGCTTCAATTCCACCAGCTTATCATCGGTTGCTGTCGTCATAATCTTACCCCTGTCTATCATCCTGATCCGGCATTCATATGCCGCATTTATTACCGTCTTGCATCCGATCCACAGACCACGTGCTAAAAGTAAAGATCCCTCTGACCGACTCGCGTCTTCTCATACAGTTTCATAAACGCTTCGTACGCCCCGGGTAACTGCTCCCGGATCTCGGCGATCTCCGCCGCAATCACCTTTTCACCGACCGCCCTGGTCTGTTCCGAAGCGAAATCGTCCAGCCACTCGCGGAACGTCAGCACCGCGTTCAACTTACAGAGATTGCCCTCCTTGCCGCACTTGAGCATCTCCATAATTCGTGTCCCCGTCCTGCCGCACCGATACCCCGCCGTACAGAAACTCGTAATAAACCCCTGCTCGGCCAGTTCGCGAACCACCTCGTCCAGGCTCCTGGCATCCCCGATTGTAAACTGCTGCGTGCAGCACTCCGGATCCTCGCCGCTCTCTGAATACGCCCCGACGCCGATCTTCGTACCCGCATCGATCTGCGTACAACCCAGCGGCAGCACCCGCCGCCTCGCGTCCGCATCCTCCCGCGCCGTCAGAATCATGCCCGTATAAGGCACCGCCAGACGAATCACCGTCACGAGCTTCTCGAACTCGTCGTTGCTCACCGCATAATCGAGGTCATCCACGAACGGCGTATTCGCCGCCGCTTCCAGCCTCGGGAAACTAATCGTATGCGGCCCGACCCCGAACTTGTCCTCCAACTCGCGCGCGTGGTGCAGAAGCGCCATAACCTCGAACTTCCAGTCATAAAGCCCGAAAAGCGCCCCGATACCCACGTCGTCCACGCCGGCCTCCATCGCCCGATGCATCGAATAAAGCCGCCACAAATAATCGCCCTTGAGCGTATTCTTCGGATGAACCCGCTCGTACGCAGGCCGGTGGTACGTCTCCTGAAACACCTGAAAAGTCCCGATCCCAACATCCTCCAGAACCTTCAATTCCTCGACCGACATCGGAGCGGCATTCACATTGCAGCGACGAATCCGACTCGGCCCGCACCTGCCCCGCACCTCCACATCGCCTATCGTCTGCAGAGTCTTCGCCATATACTGGACGTCCGTCTCCGGATGCTCACCGTAAACCACAATCAGACGCTTATGCCCGATCTCGCCGGTAAGAATCTCCGTCTCCCGCCTGACCTGTTCCATGCTCAGCGTCCGACGCTCGATAGCCCTATTGCTCCGACGCAGGCCGCAGTAAACACAGTCGTTCACGCACCGGTTTGACAGATACAGTGGCGCAAAGGTCACAATACGGTTGTCGTAGACATCCCTTTTGACCTTGCCCGCGGCCTCACGCATCTCGGCCAAAAGTTCCGGATCGTCCACGTTCAGCAGCAAAGCCGTCTCCAGCGGTGTCAGCGTCTCGATAGCCAAAGACTTCTCAATCACGTCCCTCACCACCGAAGCTTCCGGATTGGCCGCGTCGACCAGTTGCGACCGTATGCTCGCCGGGTCGATAAAGCACTTGCCGCCCTTGAGGTACTTGTCAACCTGTTCGGTTCTTATCTTGTTTCTCTTATAAACCGCGGCATCAAACACCGCAGTATTATTCCTTCGTTCACTCATGCTGCACCCCCTGCTTCTTCAATCGCGGAGACACAATGCCCCGGGGCTCCTTCGCCTTGTAGTGAGTATGCAGAAGCTCGTGCGACTTCGGCCCCAGAGGTCTGCCGAGAAACTCCCGGTAAAGCCGCTGCACGTCCGGGTTTTCGTGACTGCGCCGAATCGTCTTGGCCCTGTCCAGATCGTAAAGTGCCCCAGCGCGTTTCTTCAAACACTCCCTGTCCAGCGGCAGCGAATTGGAACCCGCATACGGCTGACCGCCGCCGCCGATACAACCGCCCGGACAACCCATGATCTCGACAAAATGATACCGCTCCGGCTCGGCCCGCACCATATCCAGCAGCTTGTGAGCGTTGCCCAGCCCGTGAGCCACCGCAACCCGCACCTCCTCGCCGTCGACAACCAGCGAGCCTTCCTTGATCCCGTCGAGACCCCTGATATTCTCCAGCTCGATATCTATCAGCGTCTCGCCGGTATACAACTCGTACGCCGTGCGCACCGCCGCCTCCATAACGCCGCCGGTCACGCCGAAAATCGCTCCTGCTCCGGACGACAACCCCAAAGGCTCATCCGGTGCTTCCGGCTCGATATTGATAAAATCGATGCCCGCGGACTTAATCATCCAGCCGATCTCGCGGGTGGTAACCACCAGATCGACGCCTTTAAGCCCGTTGACCAGCAGTTCTTCCCGCTCGGCCTCATACTTCTTCGCCGTACAGCACATCACCGAAACGCTCAGAATCTTCTCCGGATCGACCTTGATCTTGTTGGCGAAATAGGTCTTGGTCAGAGCTCCGGCCATGGACATCGGGGACTTGCACGTAGAAACATTCTCGATCAGGTCGCTGTGGAACTGCTCCATACATTTCATCCACGCGCTCGAGCAGGATGTGATCAAAGGCAGCTTCTCCTTGCTCTGAAGCCTTTCCAGAAACTCGCTGCCTTCCTCCATGATCGTCAGATCCGCCGCGAACTGGGTATCGAACACGTAATCGAATCCCATCTTTCGCAGCGATGCGAAAAGCTGGCCTTCCATGTTGGAACCCGCCTCGAACCCGAACAACTCGCCGATTGCCGCCCTGACGGATGGAGCCACCTGGGCGACCTTCACCAGACTGTCATCGTTGAGTTTCTCGAACAGCTCCTGCGTATAGCTCTTCTCGACAAATGCCGCCGTCGGACATACGTTTATGCACTGCCCGCAAGTCGTGCATACGCTATCGCTGAACGCCATGTTGTAGGCAGGCATAACCACAGTATCGAAACCGCGGTGTGCGTAGTCCAGCGCGTTTATCCCCTGAGCCTCGGAACACATCCGCACGCACCGACCGCACAGAACGCACTTCTCGGGGTCGCGAACAACCGATGCACTCGAAAGGTCCTTCTCGTACCGCTTACGTTCGCCCTCGAAATGCCTGGTCTTTATACCGGTCGCATACGCCAGCCGCTGCAGCTCGCAATTGCCGTCCCGCTCGCAGACATGGCAGTCCTGAGGATGGTTGTCGAGAATGAGTTCCACAATGTCGCGCCTGGCCCGACGGAGTTCGGCCGTGTTCGTGCGTATCACCATACCGTCGCTGACCGGAAACGCACAGGATGCGACAAAACTCTTCATTCCTTCCACTTCCACGATACACACGCGGCAGGCGCCCTCTATCGAAAGGTCCGGATGGTAACACAACCGTGGGATGTGATAGCCCAGCTTGTCTGCGGCCTGCATGACTGTCTGGCCCGCGTCGACCTCGTATTCTCTGTTGTTGATTGTAATCTTTATCTTATCGCTCATTTCTCGCCTCATGCCTTGTCGATTGCGTTGAACTTGCAAATGTTAAAACACATTCCGCAGCTAATACATTTGTCCTGGTCGATAACATGACGTTCTTTCTTCGACCCTGATATCGCCCCGGTCGGACATACCCTCTTACATGCGCCGCAGCCGACGCATTCTTCATTGATCGTAAACGTCAGCAGTTCCTGACAGACTCCGGCCCGACACTTGCGATCGTGGATATGCTCCTCGTACTCGACCCGGAAATTCTTGATCGTGCTCAGCACCGGATTCGGCGCCGACTGGCCCAGACCGCACAGCGAAGCCTTCTTGATCATATTCGACAGCCTTTCCAGCTTCTCGATATCGCCGTCTTCGCCCTTACCCTCGGTCAGCCGCGTAAGGATTTCCAGCATCCGCTTGGTCCCTTCCCGGCACGGCGTACATTTGCCGCACGACTCATTCTGAGTAAACTCCAGGAAAAACTTGGCCACATCAACCATGCAGGCCCCATCGTCGAGCACGATCATTCCGCCCGATCCCATGATCGAGCCGGCCTCGGCGAGTGATTCGTAGTCTACCGATGTATCCAGATACTCCGCCGGCAGACATCCGCCCGACGGCCCGCCTGTCTGTATCGCCTTCAGTTCCTTGTTGTCCGGAATCCCGCCACCGATGTCGTAAACAATCTCACGAAGGGTCGTACCCATCGGCACCTCGATCAGCCCCGTATTGGCAACCTTGCCCGCAAGTGCGAAAACCTTCGTCCCCTTGCTCTTTTCGGTCCCCACAGTGCTGAACCAGGCCCCGCCGTCCAGAATAACGACCGGGATATTGGCCCACGTTTCGACGTTGTTAATGAGCGTCGGCTTGCCGAACAGACCTTTGACCGAAGGATACGGCGGCCTCGGACGCGGCATTCCCCTGTGGCCCTCTATGGAGCGGATCAGTGCCGTCTCTTCGCCGCATACGAACGCCCCTGCGCCCAGCCTCAACTCCACGTCGAAACTGAAATCGCTGCCAAGAACGTTCTCGCCGAGAATTCCGTGCTCCCTGGCCTCGTCGATAGCAATTCGCAGCCGTTCTATCGCCAGCGGGTACTCGGCCCGAATATAGATAATTCCCTTATTAGCGCCGATGGCGTAACCGCCGATGATCATTCCCTCGATTACCGTGTGCGGATCCCCCTCAATCGCGCTTCTATCCATAAACGCGCCCGGGTCGCCCTCGTCGGCGTTGCATATCACGAATTTTTCGTCGCTCTTCTCATTCGCGGTAAACTGCCATTTAAGATGGGTTGGAAAGCCCGCCCCGCCGCGACCTCGCAGCCCGGATTTCTTCACCTCGCCGATCACATCCGCCGGCTTCATTTCCGTCAGCACTTTCGCTATCGCCTCATAGCCACGAAGCGACAGGTAGTCGTCGATACTCTCGGGATTGATGATACCGCAGTTGCGCAGTGCAATTCGCATCTGCTTGCCGAAGAACTTGCTGTCCCCGAAGATCCGGAAGAACCGGTTGAACAAATGGTCCTCCTGAATCGTCAGCCTCGCGATAGGCTTGTTCTTAATTACGTGCTCTTCGATAATTTCCGGGATGTCGTCTTCCGTAACGCCGCCGTAAATCGCATAGCCCGGGTTAACAACCATGACCGGTCCCTTATCGCACATTCCCAGACAGCCCGATACGCTTACTTTCACCCTGTCGGTCAGTCCGCGCTCGCTGAGTTGCTCCTCCAGAGCCTTTCTCAGGTTGTGAGAATCTTTATTAATGCAGGTTGTGCCCTGACAAACCGTAATAATGTGTCTCTTGTTCACCGGATGCCCCTCTTAGTCTATGACCCATTCTTCGATAACTTCACCGTTTTTGAGGTGACGCTCTACAATTTCGCGTGCTCTTTCGGGATCGACCCGCCCGTATTTGATCGGGTTCTTTCCCATTTCGATCACTTCGACCGTAGGTTCCAGATTGCACCTGCCGACGCAGCCCTTCTTGCTCAGGAACACGTCTGTAAGACCGCCCGAACCGACGGCTTTCTGAAATACCTCCATAACCTCCTTCGAGCCGGCGGCTATTTCACACGTCGCCATACCCACGTAGACCCTCTTGGTCGACAGGTAGCCCTTTCCAACAATGCGGCTGACCGCTTCGGCCCTTTTTTTCTTGATGACATCCATTGGTGTCGGCATCGTCATAACCCCTTTTTCAATTCGAAGATGAAGCTGTTGCCACTGGCCGAGGACTCGACCCAGATCCGGCCTCCGTGGCTCTCTACGATCTGTTTCGTAATGTAAAGCCCAAGTCCCGTGCCCTTTACTCGTTTGTTTTCTTCAGTGCGTATACGTGAGAACTTCTGGAACAGTTTCGCTTTCTGTTCGTCCGTAATCGGCTCCGAGTCGTTGTAGACCTCGACCCGAACCTTGTCGCTCTCGTCCCGGCTCCGCATCACGATGCTGCCGTTCTCGAAACCGTACTTAATAGCATTGGTCAGCAGATTATTCGCCACAATCTGCAGCAGGTCCTGATCGGCGTTGATCGTCAGCTCCGGATCGATCTCGTTCTCAACCTTCATGTGCTTCTTAGCGAACATCGCAGTCAGAGACTCGGCACTGACGTCGAATACCTCGCGCTTGAGATTTACCTCGACCGGATTGATACTGAGCTCGCCTCGCTCGATTCGGCCCAGGTTCAGGAACTTGCGAACCGTACTGGTCAGATAGTCCAGATTCCTCGTGATCGAATCCATGGCTTTTCGCTGCTTGAAGTTGATCAGCCCCAGAAGTCCGTCCCGAACCGAATACGCATTCAGCACCGTAGAAGCCAGCATCCCTTTCAACTCGTGTGCTACAAAACCTATTAGATCGACGTACTGCCTGTTCGCCTCTTCGAGCTTTGCATTCGTAATCTTCAGGCTGTCCTCGCGCTCTTTCAGCTTGGCCGTCATCTCATTGAAAGCCGCGGCCAGCTTGTTCGATTCGGTCAGACCCGTACGACTGTTGACCTTCTGCTCCAGGTCCCCGCCCGAGACCTTTATGGTTGCATCGTGCATCTCATCCAGCGGCTCGGTTACCGCAGAAGCAAGGATAAATGAAAGCGCAATCGTAAGTACCACCGCCCCGGCCACAATAGCCGCAAAAAGCAGAAACACGTTCTTGAGCATATCGTCGAACGGCTCCTCGAGAACTCCCACATAAAGGATGCCGATCACATTGCCCGCCAGGTCGCGTATCGGCTCATAAGCGGTCTTATACCAGTCTGTCACGACAAACGCCCGGTCATGCCAGGTCTTGCCCTCGACCACGACCTTCTCATACACCTCGGCCGAAACGCGCGTGCCGATAGCCCGCTCGCCTTGCTTGTTGAGCACGTTCGTGGAAACCCGTATGTCGTCCTGGAATATCGTTACAGTGCCCACCGGCTTGGAATCGTAAACCTCGTCGCCGAACGCCAACTCCCTTATATGATCCACGATTGAGTAATTGCCGTTTATTATGCGCCCGGCGTACACGACCTTCTCGAGTTCGCCGTTCGCGTCAAATACCGGCCGGGCGCACTCCTTGGCAATCGCCTCGTCCAGTATTTTCCTTTCACTCGGCCGGGCCCGCGGCGTGCTCTTCACCGGGATCGTCGCCCTCTCCGCCAGCGCCGGGTCCATTCGCTCAAGTTCCATCGCACCGACAATACGCGTGCCACTGGCGACCTTGCCCGTACTGAGGCACTTCTCTGCGATTTCACTGCGCACGGACTCCAGGTCGCCGCCCTCGACTATGCCAACATAATCGAGCCCCATCTTCAATTTCAGCCGGGCCAGATTCTCCTGCGTCGGCTCAATCAATTCCAGGCTGTGCGCTATAGAGCCCAGTTCGCCCTCGTAAACGCTTCGAGCGGCCTTGAGATTCTCGGCCACCTCGTCCTGCGCGCGGTCGATTACGTTCTTTTTAATCACATGGAAACCCAGCAACCCAATCAGCAGAGCCATAAAGGCTGTGATTGCAAAGAACGATAACAATATTCTCCATTTCAGAGACCGACCAGCCATCAACGGCACCTATTCCCTTTCCATAACACTTACAAATCCAACCATATCCACCAGCTTGCACGCCACCACCGTCCTGCCACCTTCAAACCGTCCAGCCGCCGTCGGCGGCTCCTCCATTGTCAGCCGCATTAGAAGCCATTTTCCAGCCAACTCGAATGTTCCCGGCCGATTCATTCCTTTTCCGCTGCGTTCACGAAGTAAATTATGTTTTCCAACTCGCTAAGCAGGTTTATATTGCTGATTACACACCCCTCGGGGGCCTTCAGTCGAATCGGCGCGAAGTTGAGCAAGCCCCGGATATCAGCAGCTAACATCAGCTCGAGCACCTGCTGAGCCGCAAAGTCCGGCACCGAAATAATTCCGAATTTGATCTTGTGCTCGGCCACGAAATCCCGCAACTGTTCCAGCGGATAGATGGGCGCCGCGGCGTCCGGGTCGTGCTTGGCCGGGTCCGTATCGAAGCCGGCAACTATGCTGATGCCGCTGTTCTCGAAGCCCTTGTAGTCCAGCAGCGCCCTGCCTATGTTGCCGATTCCGACGATTATGAAGTTCTGCCGCTGGTCCTTGCCGAGTATCCTGTTAAGTTCGCTCAGCAGTTCGTCCACCAGATAGCCGCCGCGTTTTTTGCCGGTTATGCCGAATATAGAAAAATCCTTGCGCACCTGGGAGGCTGTAACACCCGCTGCATCTGCGAGATTTTCGCTGAAAACCCGCACAAAATTGAGGCTTTTGAGCCTCATAAGGGCGTTTTTGTACCTCGACATCCGAATTACGCAGTTCTTGTTTATCATAATCCAGTCAATTTCAGAGCTTTGCCGTTCCGCAACCTTTGACACTCATGTCTCATATATCTGCCTGAATTATACATAATGGCAATAGTCAGCAATCAACTTGTATCGTTCTATTCATATAAGTACAGTATATACGCAACAGACGAGAATTGGTAGTCATTTATTGTGATTTTTTTCACATTTGTCCAGTTTTTGACTAACTCTGTAAAGCTACCACCCCCGCCAGACGGCGCCACGGTGCTTTTGGAGGAGGCCTGGAGTGGGACGGTTCTGGTCCTGATGGACACCTGGCCAATTGGGACAAAAAAATCTGCAAAAGTTTCTGTTTTTTCGTAAGTTCATGCGGCACCTGGCCTTAGGTCAAAAGTCACTTAAAATCGGCGGTCTTGAAAAAGTGGTCGCAAATGTGCACAAATTGCACGAAATGACCGGAAGTGCGCCCGAATGAGCGCAAAAAGCGCGCGAAACGAACACTTTATAATCCCCACTTGACTGCTGTGCTATATCCAGTTTATCCGCTACTTCCAAGCTGGCACGCAATTTGCTGTAACGCCGCGAAGTGCAGGTCATCTTCAACACACATTCCGGTCTTCAAACCGGCAAGCTAAAGAAGACGCACGAGTGCGTCCCGCATGCGGGCAATTCCCAGTGTCTCAACCGCCGCATAGTCAGCGCTCCTCAACAGACGTAGGTGGAACAGTTGCTGCGTGTGGCATTTACGCGATGGATCATTGAACGGGCGTTCGAGGACAGCAAGACGGAACTGGGCATGGACCACTTCAAGGTACGCGAGCATCTAAGCTGTGGGGTGCATTGGGGAGGGGGAAGGCCGCGTCGAGTTGGCCTTTGGGGCGTTCTCGACGCGGCGGTTTTTGGTTGGTTTTATTATTGTGATTGTCAGATGTGTCTGCGCAGGCGGGTTGCGGCCGTGGTCAGGCCGAGAAAGCCGAGCAGAACGGCACCCGGAACAGGAAGCGGCACAGAGTTATTGACGAAACTTTCGCTGCCGCCGCTGGCGAATCCCTGGACGTGAATGCCTACCCTCAGACCGGCATCTGCGAGATCGGATACCACGTTTGCAAAAGTGTTGCCGGACTGAAGGTCGAACAGTATTCCGAGGCTTTCGCCGGGATTGACGCCGTTCGGCTGGACCGGCGGGTCCGAATCAGCCGATAAGCCCGCGCTCGTTACAAATGGCGGAACAGCATTGTTGGCGCCTGGTAAGTTTGCGGGGGTGGCATCTTGAGCGAAGCTCACGCCGGTTCCGTTCTTTATAGCAGCTATGCCAAGGAGTGTGGCGCCGTCGAAGTATACCTCCGTGATGGAGCAAAGGTCCGAGCCGGAATTCAGGAATGTAAACAGGACCTGGTTTGCGTTCATGGTGTCCTCAACTCTAGCGGTGAGCTGTGCTTCGCCGATTGCGGCATCTGCTGCGTTATTGTTACTGATATTATCGAAGACATACTCTCGCATTTCAGCGTTCGCGCCGGAGCAGAAGCTCAGCAATAAACCCGCTGCGGATAGGAACAGGAGCAAGCGCATGCATTTCGAATTTCCGCCATGGTTCATATGTTACCCCCAATTAACTCTTCCTGTATTTTCTACCACCGCGTCGAGCCTTTTTTACCCGGCGATCGACGCGGTGGTCAGCATTTAATGTTCACACTGTTGCATGCTTACGCTGGAAGCAACGCCTTTTACGTCGGCGATACTGCAGTAAATATCGGCCGACTGTTTTGCTGCAACCAAGTCTTGTAAACAGCGATGGATGCTTCTGTAAGTTGGCACGTTGGTCGCTGTAACTGAAGCCCATGTTGTCGGCCATTGCCGGCGGACCGTGTACGTGCAGTGCGACTGCAAACTTTGAGAATAGCAGTAGTTTCTTCACTTTATAAGCCTCCATGCCGGCTGCCAGGTCGAGCCCCATCGAGGGGGCCCGACGACAGCCGTCATATGGTGATTCTCGTGTCCAAAACTGGATACTTCTTTACGCGTACTTGCGAAGCTTAACGCCGGCTACACTGATGCCCAGGAAACCGAGCAGAACAGCTCCGGGCACAGGCACGACCGAGGTGTGAAAGGCATCCGGCGTACTGGCCAAGGGGTCCAATTCCAAAGTATAGCCGAAGTGCGTCGGCGCGCCCCCGACGACTACGCTTACTGACCCTACCGTATCTTCTGTCAACGTTAGCGAAGTGCCCTGCACTATAGTACCGAGGCTGTCAGTCGAATACCAGGCAGTATACGTGTAGGTGTCATCATTGTCGTTGGCTATATCAATCCTGAGAGTATCACTAACAGCAAACTCACCGGCGAACGACTTGCCGATCCAAATTTCCGGATCCACACCCGATACCACTTGGTTCGATGTACTCCCAGCAAAGCCCACAGCATATTGCATAGTATCTCCATAGGCGGCTGGAGAGCCGTGAAAACCGTCGTCGACATAGGTTGTCGAACCAGCAGTACCAGGATTATCGATTACGAGTTGCAGGTCGTATGCAGCACTATTGGTAGAAAGCTGCGTGAACTGCCGGGCCGTAGATGCATCCAGTTGGTACAAAGCGGCATCTGCCTGCACCGCAAGCAGACCCACAATCAGACTAAAAAGTACGATTCGTTTCATTGTTCTTTTCTCCTTTGAGTACGTAGCGATTTAAAACTTTGCTATCTTGTCGGGAGCAGATTATGTGCCACCTAACGAATTGCTCCCGCCGATTCGGCAATGATCGGGATGTGTCCGGGGAGGCCCGCGGGGGTGCAGTACGGTTGGTGTGAAAACAGATTCGCGCACGATTGGCGCGAGCATATTGCGTATGTATTTTGGTAAGGCATCGTTTCCAGCTTTTTGCGGGCGGATAATGGCTGATGGGGTTGTTGGCAGGCAGTGTGGCGCTATGGCGTGTTTGTGGCCGATCTGGAATGGGCCGGTGGTGCTGTACCATTCGGGTACGAAGGCGAAGGAGAATTTTCTCATTTGGGGGGCGTATCGGAGCAGGCCGAGGCCCAGAATGGTGTATATGCAGATGCCGAGGCTGCCGGAGGATTCGGTCAGTTCAAGCATCTCGGGCGATGGGCGCCCTTTTGCAGTGGTCGGGGCCGGCAGCGGCGTGATCAACCGGCCCTGGTTGCAGAGCAGGTCGTGAAAAGCAGTTTGGCAATTGCAGTCGATTGAGGCGGTATGCTCGCGGGCGGGGAATGCGAGGGTTTGCGGGATTTCGCATATCGGGGGGCGAATTGCGGCCATGTCGGCGCGGCAGAGGCCGGATATGACAAAAGCCAATGCAAACGAAACAACGGCTCTTGTGCAGTCAAAGACTTTCGGCTGCGGTTTTGCTGCGCTGGGCCCCATTTGCTACTTTTTTCCACCCCATCGTGCTGCTGTTGCCACCCCAATTGATCTACTTCCACCCCCATAGCGGAAGAGAAGCAGTACGGCTCACTTCTTAATGGAGTAATTTAACGTTTGCAGCAGTTGAGTCAACAACATTTTTGCAAATTTCCTGCTTTTTTTGTCTTTTTCCCTTTGTAAGCATTTAGGCTGGCTTCTGACGGCGTGCTGGATGTGGTTTGTCCTTGTTCGGGTATGTAAAGTGTGAGCCGGATATTAAGTAATCGACTCTGTCTTTGAAGCTTTTGATCGGGTCAGTCGTAAGCGAACGCACATTCCTTTTTATGACGTACTGGGGATGGTTGAGCCGTAGCCGATAGTAGGCCAGCAATGTCGGAGCATCTCAGTCAGAACGGCGTCTTTTGCGGACTGTGAGGCGGTTGTTTTTTATGGCGGTTATTTCCACGTTGGTCCGGGCGGGGATGAAGTCTGATTCGCCGGTGGCGTCGTACTCTTTATCGTCGATCAGGATTTTTCCCGTGGGGCGCAGGGGAGTTACTGTGGTGGCGCTTCGGCCGATAAGGGCGGGTATGTCTTTGGCGGGCGAGGGCGGGCGATACGGCTCAGGGGGTTGGAGGATCAGTTTTTCGCGGTCTGGGAAGCCGAGAATCCATTGCTGAATGCCGTAGAGCACAACGGCTACAGAGAGCAGGATCGAGCCGCCGGTGAAGAGAGAGGGCAGGCCCAGAAGTATCAGCAGCAGGAACATGGCCAGAAACGGAATGGTCTTGAGGATGCTGACGTTCAGTGCGCCGAAGAGGGCGAAGAAGACTATGAACAAGGCGAGGGTCCTGGTGCACACAAAGAAAACGGTGCGGGCGCCGCGAGGGATGTTTTCGGGTCTGCGAACGTAGAGCCAGATGAGGAACCCCCCTGCCGTTGCGAGGTATGCGAGCAGGGTTATGATTGCGTCGGTGAGCATCAGGTCCGGGTCTGGGTGCAGTTTTTGTTGTCGCGGTGTTTGCAAATGTAAACAAGTCGGTCAAACCGGCTCCTGCGAATCCGGCGAGTGTTTTTCGCCTTCGCTTTTCTTAGCCGGAAAAGGCAGGAATACCCGGTGTCCGGAAAAATCAAGCGTGAAGACGGTGTCATTTCCGTTTGCCTCCACACCGGCGATTCCAGGCCAGCCAACCTGAGAACAGCTTTTTCACCGTGGGCGTCAGGCGGGTGCGGCTGAAGTCGTCGGCTGCTTTCTTGATGGCCTCGGCCTGCGTCGGATAGGGATGGATGACCTCTGAAAGTTTCCCGAGCCCCACCTTGCCGGCCATGGCCACCGACACTTCGCTGATCATCTCGCCGGCGTGAGCCGCCACGATGGTGGCGCCGACAATACGATCCGTTCCTCGACGCACGTGAATCTTGACAAACCCTTCCTGCTCACCATCGGTGATCGCCCGATCCACCTCGCTCCAGTCGAGCTTGTAGGTATCTACCTCGATGCCCCGGTCTTTGGCTTGCCTTTCATAGAGACCGACGTGAGCAATCTCCGGGTCCGTATAGGTGCACCATGGCATGGTCAGGCTGCTGAGTTTCTTTCTTCCCAGAAACAATGCGTTCCGGATCACAATGCGAGCGGCCGCATCTGCTGCGTGCGTGAACTTCCACTTCATGCAAACATCGCCGGCGGCATAGATACGAGAATTGGTCGTCTCAAGGCGGTCATCCACCTGAATACCTCTTCGCTTGTCGTATTGCACGCCGACCGACTCCAGGTTCAAACCTTCGACATTCGCAGCCCGGCCGGCGCCTGCCAGAATCTCGTCCACCACCACACTGTATTCTTTGCCCTCGCATGAGTAATAGACCGCCTTTTCCGGACCCCGTGTTTGCGCCCGGGTGGGTGCGCAGCCAAGAATCAGGCGGATGCCCTCGCGCTTGAACCGCTCCTGGATGATATCCGCGGCGTCCGCATCCTCACGATCCAGCAGATGCTCGTTCTTGTGGAACAGTGTTACCTGCGTGCCAAGCCGTTGGAAGGCCTGGGCCAATTCACATCCGATGGGGCCGCCGCCGACCACGGCCATCCGAGCGGGTCGCTCGGTCAAATTGAAGACCGTCTCATTCGTCAGAAAACCCGTCCGCTCGATTCCTTCAATGCGAGGGGTCACTGCCCGCGCGCCGGTTGCGATAACAGCTTTCTTGAATCGCAGCGTGCTGCCGGCCACCGAGACTGTATCCGAATCCGCGAACTGTCCGTGCCCCAGGAAGACGTCCACACCTGATTCAGAGAGCCGTTGCACCGAATCATGGTGACTAATGCGAGCCCGTATGCCTCGCATGCGCTCCATCACTGCGCCGAACTCGACCGATACGCCGTCCGGCACATTTACGCCATAGCATTGTCCGTCCCGGATGTCGGCGACAACGCGGGATGAGCGGATGATGGACTTGGATGGGACGCAACCGACGTTGAGACAGTCGCCTCCGAGCAAATGTTTTTCGATCAGCGCGACTTTGGCGCCCAGCCCCGCCGCACCGGCGGCGGTCACGAGACCGGCGGTGCCCGCTCCGATCACCACCAGGTTGTAGCACGAAGCGGGCTGGGGGTTCTTCCAATCCGAGGGATGAACTTGTGCGGCCAGCTCCTGATTGGGAGCATCCCAGGGACTTATAACAGGTTGATCATTCTTCCGCGACATGTGACAACTCCTTCAAGACGCAATCCGTTCGGCCAGGGCTCTCCGCGCCAGGCGGGTAACCAGAACCGTAACCAGTACGGTCGCCACCAGGCCCGCTCCATACAGAATCCACTCGCCCGTTGTGCGGGTGCGCCCGCCGGCGCCAAGTGTAGCCAGGTCACCGGCCAGAGAGCCGATGTATACATACATCACCGTGCCGGGAATCATACCCAGCCACGATGCAATGAAGTAGTGTTTGAGACTGACCTTTGTCAAGCCAAACCCATAGTTGAACAGATTGAAGGGAAAGATTGGCGAAAGCCGAGTCAGGACGACTATCTTCCAGCCTTCACGCCCCACAGCTTCGTCGATAGCCTTGAACTTGTCGTTTCCCGCAATTCGCCCGGCCACCCAGCCTCGGGCCAGGTACCGTCCGATGAGGAAGGCGCAGGTCGCGCCGATGGTTGATGCGACCGAAACCA
This sequence comes from uncultured Pirellulales bacterium, assembly GCA_964406945.1. GTDB lineage: Bacteria > Planctomycetota > Phycisphaerae > Sedimentisphaerales > Anaerobacaceae > UBA2266. The sequence goes on from CAYOTO010000009.1 coordinate 45,992, forward strand.
CGATGGAGCCCAGAACCACACCGAAGACGACGCCGGCCCCCAAGGTAAGGACGGAGCCGGGCAGAAGCAGCACGCAGGCGAGCACATACAGGGCCATGAAGATCAGCGGACCCGCCGGGCCGAGGCCGGATATCCAGGCCAGCGCATCGCGAAAGACTTGCTGCAGATTGAAGTACTTCACGGCAACCAGCAGAGCAACGATTGCCGCGCCGACCAGAGTCAACTTCACAAGGATTCGGGTCGCGCCTCTCCTTACGGGCTTGGTTGTTACGCCGCTCATCTGCGTACCTTTCTTTCATTCAGGGACCAGTCGTAGTCCAGGTAATTCACGGCGAAATCCCCCGAGCGAATGTACAGCCGGTCCGCTTCGTCAAGATAGCCCGCGATGAAGTTCAACACGGCCGATAACTCCTCATCATGGCGACCGAACTTTTGAGCGGGAGCATACGTTTTGACAAAATCCTTCGCAAACCACTTAAAGATGGAGGAAAGGTGGACCACGTCTTTACTGCGGTCGATTCTGAACTTGTCGCGATCGCCAAGGAAGCGCCGCGTCTGGTCGTTGAGCTGCCGGTCCAGCCGGTCGCCGACGTATGGTTCGTTGCGAAGCGCAGGACATCCCATCGCTGCACAGACCAGCGCCATGTGGATTCTCGGTTCATTGAACCGCGCACGGAGGATCTTGTGCTCGATATGCTCCAGGGTCATCTTCCTGCCCATGACGGTAAACTTGAGCTTGTCCCAAACCCCCGAGATCTGGCGGATGCTGTTTTTCGGGTAGACCAAACCCGAAAAAAAACCCGCCTTTATTGGATAATGGTCGATAATGGCTTTCAGCGTCAGACCATTGTAAGCATTCAACCAGAAAGCGATTTTGGCGTTGTTGTCCCAAAGATCATACCGACTGCGCGGCACTGCGGCAATTGCCTTCAGGTAGCCGAGCAACTGCGCCGGGTGAGCCTTGAGATGTTCATAATCAACCATGCCTTTGTCATCGACATGGGTCTTGAGTGCCTTGGCGTACGAGGAATAATCAAAGGATTGTTCCTGGTCCTGGGCCAGCACCGTTCCGGCGAAGATGCTCAGCCCCAGCACCACAAAAGACGCCCCAATCAGTCTCACATTCGTTGTTTCACTTGCCATAATAGTCACCTCCATCTGTCTTTATAACGGAAACATGCATATCATTCAATGATATCTTACTACTTTTGGTCCAGGGAACGATTCAGATTGTAGGCGGCACTGATCAGCGAGATATGCGTGAACGCCTGGGGAAAATTGCCCAGTGCCTCGCCGCAGGGACCGATCTGTTCGGCGAACAATCCCAGATGATTGCAATGGCTCATCATGCGTTCAAACATCAGTCTGGCGTCGTCGAGCCGGGCCGGGTCGATTCGGCCGGCCCGCGTCAGCGCTTCGATGAGCCAGAAGCTGCAGATGTTGAAGGTCCCCTCCTCTCCGTCCAGGCCGTCGCGGCCGTTTTGCGTGTTGTACCGATAGACAAGGCCGCCCGCGGTGAGCCCGTTCTGCCGAATAGAGGCGCGAATTGCATCGATGGTGCCGAGCATCCGCGGATCTGTCGGGGAAGCGAAGAAAACGAGCGGCATAATGAGGTTCGCCGCGTCCAGCGATTTCGTGCCGTACGCCTGAACGAAGGCATTGCGATCTGCGTCCCAGCCTTTCTCATGGATGTTTTTGTAAATCGTGTCTCTTACTTCCAGCCATTTTTGGCGATCAGCCGGGAAAGATCGCTTCTGTGCCAGTCGAAGCCCCCGATCCAGAGCAACCCATGACATTACCTTCGAGTAGACAAAGTGCTGGGGCGCCGTACGAAATTCCCATATACCGTGATCCGGCCGGTGCCAGTTGTCACATACCCAGTCAATGCTCTTGCGCAGGCTTCGCCAGAGTTCGTACGAAATCGGCGTTCCGTACTTGTTGTACAGGTACACCGAATCCATCAGTTCACCATAGATGTCGGTCTGAATCTGCTCGTAAGCGGCGTTGCCGATACGAACGGGACTGGATCCTTGGTAACCCTCGAGGTGGTCAAGGATTTGCTCGGAAGTATCGTCTCGACCGTCGATCCCGTACATCAGGCGGAGCGAGCCGTCCGGATTCGCCTCCCGGCATCGGTCCGCTATCCACTGCATGAACCGCGTCGCCTCGTCGCGAAATCCGATGCGCATCAGGGCGTATACGGTGAACGCGGCATCGCGAATCCAGACGTAGCGATAGTCCCAGTTGCGACCGCCCCCCGTGATCTCGGGTAGCGAGCAGGTTGGCGCCGCCACAATCGCGCCGGTCGGCTCAAATGTCAGCAATTTGAGCACCAGAGCGGACCGGTGGACCATCTCGCGCCAGCGACCGGTATACGAGCACCGTGAGAGCCAGCGGCGCCAGTAACGAACCGTCCGGACGAAACAATCTTCAGCCTCTGCCGCGGAAAATGACACGCCGCACTTATGTTCATGCTCGATCAATTGCAGTGCAAAAACAGCCCTTTGTCCTTCCAGTAGCGTGAAATCCCCTGTCACCGCCCCGCCTTCCAGTCGCAACGGTGTTGCCGTGGCGACTCCCAGACTTTGCGTCGATGAATGAAAACACACCCCTTGCGAAGTCATGACCGTATCGTGCGCGTCCCTCGCGTAGTTGAAAGCAGGCAGGCAAAACAACTGCATTGGGACTTCACCGCTGAGTCCGGTGACAATTCGAACGAGCAGATGATGATCATATAGCTTGGTTTCATCCGGTATCACCATAAAATCGGCCAACTCGACCACTCCGTCGGCACAAAGAAACCGCGTGATTAAAACGTTCGTCTCGGGCCAGTAGAACTGCTTGGAGTGCACGTGCGGAATCTTTGGCCAAATACGGAAATTCCCGCCCTTATTCTCGTCGAGAATAGCTGCGAAGACACTCGGCGAATCGAAATGCGGGAAACAGAGCCAGTCGATTGAACCGTTTTTGCCTACCAGGGCCGCAGTGCGCATGTTCCCGATCAAGCCATAGCCCTCTATCGGTTGATACCCCATAATAAACTCCTTTTATCAAGGGCTTTTCCATGTACGTCAAAAACAATAAAGTGTCACAGTCCTCCGTACGCCGTTTGGCCGCCGGTCATCAGCACTTGACCAAGCAGCAGCCTCGCGATGCATGGGACGCGCCTCGCTCATGGTACGCTAATCAGGGCGGCAAGTTCTACTCACTTTGCCGCAATTTAACTTTTTTGTGCCCAGCCTGCGAGACGGGGTTTGATGACGTCCCTGAATGTTATCTGCCATGCGGCGGTCAGCGGTATTGCGACGAGCATTCCGAGCAGGCCCGCGACTGCGCCGGCGGCCATGACGGCGAAGAGTACGACAACGGGGTGCAGTTTGAGTTTGCCGCCCTGGAGCAGCGGGCTGAATACCCAGCCGTCGAGGAACTGGACGAAGGCGAATACGACGGTGGGCCAGAGCAATGCGTAGAACAGGACCGACATGTTGTCTGCGCCGAGGCTGTTTACCAGCAGCACGAGCAGCCAGACGAGCCCGGAGGCGAATGGAATAATGTTGAAAAAGCCCGCGGTGACTCCGAATATGAACCAGAACGGGACTCCGGCTATCGCCCAGCCTGTTGTAAAGCAGATGCTCAGGAGCAGCGCCACGAGCAGGCGGGTGCGGAGGAATATGCCGGCGGCGTCGCTGATTTTGCAGACGGTTGTGAGGATTTCGTCTTTGTGTGAGGGCGGCAGAAACTGCTTGAACCAGTTTCGGATGTCGGGCAAATGCACGGAAAAAGCCCAGAAGAAAAGAACGACGAGCAATATGTAGACGCCAATGTAGGTTAGGGCGCCGAAGGTGGAGGCGAAGATGCCGAGGGATTTGCCGATCGCGCCCAAGAGCATGGATATGAGTTTGCCGGGGTTTTTGGCAACGGCGTCGATCTGCTCGCGGATTCCCCCGTCGAGCGTGCTGCCGCGGCCGATGGTATTGAGTATTTTTTCGGTGTATTCGGGGAGGTTTTGTACGAACTGGACGATTTGCTCGACGGCCAGCGGTACGAGCCAGACGGCCAGGCCGATGATGATCAGGGCGAGTATAACGAGCATCAGGGTTACGAGGACGATGCGGGGCCAGTGCCAGTGGCGGTTTGTCCAGTCTACGACCGGATCAAAGACATAGGCCAGTAGGAAGCCGACAAGTATTGGACTGAGCAGGCCTCGAAGGATCCACATAAGAGCGATCAGCGCGAAGAAGATGAGGAAGCCGGCGATTACGACGAACATGGACCGCCTCAGTTCGTTTTCTTCTGCATGATCGATCTGCTCAGCCATTTTGGAACGACCGTTTCGAATTCAGGGGTGCAGGAGGCGGCCGCGGGGTCGGTTGACGCGGCGTTACTGTGTTTGGGCGTCGAGGACGGCGTAACATTTCAGGGCAACTTCGTCATCGGGGGAGATTCTTATTCGCAGGGTGTCGTTGAATGATTTCCGTTGCTGTTCGGGCGGCGGAGGGGTGATCCGGATGGTGAGGCGGTAACCGTTTTGCATCGGAGTCTGCTGGATTTTCTGGATATGCCCGTTGTCCGAGGTTACTTCGGCGATGTCGAAGGTGCGGCGATAATTGCTCGAAACGTAGACGTCTCTTGTGATCGGCTCGGCGGGGTGGACGTTGTGCATGGTCAGGACGGGCGGATTTACCTGGTAGGCTGAGAGGGCCCGGAAGGGAATTGTTATGTCTTTTGTCGTGGGGTGAGTGAGATAGAAAGTGATGTAGCCGGGCATGTCCGCGCGGAGGGTGTTTGGATCCGCGTGGAGGCGAATGTCATGGCTGAGTGCCCAGACGGACGGATCTATCTCGGCGGTGATGGCTTTGTCGGTAGCGACGCATCTTTGGACGGCGAACCGGCGGTCGTCGGCGGCGGTGAGCCTAATTGCGGTCGGGTCCTCGTCGTCGAGTTTTATCAGCAGGCTGGGTGGCTCGGCGGCAATTGCATTGGCGATTTCGGCCCTGAGGGTCAGGCGAATCTTCGGTGCGGCTTCATCGTCGGTGTGGATGTAGATTCGTCTGAGATATAGCCCCGGCCTTGATTTTGCCAGATACCACACCTGGATCGTGCCTGACTCGCCGGGTGCGTAGGTGGTCTTTTTCGTTCTGGCGGCGACTCCGCAGCAGCCTTCAATCTTCGTAATTGTCACGGGTTTTTGAGCGGTGTTCTGGAAATCGAACACGAGTTCCTGCTGACTGGCGGGTTCAATTACGCCCAGGTCCTGCGTTGCCTTGTCAAATTTAAGTCCGGGCCGGTTATTTTCGGCGGCCCAGAGGGCGTTTTCGGTCGCTGGGTCCATCAGGGGACCTTTAGGCGACCCGATATCCGTTGCGGGCACCTGATCGCGGCAGCCCGGCACAAGAGCCGCGGCCGCGAGCAAGAACAAGAAACTGACTGTACCAGGTGATTTCATTTTCGTCGTTCGTCAGAAGAATGACAAAGGGTGCTTTAGCTTGAATTCACTACGAGATGGAGATAAAGGGCGACGCGACGTATTATGTGCCGCGCCGCCAAACAATATATCCAAGGAACGCTTATTCATACAGACGCGTAGCCTCGGTCTCCTCTACAGGCCTTTCGAGACGCTTCGTGGTCATTTCCACGTAGAAGCGGACGTCGCCGGCCCGGAGCGCCTTGACTTCGACGGTCCAGGTGGCCTTGCCCTTGGGCGCCAGTCTCTCGAGCGGCGCGAAAACGACTCTGTTTCCGTCGAGTTTGCCTTCGGTCGGACCGCTGGAGCCGACGTATTCGACATTGTCCTCGAGAACGGCTATGATCTGTACGCCCTCGTCAGCGGCCGAACCCTGGTTCGTAGCCGTTATCAGATAGGAAGTGTTCTTTCCGATCTCGACGGGGTCGGCAATGTCGACCACCTCGAGCAATATGGCTTCGATTCCACTGACCTGCGTCGCAGTGGTGGCTTCGGCGCCTCCGGCACAATATGCGGTGGCCCTGACGGTGCCTTCGAACGTTGCAGCCTCACTGGGAGTGTAGGTAACACTGAGGTCCCTGCTCTCGCCCGGCTTGAGGCTGCCTAGATTCCAGACCACCATAGAGCCTGTTTGCTGTCCACCCTCACTGATATTGGTTGCGTTTACCTTTCCCGGAATATTTTCTTCGACTATTACATCACGGGCGACACCGGAACCAGTATTGCGAACTGTGATGTCGTAAGTAGCCTGCTTGCCGATATAGAGTGTTTTCGGTCCCGTCTTGTCTATTTCCAGGACGGGCTCGGTAACTCTCGTGCTGGTCATTACGGCCTCGGCTCTTGGAACGTTGTCGCCGGTCGCATAGGCATCACTGGCGAAGGTACCGGCCTTCTGAGCCTTAAGTTTCACCTCGAACTGCTGCGATTCGTTGGGATCGAGATCGCCGACGTTTATTGTCACTTCCGTCTGACCCGCGGATGTTTCCAGGTTCTCTGTAAGCGGGTCCACGATTTTGACGTTTTTGGCCGTCCCGGTGCCCCGGTTCGAGACCGTGTATGTAGCGTTTATGAAGTCACACACGATTGCATTCGGATCGGCTGTTTTTGTCAGACTGAGCTGCGGGTTGGTCACCATAGCGCTCACACAGGCCGGCATATTGTAGGTTGCCGAGACACAGTGCTGCAGGCAGCTCACATCCGAGGTTGAGCCCACTACAGTTATTTCCCTGCTGCTGTCCGGCTCCAGCGAATCCATGGTCCAGACAATCTTATCATCCTCCATGCGCCCGGTGGGAGTTGAGCTTGCCAACTGGAATTTGCCGGCCGTCTTCTCCGTGACGACAACATCAGTGAGCACTCTGTCGCTCAGATTGGTAACAATGATTTTGTGTTCGAAATTGGTCCGCGACTGGGCCTCGGTGGGCATTTGCGTTTCGAGCTTGAGAATGCCGTTGGCATCGGACGGATAGATAACTTCCGTACTGTAGGGACCGCACGGGCCGCTGGTCACCTGTACGGGTCCGGTTCCTCTTTCCTTTTTTCCGCAGAGGCACTCGCAGCCCACGAGCATACATGCGGAAATAAGCAGCAATACGAATAATGCGTTCTTTTTCATTTTCAGGTTCCTTTCATTATTGTCTTACACACAAACCACACAGTTAGATTTCCAGACAGTGTTGCGAGACGCCGCTCATACTTGCCCGTTCTTCAAGGGTCGGGCGGCTATTTGCATTTGCGCGGGCGAGAATACGTCCGGGTATTTACGATGTTTTCGTGGAGACCGGACTGCGTCGCCGCATCGCGGGTCTTGCCGACTCATCCAGATCTTTTGAGAACTCCGGTCCCGGCGGACTCATTTACTACCCCCATTTACTTAATCCCCAGTTTCGTCATGACGTTAACAACAATGGCATAATCGGCACAAATCATTAGGGGGATAATTAGAAAAACACGAGTTTCCGGAGAGAATTATTCGCGGGTAATGGGGTATCTTCTAATGGCGAAGGATCGCCAGACACAATCAGGACGCAGGTAACTGCGGGTGGAACCCGCGGCTATGTATGGCGGAAGAACGCGGTTTTCGTCTTGGCGGGGATTGCGGCGGCTATGTAGTAATTGCGGGCGACTGAATGGACACCACGCCAGGGATATTCTTCTCTCTTGCCGCAGCGCCTGGGTTCGCGGACTTCAGAGGTCATTTTACAGGAATGAAAGAATGATTTACACTGAAAACAGGCTATGCTAAAAAAGGGGCGTATACCCGGGTCTATGCAGGTAAAGGAGTTGCATTGAGAAAACGCGTTGTGCTACTGACGTCGGCGTTTATCAGCGTGCTGCCCTTCAGCGGGCTGCGGTGTCTTATGTACAGGGTTCTGCTCGGTTATGAGATTCGCAAGAGCCGGATCGGGTGGGGAACGATGATATGGGTCGAGAAGGCGTCCATTATTAACAGTACAATCGGCCGCAGAAATGTCTTCAGGGGGAGGATGACTGTGAAGATAAATGGGGCCAGAATAGCAATCCGAAATGAGTTTAAGTGCGGAAATTTTGCATCTGCGCCGGGTGGGGGTAAGGTAACATACAGCAGGCTGCTGGAAATTGAGGAAGATTGTCTAATCACTAGCGGGCACTTCTTCGACGTTTCGGGGCATTTTATGTTGGGCAGTGGGTCGTGGATCGCGGGGTGCGGTTCGCAGTTCTGGACTCACGGGGCCGGCTCGAATGAGACCTGGGTCAGGATCGGTCGGGGCTGCTATATCGGCAGTGCGGTCAGATTTGTGCCTGGCTCGGGGACGGGCGATAACGTCATTGTGGGAGTGGGCAGCGTGGTTACGAAGGCTTTCGATATTTCTAACGCCATGCTGGGTGGAGTTCCGGCAAAGGTGCTGCGGGAGAGATTCGACTGGCGGAGCGGCCGAGATATCGAGGAGAATGAGACCTGAAATCGGAAGCCGACGGCTCAGGGAATCTGGAATTCCACCGGCTCTTCTGAAATGGGGGCTTCCGGGTTTGTGAGTCGGGCGGCCAGTTCGAATGCCTTCTGTTTTGCCTGGGGATATTTTTCGAGGTCACCGACGGCGTCGACCTGATTTACGAACAGGCCCGCTGCGTATTGGGCGTCGAAGACGTCGAACCAGGTCTTCATGGTCCAGGTGATTGATTTGAACATGTTTTTGCTGCGCGACCCCCCTACCGCTATGATCATGGCGCGGCGTTTTTTGCCGCCGAGCAGCGAGAATTCCTCCTTGAGCTGGTATTTGCGGACCCAGAGGCACTGGCAGCGGTCTATTAGCAGTTTTGCCTGGGCGGTGACCGTCATGAAGAATACCGGAGTGGCGAAGATAATGCAGTCGGCGAAGATTATCTTCTGGAGCGTGGGCTGGTAGTCGTCGGTTCTGAAGCAGTTCCCGGTTTTGTAGCAGTGGTTGCATTCGACACAGGGGGCGATGCGAAGTCGGGCCAGATGAATGCAGTCTGTCTCGGCGTTGTTGGAGCGGGCTGCTTCCAAAGCCTTGTCGAGCAGTTGATCGCTGTTGCCGTTGGCCCGCGGACTGGATGATATTCCCAGGACTTTCATGGTTCGTATTTCGTATTTTGTCGTTGGTATTCGTTTTGGATCGAATGTAGCCGTACTGTACTCCAGATTTTGTACGCTGGCAAATGTGAAGGGTGCAAAAGAGGCAAATATAAAAGATATTTCCTTTGGCGGCCAGATACTTTTGCCAGTGCTTCAGTACGACACGCGATGGTGTAGCTGTTTTTTCGTTTGCCGCAGACCGCGGTCATCAGTAGAATTACGGACCGAGCTTATGGTTACTTTTGCATTAAGGAGAAATGGATGGCTCTTATTGCCGTAGATGTTGTACTGCTGGTTAACGACGGAATGAATCAACGGGCGATTGTCGCCAATTCGCGGCTGACGGACAGCGAAATCGTGCTGGACGGGGTAAAATGCCTGCCGCACATATCGCTTTGCATGGGCGTGCTGGATGATGAGCAGGTCGGAGCGGTCGAAACAGTTCTTGCAGATATCGCGGGGAAGGTTTCGCTGGGAGTGCTTCGAGTAACCGGAATATTTTCGACTACCGACGCGAAGGGCCAGACGGTCTGTTCATACGTGGTCGAGAAGACCGCGGCGCTTCAGAAGCTGCACGAGCAGGTGATGATCGGCGTGGGGACGTATCTGAGCCAGGATGCGAAGCCGGAAATGTTCGCCGGCGAGGAGCAGGTGAGCGAGGGAAGTCTGAAATGGGTTCGGGAGTACCCGGATGAGTCGAGTTTCGAGAAGTTTCAGCCGCACATTACGATAGGCTACGGGACAGTGGAGGACGGACCGTTTCCGATAGAGTTCGGGGCGTCGAAGCTGGCGTTGTGCCATCTGGGGGATCACTGCACTTGTCGGAAGGTGCTGGCGAGGATTGATCTTTGAAGATGGGAGTCAGGGTAAGACTGGCTGGCTGGCGGGCGGGCGGAGGCCGCCCGGATTGCAGCCGTGTGACTGAACGAAGAATCAGTGGGCGATTACGGAGGATATTCTGAATACGGGCAGCAGCAGTGCGATTGCGATTGTTCCTATGACGGCTCCGAGGATGGTGATCATAAGCGGCTCGATCAGCGTCATGACGGTCTTTATTGAGGCGTGAAGCTTTTTCTCGTAGAAGAAGGAGACTTTGTCGCATACGTCGCCCAGTTTGCCGCTCTTTTCGCCGGCACGGAGCATCTGGACTATGCCCGGGGCGATAAGATGGCTGTGGGGTGCGATTTTGACGGCATCGGAGAGCTGGTAGCCGTCGCGGATTCTTTTGTCGACACCGTCCCATAACTGTTGGAAGTAGACGTTTTGGCAGGAGCCACGGATGACCTCGAGGGAATCAAGGAGGCTGACTCCGGTGTTGATCATTGTGGTCATGATGCGCATGGAGCGAGTGATTATGGTGTCTATGAACATCGTCCCGAGCACGGGGGTGTGTATTTTCAAATAGTCTATGACGCGGCGGCCGGCCAGGGATTGTGCGAAATACCAGAGCCCAACGCCGAGGACTATGCAGATCGTTACGATTGTCGTGAGGGAACCGGGGTCCGAGAGTGTTCTGCTCACGGCGACAAGGCCCCTGGTCAGGGCCGGGAGGGTCGCGCCTTTTGACTCATATATTTTGATGAATCGCGGCAGGACGAAGAACATGAGGGTTGCGGTGGCGATAATCGCCATGGTGGCCATGATGATTGGATAAGTCAGGGCCCCGCGGATTTTCTTCCTTGTGTCGGCTTCGAAGTTGAGATAGCCACTGAGCACGCCGAGCATTTCCACCATACGACCGGAGGCTTCCGAGGCGCGGACCATGCTGATGAACATGGGGCTGAAGATGCGGGGGTATTCGGCAAGGGCCGTGGAGAAGTTTTCGCCCGCTTTGACCGTTTCGGAGATGTCGATTACAACGTCTCGAAACGTACCGGGCTCTGCCTGTTCGGCTATGGCGTCCAATGCGTCGCTGAGGACTACGCCACTGTCGAGCATGATCGCAAGCTGCGTCGTAAACGGTATGAGTTCACTCTGCTTGACTTTGGCATTGTAGGTGTGTGCGGGCGCAACATCCTGAGTTGCAACCACGGCCGGCGGCGCAATCTGGTTGTCATTCCGTTTTCGGCTCTTAGCCGAAGACTGGTCAGGGGGTTTTGCTGCTACAATAGTCATTTAACTTGCTCATCATTGAAAGCGCAGTCATCAGCGTGCCCGGATAGCTCGCTCGGTCATGCGGGCGTCGATCTGAGTTGTTCTGAGTACCTCTTCGACCGAGACTATGCCGGCTTTTACTTTTTCGAGGCCGTCGACCTGCAGCGGAACCATGCCTGAGTCAAGGGCCTTGTTTCTGATCTGTCTGGTGCTGCATTGTTCCGTGATCAGGTCGGCGATTTCTTCGTTCTGTACGAACAGTTCGTGTATTGCGATCCGGCCTGAAAAGCCCGTGTTACGGCATTTTTTGCAGCCTGCTCCGCGATAGTATGTTTTTATGTCGACTCCGCTGCGTGTGACGGCTTTTTTGAGCACGAGCGGTGGTTCGTATTCGGTTTTGCAGGTGGGGCAAATCTTGCGTACGAGCCGCTGCGCCAGGACGCCGATTAGTGAAGCACTGACCAGATACGGGGCCACGTTGAGGTCCAGCAGGCGCGTTACCGCGCCGGGGGCGTCGTTGGTGTGAAGCGTCGAAAGCACGAGGTGGCCGGTCAGGGCCGCCTGAACCGCGATATTGGCGGTGTCTTCATCGCGGATTTCGCCGACCATGAGAATGTCGGGGTCCTGTCTCAGGAGACTTCTCAGTGCGGTGGAGAATTCAAATCCGGCGGGCGTATTGACCTGAAACTGGTTAACGCCGTTCATATTGTATTCGACCGGATCCTCGACCGTACAGATGTTGACCTCTTCGGTATTGAGTTCCGACAGAGCGGCATACAGGGTGGTATTTTTTCCGGAGCCGGTCGGCCCGGTTACAAGTACGATGCCGTTCGGCGCCTGTATTACCTGTCTGAACGTCTGCAGATTTTCATAGGTGAAGCCCAGTGCTTCGAGGTTGAAGAGGACTTTCTGCGGGTCTATGACACGGATTACGACTTTTTCGCCGAAGTTTCCGGGCATAACCGAGACTCGCAGGTCTATGGGCCTGCCTTCGACAAGGACGTGTATGCCCCCGTCCTGGGGCAGACGTCGCTGGGCAATGTCGAGTTCCGCCATGATTTTGATTCGGGAGACTATTGCGGCGTTCATCTGATGCGGCGGTCTCATGGCTTCGTAGAGCTTGCCATCCACGCGGTAGCGAATCCTCAAGGAATTGTCGTCCGGTTCGATGTGGATGTCGCTGGCGTTTTCGCGAACGGCGTTGTAGAGCAGATAATTGACCAGCTTCACGACGGGCGACTGGCCGGCGATTTCCGCCAGATTGCTGATGTCCTCGGTGATGTTCTCGATGAGCGTGAAATCATCGAGGCCCTGTTCGTCTATTATGTCGTCGATGACGAATACATTGGCCGCGGGCAGGTAGGTTTGCAGGGTGGCCCGAATGTCCTTGGCGGTGGAACAGACAACCTGGACCCGACAGCCGCTGATGCGTTCTATTTCGTCAATCAGGAATACGTTGGTCGGTTCGGAGACCGCGACCGTGAGGACTTCGTTGACTTTGAACAGCGGCAGGACTATGTGCTCTTCGAGGAAGTCGCGGGGAAGTATGTCGAAGGTCTTGACGTCGCAGACCTTGGGTCCTACCTGGGCGTACGGCACCCCGTAGCCGGCGGCGAGCGTTTCGGCTATCTGGTTCTCGGTGCAGAAGCCCATCTCGACGAGCAGTTCGCCCAGGAGCTTCTGATGGCCCTTGAGCTTCTGCTCGGACAGGGCATGCTCGATCTGCTCTTTGGTGACTATCTCACGCGCTATGAGCAGTTGTCCGAGCTGCATTTTATTTGTCGCAGTCGCCTGTGACATTCTGACTTCTCCGCCCCTCTGCCTTCTGCAGAGTGCAACCCGCACCCGAGTGCGGTCGTTTCCATTAAATCAATCTGTTATGGGCGATCATTCGCCCGAGCTTTTGCTCTCGACTTATGCAAAGCTTTTCACCGCTTCGCTCAGTTCCTCGTAGAGGTCGAATTCATCCCGCAGCCGGGTGATCTCGAGTATCTTTTCGCAGTTTTCCTCCAGGCCGGCCAGCCTGAATCCGCATCTGTTATCATTGCAGTAATCGCGAGCCCACAAGAGCATTTCAAGCCCCTGGCTGTCGATGAATCCGACCTTGTCCATATCCAGGACAATACCTCGGGCGCTGTTGGTAATTGTTTCGGTAATCTTGTTCTCGAACATGTCGATGAAGTCGGTCTCCAGCTCGCCTTCGAGTTCGATTACGGTAACATCGTTGTATTTCTGGTCTTTTATTTTCATCTGATGAGCGTTCCGACCGCGGCGGTTCCGTATTCGGCCAGGTTGTCGGTGCCGTGAATCTCACCGAAGCCGTCGCGGATAGTTTTCCACAGTTCATCAATATCGCTTGCTAGGAAGATTTTGCCTATTTCTTCGTCGAACTGCTTGCCGAGTCCTTTTTCGATCTCGCGCAGAGCGGTTGCGACGCACAGTGCTTCTCTGTAGCTTCTTCTGGAGGTCATCGCATCGAATGTATCGGCCAACTGTACGATTTTGCCGATGAGCGGTATACGCTCGGCGGTAAGACCCTGTGGATATCCGTGGCCGTCCATTCTCTCGTGGTGACAGAGCACGCCGGGAACGATGTCTTTCATCTGGCGGATGGTCCCGAGGATTCCTGCGCCAATTGCCGGATGGGCTTTTATTCGTTCCCATTCGTTGTGGGTCAGGGGGCCGTTCTTGCGAAGCACGGCCTCGTCGACTCCGATCTTTCCGATGTCATGCAGCAATCCGGCCAGGTATATTCGGTGCACCTGCTCCTGGCTCAGGTCGTGTCTTTCGGCAACTCTTTCGGCGATCCACCTGCTTATGAAAGCGACTCTTTCGGAATGGCCTCTGGTGTACTGATCTTTGGCATCTATGCTGCTTGTCAGGGCCATCAGGGAGCCGAGGAAGAGTTCCTTGAGGTCCTTGAAGAGCCGCCCGTTGTCGATAAACACCGCGCATCCGTTCGCAACCGAATTGAAGAGCTTGATGTCGATCGAATCGAAATCCTCCTTATCGACGCGATTGACGGCCACCATTATGCCGACAACGCAGTTGCCGTCTTTGGTTCTGATAGCGTACTGCGATTCGGGCTGCTCTTTTCCGTAGAGAGGGACCGCGATTATGTTTTCTACGTTTTTAGGCCAGTCGTATTTCATCGGCGTGTCGACATTGCTGTCGAGCAGTGCTTCCTTGCCGAGATTCAACTCTTCCAGTAGCCGGCTGTAAATAATGTTTGCCATTCTGCGGTCGACTTCGATCACTCCGGAACCGGCGGCGACGGCAAGTCTGCGTTCATCGTCGACGGCCCTTTCTATAAGTATGGCGATGCCCTCGACGAGGACTATTTCGGTGAGACTGTCGCACGCCATCTGAAGGAAATTAGTGTCGGCCTCGGTAACCTTCATATTCATGCCGAGTTTGTGAAGCAGGACCAGTTCTTCGTAGGTCTGGGCCAGTTCAGTGCCGACTTTTTCAATCTGTAGATCTGTCTTGATGGCAGCCTGGAAATTCTGCGCCAGCAGTTCGAGTATTTCCTTGAGGTAGGCGGATGCGCTGTCCAGAGAACCGTTTGCAGTTCGACCCAGGTCGACTATTACGGCCGCCAGAGGCTCGCAGGCGGCGGTCTGGCTGGGCGCCGGACTGAGAACCACAACGAAGACCGTGTTTTCGTCGGAGAACGAATGCACCGGCGAGTACACGGCGGAATCGGTATACATGTGAACCGTCGCTTCGAGCGCGCGACGCCCGTACTCGATCAATTCGCTGCTGTCGGATTCGAAGTTTCCGCCGCATGTACTGTGCAGCAGTTCTCCGCTGCTGTCACACAGGGCGAAATTGTGACCGAAGGCGCATATCTTGTCCCCGAATTGCTTGAGTCGGCGCAACTGGATCGCCGAAAGAGTTGTCACGGCTGTTTGGAGCATGATGATCCCTCAACGACTAATCCTTCTGATGTGTGTGGGCGCTGTCGGCTGCAACTGTTTTCTGGTAAAGGATATCTTCGATATTTCCGAGCAGCTCTTTCGGACTGAATGGTTTGCTCAGGCACGCCGAGATGAGCAGTTGCTCTCTCTGTTCATCGGTGACGGCAAAACTCCTTGCGGTCAGCAAGATTGCGGGTATTTCTCTGGTCTGCTCGCAGGCGCGGAGTTTTTCGAGAAATTCGATGCCGCTCATGACGGGCATCTGGTAATCGGTGACTACGATATCGGGCTTTTCGGAGCAAGCCAGTTCGAAGGCGTCCGCGCCGTTATCGGCCGTTATGATTTCGTATCCGTTGTTGCGGAGCTTTATTGCGACCACATGCACGATGTGAATTTCGTCGTCCACAACCAGTACTTTTTTGCCTGTCATTCGTACTCTCCAAATATCAGCTTCAGGTGTAAACTAATGTCGGTGCGTGGTGCGGCTTCAGCCGGTCTCAACAGTTGCGAGGCCGACGGCCAGGGGCAACTCGAAGCCGAATGTGCTTCCCTGGCCCTGCTTGCTCTCTACGAACACTCGACCGCCATGAACAGTTTCGACTATCTGTTTGACGAGGTTTAGGCCCAGACCGGTACCCTTTGCCTGCTTGTTATTAGCGCCGACACGGTAGAATTTGTCGAAGACATGGTCTACTTCGTCTTCTGGGATTCCAACGCCTGTGTCGGTAACGGTAACAACGACGGTCTGTGCCGCGTCGTCGACCTGGCTGTCAATATTTACTTTTCCGCCCGCGGGGGTGTACTTAACAGCATTGCTGAGCAGGTTCACTATAACCTGATTGATCATGTCCTTATCGGCGTTTACCTGGTCAAATACGATCGGGTTGGGCGCGGTTACCTCGATATTCTTTTCAGAGGCGAAGCTCTTGATCATCTTGAGCTGCTCCTGAATCAGTATCGTGAGGCTAACCTGCTCTTTGCTGACTTTTGTCAGACCGGATTCTATGCGGGATATGTTGAGTATGTCTTCTATGAGGCGTTTGAGACGCTGGGCCTGCGTTTGTATAACATTATAGAATTCACTGCGGGTTTCTTCGTCGTCTGCTTCGCCGTCCACCAGCATTTCAGAATACGCGGTTATGGATGCCAGCGGCGTCTTCAGTTCGTGTGACACGTGGCTGACGAAGTCGTTCTTGGCCTGCGATATTTCTTTTTCCCTTGTGATGTCGTGCAGTACGGAGACCGTGCCGCAGATGTGATCACGTTCGTCGTATACGCAGGATACTATCGTGTCGAACACGCGCGGTCCGTCGCCGTGGGTGAATTCAAGCTCCTGTCGCGTTGCACGGGCCTTGCTGGAGCGGCAGTGTTTGAGAAGTTGGACGAAGTGCATTCTGTCGTCCGGGACGACGTCCTGGATGTGTCTGTGCTGAGCTTTATCGGCGTCGAACCCGAGCAGTTCGGCCGCGGCGTCGTTTGCAATCAGCAGTCTGTCGCTTTCATCCAGCGCTACCACGGCGTCGCATATACTGTAGATTATCGCTTCGGTGTTGCGCTGCCTGCGATTCGAGAGCTGCAACTGTATCTGCAGATCCTTTACGCGACAATCATGGTCGTCCAGTTTGGAGGCGTAGACATCGAAACGCTCCTGGAGCGTATCGGTAAGGTCTTTGACTACGGGATTGTCCCTGTGCTTGAGTTCGATATCCGAGGGGCTTTTGAGCCAGGCGGACGCGGACGTGATTCCGGCGGTCAGCGTAAGCCACTGCCACCCGAGCCAGAGCACGCCAAGAACGCCTGCTACACTGCTGACCAGCGCGATGATGTTTAGAACTCTCATCGCGCCGGCAGCACTGGTACCCACTCCGATGCCAGAACCCCGCCATGCTGCAAACGCTCCTGCAAGCAGGCCGATGACAGCTACGGCGAGGACTATCAACGATATGTTTTTTCTCTTATCCAGCATGATACTTTTCCTGTTTGTTAAAGCGCGGCGCCCGAAGGCGCCGCGCACAACAAGCAGTGTTACGGTCTGGTCCAGTTAGGAGCTTCCTGCTCGTCAACCTCCTGATTTACCAGCCTTTCGAGCTTTTCGTACTGGGCCGGATCGGTCTCTTTGACGATTCTCTCTTTAAGCCGTATGGCCTCGAGATATGTCGGACGTCTCTTCAAAGACTTTTTGACGTATTTCAGGGCGGTGTAATTGTCGCCCTCGACGTACGCTTGAGCGGCCCTGGAGTAATCATCCTCGGCCAGTCTGGGCCTGTCGATCCACTGCAACGCATCCTTAGCTGCATATCTCTTTCGGCTTACGTCCGCCGCACGCGCTTCGCCGTCCGTCTCTCTGGGTTCTTCGATAATGTGCGGCGTAAGCAGGATCATGACCTCCTGACGGGTGACTGAGTCGGCGGTGCCCCTGAAGGCGGCTCCGACCCAGGGCAGATCTCCGAGAAGCGGGACCTGTGTTCTCTTGGTCGAAGTTTTGTCGCGAAACAGCCCGCCGATCACAATCGTCTGACCGTCTCTGACCATGATATTCGTAACCAGTTCGGCCGAGGTTTCGTCAGGAATGCCTTGGGCGTTGAGTTCACCGGAACTGTCCTTCGGATGAATATCCATACGGATGTAGCCGTCGTTGCCGATATACGGACGGAACGAGAGCTTGGTACCGGTATCGAGGAATTCCACCTTTTCGGTCGTCGAGGTATCGATCTGAGTGGTCTGTGACCTGTAACCGATCTTGGTTCCGATATAAACCTGACCAAGCTGTTTGTTGACGGCCAAAATCTTGGGATTGGCCATAATGGTAACGTCGGTTATCGTCTCGACGGCTCTGATGAAGACGCCCACGTCGTCGTGAGTAACTCCAATCGAAAGCCCGCCGGAGTTAGTAACCTGGCTGGTTCCAACCCCTCTGAAAAAATCGGCGGCACCGTCCAGCAGATCACCCGCAGCCGGAGTGGCACCGGGCAATTGTGTGATTACGTTGTCCAGCGTGCTCCAGTCGATGCCGAACTGCGTATCCTCCGTCAGAGAAACGACGAGGATAGTGGCCTCAACGAGGACCTGAAGCGGACGTGTGTCTATCTTGTTGATTATCTCTCGGACCTCTCCGAGGTTTTCGGGATAATCGTAAACCACAAGCGCGTCCTGCTGCGCGGTTGAGTCTCCTCCTCCGGCGGAAGCGGCAATTGAAGAATCCGTCGGGAACAGGATATCCGAGGCCGACGTGGCCTGAACCTGCGCGTTCTCGCTGAGAACCGGCTGAATCAGGTTTTGGGCTTCGGCCGCGGAAATATAATAAAG
The DNA here is from genome assembly GCA_964406945.1 of uncultured Pirellulales bacterium. Lineage (GTDB taxonomy): Bacteria > Planctomycetota > Phycisphaerae > Sedimentisphaerales > Anaerobacaceae > UBA2266. The sequence continues at coordinate 64,353 of CAYOTO010000009.1, forward strand.
GGTGAAAATCTCGAACGTGAGACGGTCGAGATCCTTGAGTTTCTTCTTGTACTCATCCTTGGTGTACACCTTTATCATATCGCCCTGGTCCTCGTACCTGAATTCGTCGCCGAGGACGGCGTCCAGAGCCTGTTCGAAGGTAACTTCATTGAGTGCTCTGAACGCGAGCTGGCCGTCCACTCCCGCGGAGGGAACGATGTTCTTGTTATACATGCTGGCCAGCAGAGCCAGAGCATCGCGAATGCCGAAGTCTTTCTCGAACTTGAAGGACTGGACATCGGCGCCGTCGCTGACTTTCGTTACGACGACCTCGGGGACCGCTTCATCCGACGCCGGCTCGGCGGACGGAACAGCCGGCGGCTGATCTTCGCCCTGCGGCTCGACGAGTTCCTCATCGTCGGCCATGGCTACATCGAGAAACTCAGGTTCGGACGCGACCGATGTTTCCATATCTTCCGTCATTGCAATGTTGGGCTCGGCTACGGGATCCGCGGCGTCCATTTGCGGGTCACCCAGGGCCATTGCGACCATAGCGACAAGAACCATAATGCCCACGACGAGGTTCTTCCCTAACTGGGCCCAACCACTATTTGTCAGTTTTGTATACATAGTACGACTCCTACCGCCCCGGTCCTGACATTCAGAAAGCGGGACGCTATACAACTTGTGATACACAGATGGGTCCGCACATGCGACCGGGTCTTTTGCCGCGAGCCGATAATGCCGGAATCCCGGATACAGCTATTTCACAATCGTCTGCGCAAGCTTGATCTTTACACTTGCGTCGTTGCACCGCAACGTTACGGTGTCACGTTCGATACCGATCACTTCAAATTCGACCTTTTTTCGCCCTTCTCCAATCAGCAGCGTCTGGCCCCTGGTTAGCACCTGTCCGTTGATAACAGCCCGGAGCCTGCCGCTGCCCGTCACAGTCGCTTCGAGTCTTAGTTGTTGCGCTAACTTCTTGATTACTTCTGCGTTGTCGGTGTTGGGGTCTATGCCTACACCATCGTCCTTGAGGTTGTGTGAGTTCAAGTCTTTGAACGCCAGCCATTTATCGGCGGCGAAAATATCTCGTGTGAGGCGGTCGTTTCTGCCCTCGACCACGGGCAGTTGTCTGTAAGATACATCTACCGGTTCTGGTTTGGGCTTTTTGGTAAGTGCCTCGGGATTTATCTGGTTCGCGGCCTGTGCCGCGGCCGGCTCACTGCGGACAATTACCCGCACCCACATCAGAGCCATCACGGCCGTCAGGCATGTAGCCATGACAACTTTTTTCTTCTCGGCTTTCATGCGGGCGATAATACCGCCGCCGTGATGCAAATTGTTTTTATGGTTCGTTCTCATATTCAGCTTTTGTTCGGTTCGGGTTTTCCCCGGTGAAAAATGACGGCCTGCGTCTTCATGTTGACCCGGCCGGACATCGATTCATCGTTGATCAGTTCCACTTTTTCGATCCGAACGAATCTTTCGAGAGTCTGCAGGTGTTGGAAGAATTCGAACATATGCACGAGTCTTCCCTTGCATTTTATTTCAACGGGTATGCACTGCAGTTTTCCCGCTGTGATTTCTTCGCCGGGAGTAACATTCTGGTCTTCCAGGCCGTGCTCGTTCATCAGCGATGCTATTCTGCTTAGAAACACGCCGAGAGCACGCCGGTCGGTGATGCCTGATTCGTAGCTTTCGACATCGGCCTCGAGCGCTTCGATCTTGTGTCGAAGTACGCTGAGCTGACGCTGATCGGCGGCTGATTGGGCGATTTCCATCGTCCTTACGGCCTTTTCCTGCCTGATCTCGCTCATGGCACGGCGAAGGGGCAGGTACCGCCCCACCAGGAATACTCCGCCAAGCACCGCGGCAATCAGGCAGATCGTAAGTTGTTGTCTTTCGGCGAAAAACATGACTGCGTTTTACTCCAGGCTGAAATTGGCCATGTAGCAGGTTATTTCGAATTCACTGGCCGGTATTTTGTTCGCATCCGGCTTGTCGAGTTTTGTCTGAGCAGCAGGCGAGATTTTGAAGTCGCCCTCCGCGAGTACGATTGTGTCGCGCGAGAATGAGGGAACGACATGGTCGAACCAGGGCGAATCCTCCAGGTGGCATATCAGTTCGGCGACATCGCCGGAATCTACGGCCAGACCGTTGATTACTACTTTGAATTTAACATTGCCGACGGGTAATTCGCTTTCGCGTTCGGCCTGCATATTCGCCACGCGAACGGCGCCGGATGCGGATTTCTTTTCCGATTCGGGCCTCGCAAATTTTTCGGCGATAAGCTGCACCCTCTTCAGGACTACCCTGTTGTCCAACAGGAAGCTGATTTCCGCGATTACCGCCGGAAGGTTTATTCGTGCGTCAATCTTTTCAAGTGATTTAAGCCTTGCCTCCAGTTTGGCAACGTCGGTTTTGGCCTGCTCCAGTTGCGAGGAGTAAGTCAGGGCCTGCTTGTACATGTAGTCTTTTGAAGCGAGTTCGTCTCTTGCCTGGGAAACGGACCTTCCATTCACAATACTCCAGACAATCATGACCGCGACCGTTCCCACCAGTGCGACGTACTGGGTCCGGTAGCCGAACTCGCGGCGTTTGCCGTTTCTGTACCAGGCTGGAAGGAATTCTATTTCGTTCATAGCTGTTCGGCTCCGGCGCTCACCGGACCGGCGTATTCATGTTCTTCGGATCGCTCCGAAGCAAGCCGGGTTCTCTTGGGAAGGCCTTTAAGGCTCAGCCCGACGGCCACGGCCCATTCGCTCAGAGCGCCTCTTCTATCGCCGTGCAGATCGGCCTCTATCGTCCGGGCTGAAAGATCCATACCCCTGAGCGGGCAGGCAACTTCTATCTCGACGGCGAGCTTTCGTTTCATAACATTAAGCAGTATCGTTTCGTAAGCACCGCCGCCGGAGACGTAGGCGTTTTCGACGCGCTTTCCGCGGAAGGTGACAGTGTAGTATCTCAGGCACAGAGAAATCTCCCGGGCCAGTTCCTCGGCGACGGACGAAATGGAATCGACTATCGCCTGTCTGGTTGCCGGATCAAGCCTGACGGATTCTTCTATCAGGTCTTCGGATTCGGCGGCTTCTCTTGCACTGAGATTCTTGGCGGCGGGCTCGGCGGTGCGTTCTTTCTTGAGTTTATCCCTGAGTATTTCGCCCTCTGAAGGTTCCACGGCCAGTTTATCCGCTATTCTGCTGTCGAAGTCCTGCACCCCCAGGCGAATCTGCTTTGTCAGGCAGATTTCCCCGGCACGGGCGAATACCACGGTGGTATATTTGAAGCCGACGTCGACGAATATAGCGGTGCGTTCTCTGTCGGACTGTCTTCGCAGAGATCTGGAGAAGCTTCTGAACAGCGCACAGGGAATGACGTCGAGCGAAACGGGGCTGAGCTGCGCTTCTTCGAGCAGGTCGATGTGGGCTCTTATGGAACGGTCGGCCGCGGCCAGTACGATCAATTCGGTCTTCACGTTGTCGGCCTGGCGAACGGTTCCGGCGTTCATGTAGTTTATTATGTCGATTTCCGGATCGAGCCCGAAACGCTGCGAAACTTCCCTTGCCAGCGCCTGTTTGATTTGAACCGGTCCGGCCTCCTGGACACGCACGGAGGTGAGTTTTACGAATTCGTTGGGCAACTGCGAGACAACGTTTCTGCCGCGGAAGTTACCTCTGGAAAGTATCTTTCTTATGGCGGCCAGTACGCATTTATCTCGCTGCTCGCGATCCTCCGGATCGTGAGCTTCGAGGCGTACCTTGTTTGCGGCTATCACCGATGCCCTTGCGCCGGAGAACAGCAACTGGATCATCTTCACATAGGTGTGGCCTATGTCGAGTCCGATCGGTCGCAAACTTCTGTTTTTCAAGCTCAAGTTGAACATGTCCGGGTTTACTTCGCCTAATTAATCGTTATGTAACCGGTCACCGGTTCGACGTTTACGGTTATGGTTCTGCCGTCGACGGTGAGCGTTACGGTTCCCACGTTCAGATCGTTTGCCGTCGTTGTGCCGCTATAAGGGCTTCCGAGCGAATCAAAGGTAACGGTCTGGGTGCTGCCCGGGTCGAAATTCACCGCGCTTATATTCACCTTATCGAGGCGGTGGTCGGCGGTGAAATCGACTACGTAGTTGGTGCCCTTATGCACCGGATGAGGTATTATGTTTCCGGAACTGTCTTCTATCTGATAGGTTTCATTCCATTTGTCGAAAACGACGGTATAGCTGTTGCCTCTGCTAATCGCCATGCTCTTGGCGTACTCGAGGTCGGCGGCGATCAGATTGGCTGCGGTTTTGATCTGTACGCTCGAGGCGGAACTCATCATGGGTATTGCGGCCATCGCGATGAATCCGAGGATCACGACGACGATCATTATCTCGACTATCGTAAAAGCCCGCGCAGTTTGCCTCGCGGGTCGGCGGTCTTTATGCGGACCTGGCCCGCCGGCCGCCGCGCAGCGCTCGTATAGAGAACCGTTCTTCACAAATGTTACCTTTCCGTACATATTGCCGCTCCTCACTTTTGCTGCTTATCTTTCGTCCGCGCTTCTGGTGACCTTAACCTGGCCACCGCGACCGAACAGCGGTAACTTTGCAATCGCAGCCTTGCCAAACGTCCGTTTTCTCCGCAGAAACCGGCCCGATCCACGCAGCGTTTGCCCTGGTATCCATAATCAGGGCCGTATCAGGTCCTCGGAGGCACCAATTGCAGCAACCAGCCATCACAATCGGTACAACCGGCACAGCCGCGAAGGAGGCGGAAAGACGGCTGCGGGCCGGTTGTAACGAGTTTGTCGATTCGCCGAGGCGTTGAAGTATTTGCTATTTTCATTTCCATCTTATTCAAAGGCCGATAAGGGCCTGTAATTATCACCAGGTCGGCATTCGATTCAGCCGGTTCAGTTAGTCTCGATTTGTTTGTAAAAGCCCCCCAAAGCCGGACTCCAGTCGGTCGTTGATCCTGCGCCTATGCGCATCGCGGCCTTGACCGGATCGGCCGTGATCACCACGGAACCCGAGTCGTTGATTGTGGCGGCGGTGGTAATGAACAAAGCACCATAGATACTCAGACCCGAACCGCTCTCGACGACGATGTTTCCGCCGGTCTGTGCGTAGCCGTTTACAGTCAGTGTGGCGTTGTTTCTAAGAGTCAGCATTCCGCTGATAAGAAAGGCGGGCTCGTTTTTGGGAGCGTTTACCGTGATATTACCGCCGTCCATCGTAAGGTCGCCGTCCACCACGAAAGAGGTATTGAACGTAAGAGTCTCGTCGACAAGTTCGACCAGACCGTTGGCGTCGGGGGCGTAGGTTTGGGCATAGTTAAGGGCGTTAAGGGCCGGGCTGGTTATTCCGGAAGCCCGGGACATGGGGAATTCCTGACCTTCCACGCTGCCGTAATGCTTGTGTTTGAATGCAAATGCATCGCCGTTTATGTACGCATAACTAATGAGAGTTCCCGCGGCGTAGATGTCGCCGTTCACCGTTACGTCGGAGGACAGAGTTGTATCCCCGGTTATAAACACCGCTATGCACGGGTCCAGACGAAGCATAGCGGATACCGTCTGTCGACCGTATACATCGCCCGCAACCAGCCGGTATGCCGTGCACGATATGTTGAAAGTGCAGCGATCCGCCGGGTCCGTGTTGTCTCTGGCAACCGCGACGTCGTAATATTCGTCGGAACCGGAGACGAGCTGCTGTGCCGAGGCGCCCGTCCAGTAATCGCCGGATACATCCTGAGGATGCAGCATCAGGCCTTTGGCGTGCTCCAGGGCCGAATCGGCGAGGTAGTCCATCTGTACACGCGTAAGCATGTTGCGCCCGGAAGCGAGTTCGGCGTCGCTTCTGGAGAGGAATCCCAGAGAAACGATCGTCACAGCCATAACAACGAACAAAACGACGAGCAAAGCTGCGCCGCGGTTTCTCCGATCAACATGTTTTCTTATTGCGGTATCCATATCAGTCATCGTCGGGTGTGGCGATTTCTCCGAAGTTGTCGATCAGGTGCCTTGAATAGCCGCGAAGACCCGCGGTAAACTGGTAGTTTCTGGTAATGCCGCCGGCGTTGAGATCGAATGAGAACGTAAGGCGCCGCGTGTACGGCGGGGACGAATTAAGCGTGCAGGTCAGGTTGGTCGCTTGCGATAGAATAGCTACTTCGTGGCGGTAGCACCTTTTCACAATCTCGGATTTCGCATAGCCTGTCTTAATATTGTCTATCGTGAAGGCCTTGCTTTCGAACCAGAGCTGCGCCCATGACTTCGGTATGTAGGTGACTATGTTTATTCTGTCCGCAAGGACCTCGAGGAAAACTAATTCGCCGGGATTAATGGCATTATCGGCGACTCCGACTCCGGCGTATCCGTCGTCGTTGGCCCAGACCACAATATCGTCCGACGGGGCGCCTCCGATGAGCCTGCTCTTTCGGATCAGGTCGCTTATCCGCAGTTGTGTCGCTCTGGCGGTGGTGTTCATCTGCGCCATCGCATCGGAGACGTCATCGGCCGACGTTGCCGTATACGCCAGGGCCGCCACCGCCGATAGTATGACGCTACTGACGGTCAGAGCAACGAGCAGTTCGACCAGCGTGAAAGCCGGTTGCGCATTCGCACGGTTTCGAAACCGCCGGATCGTCCTGATCGAGTTTTTGTCGGCGAATTTGCTCATAATCATCTACAGGCTGATGAGTTTAATTATCGAGGCCAGGTCATTTCCATTTCTGGCGACGGTTACCGTTACGGCGACGAAGTTGGGCGAGGCGGTTCCTGACTGCTGGGCCATGTAAACATACTGGCAGGTGCAGCTTCTGCTGAAGTTTGCATAGGCCGGGTCCGTGAACGGCGTCGAAGATGTGAAGTCCTTTATCACCTCGCCCTGTGCCTCGGAGTAGCCGTCCCAGGCTCCCACGATCAGATTCGGCGAAGTTGTCATTACCTGCTCCATCAGGTCGGTCACCAGAGCCGCGGCGATGGTTCTGTTGGAGCCTTCGGCCCGGACCGCAGCCCCGCTGCTGAAGGGCATGACCACGGCCAGTGCCGCAAAGGCCAGAATCGAGGTCGCCAGAACCGCTTCGGCCAGAGTGAACCCCTTGTTGGTTTTGCGAAGTGCATATCGCTTTGGAGACGGGCGCGGTTTGTCCGACTTCTGACTCTCCGGTGCGTTCTGCGAGGGCGTCGTCCTGACGGCGTCTGTAGTTTGTCCGATATACATTTCGACTATTCGAGAATTTGCGTGGCCCTGTTTTATTCAAATGGGCTGACCCGCCTCGGCAATTGCCTCGAGCGGGGTCAGCCCTCTTTATCCTAAGAACACGCCGGAGTCCGGCGAATTCAGACTGCATCATCTGCAGCCCGTAGCGTGCTGTTGCTATTACCAGGTCGCGTGAGCAGCGTCATCGGCATGGAACGCGCCGGTCGTGCTGTTGAACTGCCAACCGTCCGTACCCTCACCAGGGTTCGCACCGTCAACTCTCACTGTACTGAGGTTGTTGAAGGGATTCATCGGAAGCTGCTGAATATAGGGACCATAGTCGGTGCCGGTGGGATCACCGGTGACATCTGTACTTCCGGTCATGCATTCTACCCATGAGCCACCGCCTGTGCCCTGACCCGGAAGGACGTCATTGTGCTGAATCTTGTACAGCTCGATCTGCGAGCGAACCGTCTGCAGGTCGCTGCGCAGGCTCGCCTGCTTTGCTTCGGTGCTGGCCTCTGTGAACTGCGGAATTACGATCGCAGCAAGGATGCCCAGAATGACCACGACGATCAGAATTTCAACAAGTGTAAAACCTTTTTTAGCTTTCATTTTTAACCCCTTGAGATTTTTTCTTTTCTTTGGCGGTTGGCGAAAGCCAACACATTTGAACCTGCTTCTACAACCCGCACTTAGCTTGAACACAACTGAACAACCCAAAGACTTTTGCTACCGGCAACCCCTCCAACAAGACCAACAACTTCGCTTTATCAAAAACAACGAGTACTTCAAACAACATGCCCGGAATGAAGCGCCGGGCCATGTCCGCACCCAAAATATAGAAAACACGTGTGCCCCATCAAAATGCGGAAGGTGGTTTTTTTGGTGGAATGGAGCAGGCCTTTGGGCCACGGTGAGAGACCTTAGTGCGCACTATGTGCGGCTTCGGGGGATTATGCAGACTGTGCGGCCTGGTTTGCGAGAATTCGGACCTGTCTGTCCTGACGTCGAGCTATTGGCCTGTATAGTCCGGCGCAGCGGTTATTGTAATTGTTCTTTCGGTCGCGCCGGCGTGGTCGAGCGCAATATGCGCGCAGTCGACGCCGGAGAGTGCGTCGGCGACTTTATCGGCCCATTCGATGAGAACTACCGAGTCCGGATAGCAGAAATCGTCGAAGCCCAGCATGTCGAACTCGGCGGTCGATTCGATGCGGTAGGCGTCGATATGGTAGATGTCAAGATTGCCGCGGTATTCGTTGACTATCACGAAAGTCGGGCTGTTGACCCTGGATTGGTCCTCCGCACCGGCGCCGGCGGCTATGCCTTTTATAAGATGCGTTTTGCCCGAACCCAGAGGCCCGGTGATTGCCAGAACCTCGCCGCCCCGGAGCTGTTGGCCGATGCGCCGGCCGATCTCGATTGTCTGCTCTGCTGAACTGGACGTATATTTCATGGGACAGCCCCTACCGCATGCCCACTCTTGCCGGATAATAGTAGCCCATCGTCTGAGCGGTAACACCGAGGCGATACTGGCGGTCCTGAAGCAGGCAGATGCGGCGGTCTTTTGTCGGGATCGTCGTAGTGTAGATGCGGAGTTCCCCGTCGACCGCGGTAATCGCTTCTTCGCGATAGTCGCCGATGCAATCCATAACGGCGATAAGCCTGCCTCTGATCCGCTGCATTTTGTCGCCCTCCCAGTCACCGATGGTCGAATTGAGGATTACCTCTCTTTGCGGATCGGCGTCCCAGTACAGGGCACGCGGGGCCAGGGCCATTTTGTTTTCGTAGAATTTGATGAGTTTGCCGTCGGCCGAGTAGAGCCACCGTTTTGCAAAATCCCGTTCGCCCGCGAAGCACTCCGAGCCGGGATATTCTGCCAGAATGTCGGCGGCCATTCCCTGGTTGTGGACGTGGAATGTGGGTTCGTCGTGTGACCACAGGGTTTTGCCGGTTTTGGCGTCTACCAGTTGGATGCCGCCGGTCTTGCGGCGGGGTTCGATACCGTAGAAGATTTCCAGACCCGGGTTTTTCGGGTTAATGTCGGCCACGTAGAAGGCGTCCGGGTGACCGATTTCCTTCGTCCAGAGGCCTTTGCCGTTGTCGTCGATGACGGCGGCGCCGATAACAAGTTCGTCTTTGCCGTCGGAGTCGACGTCGGATGTTATAAGCCCATGGCCGCTCTGGCCGCCGTACTTCTTCTCTTCTTTGGATGTGTCCCAGTACCAGATCTTTTCGAAGTCCTTGTCCAGGGCGAGCATCTTGATCAGGCTGTATGTGCCCCGCTGCATAATCAGCGAGGGCTTCTTGCCGTCCAGGTACGCAACGGTGAGGAAGTTGCGGCAATAGCGGTTGTAGTCGCGGTATCCTTCGCGGCTGAGCCAGTCGGTTTTGCCGAGCTGTTTGCCGGTCTGCCCGTCAAGCTTTATGAGCCATTCGGGACCGGTCTGCACGAGACCCTTTTCATCGCGAGGGTCTCCCTCGCCGGCCTTGCAGTAGACTTCGGCCTTGCCGTCGCCGTCGACGTCGTAGACGATCCAGGGCGAGTACCAGATGCCCGCCTCGATGGACCAGCCCATGTCATGCCGCCACAGCATCTTTCCGTCCAGCGTGTAAGCCTCGATCTTGTACGTCGTGGTGCTCTTTTTCCAGTACCCGGGGTGCTGATACGGGTCGGTGTTGAAGTTGGGCTGCTTTATCAGGTATTCGAGCCTGCCGTCGCCGTCGAGGTCGCCTATGCCGACTTTTTGAAAGTCATAGTCGCCCGCCAGCGGAATGCTCAGGTACGGCTTGGGATTTTCCTTGAGTGTAATTGTTGTTTTGGCGAGCACTGCAGGCGAAGACCTGCTCGATTGTCGCAGGTAGCGGTGCAGTTCGTAGGTATAGGTGCCTGAATCGGCCACTTTGGCGTCGACGAAGCAGGTGCTCTTGTGCGGTTCGGATGTCAGTTGAACCTTCTGGTCCGAGTCTGCTTTCGTGCGGACAAGACCAAAACGGATGTTCTGGCTATCGCTTTCGAGCAGCCGCCAAGACAGGAATACCGAGCCGTCGTCTTTTTGCACGGCGACCAGGCCGCGACCGAGCTTTTCGACGGACATCGCCGGAGAAAGTACCGCCAGTGCGATGATGACCGATGCTGCTGAAGAAAGTCTCTTCATTTTCTGCCTCCTTTTAGCGACAAATCCGAAATCCGAAGCACGAAATCCGAAACAAAATCGAATGACCGAAAGTTCGAATGCTCGAACTGCCGAACACCCGCAGAACAGACTATACTAAACGCCGGCAATTATCAAGTGCAACAGACTGGAAAAAAGTCTGCGATTCGTATACCAAGCCATGTCGCGCGTGCGTCTTATGGTCGGAGGCAACTGGATTTGGCGGCTTCAGGCGGATGCTCGCAATTGATGAAAATACGCGGCTGCTGCGCCCAAATTGCGTCATGTACTTCGAGGACACGAAAATGAATAACGAATCAGAACACGGCCGGATCGACAGGCGAAGCTTCCTTGAAACCGCCGCCACCGTCGGCCTCACAGCAGCCATCAGCCCATCACGGCAGCCAGAATTAACGCAGCGATTGCCTCGGACGGCAAGGTGGACATCTCCGAAGCCGATTACAGAGCCTGATTACACACCGCTTTATCAGTATCTCTTCAGGTGGTCGTAGCCGGCGCCGATCAGAGGGACCGGATCGGTCTCGGGCATTTCAAGCCAGAGTTCGGGTCCTTCGGAGATTGTGCCAATACGGGTGATCGGCGTGTTGTGCGACCATTGGTCCAGCAGTTTCTCGCAGGCATCCGGTGAGAGCGTAAAGAGCAGTTCGAAATCCTCGCCGTCGTTCAGGGCGCTATTGAGCGGTTCGGTCGAGAGTTTCGCGTCGTTTGAAATCGGTACGGCCCGCGAATCGATTGTCGCACCGACCCGACTCTGACTGCATATACGGTGAAGGTCACTGGAGAGGCCGTCGGTTACATCTATCAACGCGTTAACGTCTACCAGTCGTGTGATTTCGAGGGCCTCGGCCACCCGCGGGGTGAATTCGAGGTGCTTGCCCCTGTCGCGGTAGATGTGAGAACCTCCGAACGAACCGCTTACGCAGATGCAGTCGCCGGGCTTTGCGCCGGAGCGTCTTACCGGCTCGGCCGCACCCGGCGTGCTGAGCATCGCGACGCTGATTGCAAATCTGCCGTCGGTTTTCCAGGAGGTGATGTCGCCTCCTATGAGGCCGCAGCCGAACTCTTCTGCACCGGCGAGGATTCCCGCGTGCAATTCTTTCAATTCCGCCTGACCGAAGGTCGGGGGCAGTGCGACCGATGCGACGGCGGCCAGAGGCCTGGTGGCCATTGCAGCACAGTCGCTCAGGCTGACGGCCACCGCCTTACGGGCGGCCTGTTCGAGTGAGCAGGCATGGAGGTCGAAATGTGTTCCGTCAAGGAGCATATCGGTAGTGATCAGAACCGAAACTCCTTCGGACAGGCGTATCTGCGCCATGTCGTCGCCGATTCCTATCGGGAACAGGGATGGATCGAGCCCACTCTTAGCGGCAAAATAACGGGTTATTTCGTCTTCGCCGGCGGTCATCTGTCTGCCAGTTCCTTTTTCCAGTACTCGATCTGCATTTTAGCCTGGTCGGGACCGCCGGCGCCTTCGGTTGCATAACTTTGCGCGACTCCGACGGCGCCGAGTGAGTCGTAGACATCCGATTCGATTGCTTCACAAAAGGATTTGAACTGTTCCTCGGTGAGATCGGCGAGTTTCTTGTCGTTCTCTTCGCAATAGGCGACGATCGAGCCGACGATGCCGTGCGCCTGGCGGAAGGGCACGGATTTGCGGACGAGGTACTCGGCCAGAGCCGTTGCGTCCAGAAAGCCGCGGTCAAGACCCGCTGCGATATTCTCAGTCTCGAATTTTGTATTCGACACTATGGCGGCGATCATATCAATCGAGGCCTCAGTCGTGTCGGCGGCATTGAACGTGTGAATCTTATCTTCCTGCAGATCGCGATTATAGCCTGAAGGCTGGGCCTTGAGGATTGTCAGCATAGCCATCAACGAGCCGTAGACGGAACCGGTTTTGGCACGGGTCAGCTCGAGCATGTCGGGATTGCGCTTCTGCGGCATCATGCTCGAGGATGTGCAGAAGCTGTCGGCGATGCGTACGAAAGCGAATTCGCTGGTCGAGTAAATGATCCAGTCCTCGGACAGCCTCGACAGATGAGCACCAATGAGCGAACAGTCGAAGATGAACTCCGCACAAAAATCACGATCGCTCACCGAATCCATACTGTTCTGCGTGATATCGGAAAAACCAAGCTGCTCGGCGGTGGATCTTCTGTCCAGTGGCAGCGTCGAACCGGCGACGGCGCCGCAGCCGAGGGGGCTGAGATTGACGAGCCTTCGAGTATGGGACAGGCGGATGAAATCACGCTGGAACTGCTCGACGAAACTCAGCAGGTACGAGGCGATAACGACCGGCTGAGCCCGCTGCATGTGGGTGTAGGCGGGCATAACGTCATCGGTGTATTCGCAGGCGAGTTCGACCAGCGCTTTCTGCAGCAGGGTCAGTTTTGTCTGGAGAATTTCGATTTCGTCCCGCATCCACAGCCGCATGTCCGTGGCGACCTGGTCGTTGCGGCTTCGGCCTGTATGGAGTTTCTTGCCTGTATCGCCTATTCTGTCTACGAGGGCCGCTTCTATGGCCATGTGGATATCTTCGAAGCTTTTATCGAATTCGAATTCTCCGGCGTCGATACTGTCCGATATCTCGATCAGGCCCCGCCGTATTTCCTTAAACTCGGCTGCCGAGATTAATTTGCAGTCCGCAAGCATTGTTGCGTGGGCGATCGAGCCTGCAATGTCGTATTTGTAAAGCCTTCGGTCGTAGGACAGCGATTCGACAAAGTCTACGGCCAGTTCGTCCGGCCGCCCTGAAAGGCGTTTTTCCCAGCTTTTTTCGCTTTGCGGCATTATCTGGCTCCAGGTTTTTTAAAGGTTTTCGGTATCGTATGCTGCGGTTGCCGGTTAGTCAAGAGCCCGGAGGCAGCCCACACCCATAAAATAGCCGCTATAGAAGCAGTGCATTCGGCAGATTTTCCCAACCTTTGTGAGCGGAAAATCGTAGATAAATTAGAACAAAGAGCCGAAGGCGTTAGTCGGACTCAAGCACGGGCGACAAACGCTGAAAATGTGTTGTTGAAAGCAGCCTGGAGGGTTACAGATGGTGCTTGTTGATACAAAAAAGGCTACTGAGTTTTTTCGGGCTAAGGTGGAATTTACCACCGGCCCGGCCGAGCTTAACGAAATGATTAGGCGAGATGAGAATATTAATATTGTCGACGTGAGAAGACGTGGTGACTTCGAAAAGGGCCATATTCCCGGAGCTATCAATCTTCCAGAGGAGCAGTGGGATAGTTTTCACGGCCTTCGAAAGGAAAGGCTTAATATCCTCTGCGGCTACAGCGAGATATGTCACCTTGCGGCGAGTGCTGCGTGGCACTTTTCCAAAAATGACTACCCCGTTATGGAACTCGAGGGTGGCTTCGAGGAATGGCAGCATTATGGATTTCCCGTCGAGAGCTAGATTAAGAGTCTAGAGAATAAAGCATCCGCCGAACACGTTGCTCGGCAAACCAGTGGATAGTGTCCGGAAGTGAAAGCACGCTTCCGGGCCTTTTTTCTTGTGCGCCCGTGAGTTCAGGCGGCCGGATGCATGATTCTTCTGCACTGCTCCGCATCTTTTACATCTTGCATTCGGCCGTGCACTTGCGTATGTTGTCGGCTTTAACAACGGTGGTTTCTCGAAAGGCGTAGATGGTCGAAAAGATCATTATCAACAATTGCAGACTTTATAACGACCCCGCGCAAAGGCTTCGGGCTCTGGAAATCGCGGACGGCACAATAACCGCGATAAGGCAAGCCGGACAACCGGCGGATTGCCGCATGATTAACGCCGGGGGCACAACGGCGGCACCGGGTTTCATAGACGTGCATATACAGGGAGCGGGCGGAGCGGATGTGCTTGACGGGACCGCCGAAGCTATCGAGACCATAGCGCAAACATGTGCAAAATTCGGGGTTACCGGATGGCTGGCGACAACGGTCTTCAAGGCGGGCCGGGCAAACGAGCACTTGAGGACCGCGGCCGAGTGCACCGGCAAGAAACTAAAAGGCGCCCAACTGCTGGGGACACACCTCGAAGGTCCTTTTATTGCGGCCAAGAAGAGGGGAATGATTCAGCCGGAATGTCTGTGTGAGGCGCAGAACGAGGTTATGGATGAAATCGAACGGGCAACCCAAGGGACGCTTTCGATGATGACCATCGCGCCGGAACTGCCCGGGGTACACGGGATCATCCGGCGACTGACGCACAACGGAACAGTAGCTTCCTTCGGACATTCCTGGGCCGATTACGAACAAACGCTTGCCGGTTTCGACGCGGGCATAAATCACGTAACGCATTTGTTCAATGCCATGCGTTCGATGCATCACCGCAAGCCGGGGCCCCTGCCTGCAATTATGGAAAGGGACGAAGTAAGCGTCCAGGTTATAAGCGACGGGGTGCACATCCATCCGGCAGTGGTGCGGCTGGCGTGTGCGGGGCTGGGACCAAAACGGATTATCCCCATTACCGACGGTATGCAGGCGATGGGGCTGCCGGACGGGCAATACATTTACAACGGGGTGAAGTACCAGTCGAAAGAGGGAACTGCGCGGTATGCCGACGGAACCTTGATCGGCACATCGCTTGGGCTGAATCTGGTGCTGAGGAGGCTGGTAGAGTTCACCGGTTGTTCCAAGGCCGATGCGATTAACGGCGTAACCGCCCAAGCCGCGAAACTGCTGGGCATCTACGAAAAAAAGGGCAGTATAGAAGTCGGAAAGGACGCCGACATTGTGCTGCTGCGTGATGATTTTGCGGTGGAAAAGACATTTGTCGCAGGCAGGCTGGTGTACGAAGCATAGTTCCAATTTTCGGCGCATAAAAAAACGGGAGGTCTGTGGCGAGATCCTCCCATTTTTTCAGGTGGCTCTTCCTTTAATTACCTACATCAGCAGCGTCGCCGAAGCCTCGATTACGATCTGACTTGTTTGCCTGTATCTGGGACGGCGACGACGAGCACAAGCTGATATGGCCGTCTTGGTCATTGCCGAGAGCCACGCATTGTCCTGATACCAACCACTGCATCGACCGACTGCGCGAAAGTTCTTGAAGAATTTTTATATCGCCGTCGGCGCATAGTTAGCCGGCGTTTTTTGGGACGTGAAAAACTCAAAACGAGGGACTGCGATTCCTCCGGCTCACGGGCCCGCATTGAGCCACTGATCCGTGAGTGAGAGTAGATCGTACAGGTCTATCGCGCCGGGTTCGGTGAATGGGCTTATGTCCGCAACATTCAGGTCCGAGGCGCCCGAGTACTGATCCGCAAGAATTGCGAAGTCGTAAAAATCAACCAGCGAGTCCCCGTTGAGATCGGCCGGCGGTATCAAATCGAATGAATACACGGCGCCCGCCCTTGCGCTCGGGCCTGTTGTGTTTCCGCTGGAGGCGACGACGGCCTTGTAGGGAGAGCTGATTACAGCGGTATCCCCGTCAAGGGCTACTGTCGAGCCGAAGATGCTGCCGTCGGTCGGGTCGGACGGACCCAGGCGTGCTTGCTGCAGCCATGTATCGCCCTGCCGGGTGAAGAGATAAGCTTCGCCGTCCGTATCGTTGGGATCGTCCAGCGGGCCGATCGCCAGTGGTGCACCGACGATGATATTGTTGGCGTCGGCGGCAACAGCGGAGCCGAACATGTTATCTTCAAGGGCATTCGAGGGGGTCAGGTTTACCGCCTGGATCCAGTTGCTACCGTCGTATTCGAAAATGTATACGATTCCCGAACGGCCCTCGCCCGTAATGGCGCCGGTTGCGCCGGCGATAAGGCGGCCTTCGGACATTGCCAGTGAAGCGGCGAACCTGTTGCCCGCCCATTTCTGATCGGGCCTTATCATAGCCTGCTGGGTCCATTCCCTTCGGCCGGTCTTCTCAAAGACGTAAACTGCACCTGCATCAGCGGCCTTGCCGACGGCGCCTACGGCGACCACTTCCCCTTCGACCGCAACCGACGAGCCGAATAAGTCGTTGGGATCCGTGTCGTGTCCGATGATCTGGGCCCTCTGGCGCCAGCGAGAGCCGCCGGTGAAAACATAGGCGGCGCCGGAGTAGGCGCCTGCGTCTGATGCCCAGTCGCCCCCGACAACCATAACTTCGCCGTCGATATCGATTGAGCGCCCGAAACGGACCATTTCCCGCGTCCTGCGAGGTCGTATGCGTTGTCTTCGTCTCCAACCGCCCCGCCGGTGCGGCACGTAGGTATATACCATTCCGGTTCTGCCCGCGTATGGAGCCCCTACCGCTACGCATTCGGCGCCGATTGCCACTGTTGCGCCGAACATGGCCCCCTCTTCGGGTCTGCGGGGCCGTACAGTCTGATCGAGCCTCCACACGCCGTTTGTTCTTACATAGATGTGAGCGGCACCGGCCTTATAGGCTTCGGTGCTGTCGCCGCTGGCGCCGACCACCATTAAATCGCCGCGAACGTCTACCGAGTCGCCGAACAAAGCGCCCGGTGCAGGCTCCGGGGCCAGCGTTTTCTCACGTTCGAACCATGCTCCGTTCAAATCGATGTAATAAGGCCCTGAAGAGCCAACATTCGATACATTCGGATCGGATACCTCAGAAGCGGTTATATCACCAACCACAGGACCGCCTGAAGTTGGGGTTTCCGCGCTGACATTCCGCGGCGCGTTTAAAACGGCTGGGATCAGAAAAACAGTGAAAATGCGCAGCAAAAAGCTTCGGTTATGCCAATTTTGCATAAATACACCCATCCTCGTGTTTGGGGCCTTTTTCGGCTCCTGACATTCTCCCGCCGGGGCGATTACCGTCTCAATGCCTAAAAACCCCGCTTTTGCGGCTTCCCGCGGCGGTCCAAGCAAACCTGCCGCGGATATAATTCGAGAGATTAAGAACCCCTATATATTGTCAACAAGATTTACCTATTTTAACATACACAGGGGTGGTCCGGCAAGCGCAAAATCCCGGTCTGACCGGCCTTGAGGCGATTATCTGCCGGTTTTCGGACGCTCGGTAAGGTTGTTCTCAACGACTGAGCTGCTCAGCGCGTCCGTTTGGACAGCGGTATCTGTGAGAATATTGTTGCTGAACAGAACCCTGTCGGAGGATTCGCCGCTGAGGGTTAATGCCCAGGGCCGCAGGGATGAGAAAAGATTTCCGACGACGGCGATGTCGGAGGTTGATTCGAATACGAGGCCCGCGGCGGCGGCATCGTTCGGCGCCCGCTTTATTCTACCGTCGCCGATGTAGCTGTTGGAGAAGTTATTGCCGGTTATCGTGATGCGGCCGGAATTTGGACCGACGTAAATAGAGTGTTTCGACATGATAGTAAAGGTGTTGGCCGAGACGGCGCAGCCGTGAGCATCGCGAAGATCGACGCCTCCCGAGCGGTTATGTGCGATTACATTGGCGCTTACCGTGATGCCGTAGCAGTCTCTGTCTAGCACCACGGCCGAACCGGCGCATTCTTCTATCATATTACCGGACACCACGGATCCGTATGTATTTTCGATGACAACGCCGTGGCCCAAATGGTCGTCGAGATTGTTGCCGTTCATGCACAGGTTGAAGCCGTCCGAACATACCAGTGCATCGTCGTTCTCTTCAAACTGATTGGCGCTGACGACGATGTCGTGGCAGCCCTGGATATTCAGGCCCGTCTTCTTGTTGTAGGTTATGAGCGAATTGCAGATTCGCGGGTCTTCGTAGCAGAAGTACAAGTGTATGCCGTCGCCGCCGTGGTAGCTTACAGTTACCCCGTCGATGAAAAGCTCGTTGATGCGGCGTGCCTCGATGCCGTGGCCGCTTTTCTCGTTGCCTGTTATGCGAAAATCAGCCAGACGAATGCGCCAGAGGTTCTGACTGCGTGAATCGCTGCCGTCCGGATGCCGCAGCAGCAGTGCTGCTTTGCCCGCGGTATTCACATTTTTGATGTGCGTAGCGGCGCCCGAGCCGCGAATTGTGGTATCGGCGGTCGAGACGACCAGGGGTTCACTGATTTCGAATTCACCGGGCGGCAGAAGCACCATACCGCCCTTCTCGGGTACTGCGTCGATGGCGGCCTGGATGGATTGGTACCGGCAAGCATCTATGACCGGCCGGGTCCCGGCAAGGACGGGCTTGGACGTGTTTGTCTCGGCCGTCGAAAGTATGGTGAAGGCAACGATTAGTGAGATCGACAATACGATAACGGCTGTGGCTGATTTCATTTTGTCCTCCTGATAATTGCGACAGGTTTACCGCCCCGCCAGGGCCTGCTGCATGGCTGAAAGAGCGGCGTCGATGTCCGCCGATTCTATCCCGTAGTGCGTTACCGCGCGGAATCTGTTTCCGATGGCCAGAATTCTCACTCCTTTTCCCTCCAGGGTCGAGACCAGCGTCGATGGTTCAATCCTGCGGTCCGCGAGTTCGAAGTAGACGATGTTCGTTTTCACTGTGGCCAGATTCACGGCCAGGGAATCGATTTCGGCTATCCCCTCGGCCAGTCTCCGCGCATTCTCGTGGTCCTCGGCAAGGCGGTCGACCATTTGCTCGAGGGCTACTATTCCCGCCGCGGCGATGATGCCGGACTGACGCATTCCGCCTCCGAGACTCTTGCGTATCCTCCGGGCCTCCGCAATGAAGTCTGCCGGACCGCAGATAAGCGAGCCTACCGGTGCGGCAAGCCCCTTCGACAGGCAGAAGCTGACCGAATCCACCGGCCCGGCGAGTTCGCGCACCTGGACGCCCAGGGCTATGGTCGCATTGAAGATTCTGGCGCCGTCGACGTGGGTCTTGAGGTTGTGCAATTTGGCCAATGCAGCTACCGATTTGGTGTATTCTACGCTTAGCGGTGCGCCACTGCATCGGTTATGCGTGTTTTCGAGGCAGATCAGACGGGTTCGGGGAAAGTGCTGGTCGTCCGGGCGTATGGCGGCTTCCACGTCCGTCAGGGCTATTGTGCCGTCGGGCCGGTTGGGCAGTTGACTGGAGTGAATCGAGCCCAGAGCGGACATTCCGCCGGCTTCATAGACAAATGTGTGGGCCTCTTTGCCGAGTATTACTTCTTCACCGCGCCCGCAGTGGGTGAGTATGGCGACCAGATTGGCCATTGTGCCGCTGGATACCAGCAACGCCGCCTCTTTTCCCATCATTTCGGCGGCCGTTTCCTGCAGCCGGTTCGTCGTGGGATCCTCGCCGAAAACGTCGTCTCCGAGCTGCGCATCAGCAATGGCCTCCCGCATCTGCGGCGATGGCAGGGTTACCGTATCGCTTCTGAGGTCGATCTGTTTCATATGAACTAAACTCCAATGGTATTGAACCGGACTATTCTGTCGTGCGTCAGCCGCCGAATCAAGGACTACTTTTTTGCTGCGCTACAACGCAAATACTGTCTCTGGAACGCTGAAAAAGCCATTTACAGGCAAAAACGTCGCGCCAAAACCCCGAAGCGGACATTTTGCTTGCGGGACGGCACCAGTGGCGGTATAATGACGATGTTGCGCGTGGAGATACAGTTTCGGCTGCCTTAGGGCGTATTCCGAGACGGGTCGCTACAGTGCGACGGGGAGGTGAAGGGTGAAGAAAAGGCGAACTCCGCACCCAACCTCCCTTTTTTCTTAAACACCCAAACCTCAATGCAGCAACGTGCAGTATCCTGCGCCGGCGAAAACGGGATTACAACCCGGGGACTGGCAGGCGGATATTTTATGCGCTGGCTCCAGCGGCGGTGAGCGGTTAGACTCAGGGGATGGGTATTCTGCTTTACATTGCTGGCGGCGTTTTGATCTGCGTGTTTGCGGTTGCGCATGTATTCGTGCGCATTAAGTTCAAACCCCGGGACCCGGACCTGGACCAGTGGCACTACGAGTTCGAGGATCAGCATCCGGAGATTGCACGGTACGATAAGTGGATTCGCCTGACATTTGCGGGGATGTGCCTAGGGGTGCTGCTTATGTTTGCCGGAACCGTCTTCTAAGCACGCCCTGAGCTTCTGATTTCGTTTCGAACTTTATCGAAGCAGCTCAAAACTGCGGCGTCTTCCTGAGGGATCAGTCGGTTTATCGCGAATATAGTCACGCAATTGGCGATGAATCCCGGGAGCAGTTCGTAAATGCTGTCGCCAAGCCCGACCGCTTTCCAGACCACAAGCGTAACGGTCCCCACGACCATGCCCGCCAGTGCGGCCTGCCAGGTGGTTCGACGTGAGAACAGTGCGAACAAAACCACCGGCCCCAGGGCCGCGCCGAACCCTGCCCACGCATAAGAGACTATGTCAAGTATGGTCTTGACCGGATTCAGGGCCAGAATCAGCGCGATTACCGATATGATTATTACGCAGGTTCTGCCTACGACGACGGTTTCGGTTTCGGTGGCGTCGCGCTTGATTGCCTTCTGGTAGAAGTCTTCCGTAAGCGCCGAGGAAGAGACCAGCAGTTGCGAGTCGATGGTGGACATTATGGCCGAGAGTATCGCGGCCAGCATAATACCCGCCAGCCACGGGTGCATTATCTGTTTGATCATGGCTATGAATACGCGCTCGTGGTCGCCGCCCGGGGCGGTCTCGAACATCGGGATGGAGATAAGACCGATGAAAAAGGCTCCTGCGAGTGAAATAAACACCCATACAACGGCGATAACCACCGAATTATGCAGCTTCTTGAGGGACTTTGCGCTCATGAAGCGGGCGAGTATGTGGGGCTGACCGAAATAGCCCAGACCCCAGGCCATCAGCGAGACGATCGCGATAACTCCGGCTGCGCCTTTTTCAGGCACAAGCGAGGTGGATATCTGCCTCAGATCCATAGCCCGCTTGATTCCTCCAACACCGCCGACGTCGAAGAAAGCAATGGCGGGCACTACGATTATGGCCACGACCATCAGTGCGCCCTGGAACAGATCGGTCCAGCAGACAGCCAGAAAACCGCCGAGAAACGTGTACAGGATGATTATGCCGCCGCCTGCGATCACGGCTATTTCGTACTGGATGCCGAAAGTGGACTGGAAGAGCTTGCCTGTGGCGACCAGGCCGGAAGAGGCGTAAACAGTGAAGAACAACAGAATAATAATGGCCGATACGACTCTAAGCAGGCCTGTGGGGTCGCCGAAACGCTGCTCGAAGAAGCACGGCAGAGTGATCGCACTGGTCTTTTCCGTGTAAATTCGCAGCCTTCCGGCGACCAGCAGCCAGTTAAGCAGCGTTCCGACAAAAAGTCCCAGCGCCATCCAGGCCTGGCCCACGCCGTAGAGGTAGACGGCTCCGGGCAGGCCCATCAGCAGCCAGCCGCTCATGTCCGAAGCCTGGGCCGAGAGCGCCGTGACCCACGCCCCCATCCCGCGGCCGCCGAGCAGATAATCCTCTATGCCAACGGACTTGCGGTAGAAATAGAACCCGATGCCGAGCAGGAGTGCGAAGTATATAACGAAAGTGGCCAGAACGGTTGCGGACATTTCGGTCTGGGCCCCGGCCGTTTGTACAGTCGCGCAAAGCAAACTCAATCCCCGAAAAGTATAGAGCTTTCTTCCGTCAGAAGGGTTCCGGCGACACAGGCGGTCATCAGGCAGGCAAGCGTCGCCGCCAGCAGGGCGCGCAGGCCCATGGCGGCTATATCACTGGTCTTTTCGCGGGCCAGTGACGATATCCCGCCGACGAAGATGGCCATCGAGGCCAGATGGGCGAATCCGCACAGTGCGTATGCGATTATGACCGGCGAGCGTCTGCTCTGGAAGAGGTTGTTGTCCATCGCGGCAGCCAGGTCTCTGTATGCGACCACTTCCGTTACGACAGTTCGTTCCCCGATGATCCGTGACGCTTCGGCCGCGTCGGCCGGTGGGATACCAAGCAGGATAGTGAACGGGTAAAATACGTAACCGGCAAGGCCTCGCAGCGAGAAATCGACGTTCAGGCCCGCAAGTTCGTTCACCCGGCCGCCGAGGGAGGTGAGTATCAAATCGACCAGCGCCACCAGACCGAGTACTGCTATCAGAAGCGCGACAATCCCGACTATCATCTTAACGCCGGAATTGGCCCCGTTGATCACGGCTTCGAAGACGCTGGCGTCCTTTTCATAATAAGGCTTCACGTTAATGCCCAGGGTCTCGGGCTTCTCGGCTTCGGGGAAGATAATTTTCGACATTACAAGAGCCGCCGGGGCCGACAGCAACGACGCCGAGACAAGGTGGCCGGCGATGGTGGGAAACCGCTCCTGCAGCGAGAAGACGTACAGTGCCAGCACATTTGACGCCACCGTAGCCATGCCCGCTGTGAGAATCGTGCACAGTTCCGAGCGGGTCATGCGGGCCAGATAGGGCTTGACGGTCAGCGAGGATTCTATGCCAACGAAGATATTGCCCGCCGCCACCAGAGATTCGGCTCCGGATATTCTCATGAGCCTGGTGAACAGACCCGCGAAAGCGCGGATCATCAGCGGCATTATGCGAAAATAGTAGAGAATCGAAACCAAAGCCGAGAAGAAGATGATAGTCGGGAAAGCCTGGAAGGCGAGTATCGGGCCCAGAGACTCTTCACCGGCCTCGTTTACCGCGCCCGGCGGCAGAGCCAGTCGGCCGAACACGAATTCGGCCCCGGCACTGGCCGACTCGAGCACTTTAACCACAACATCGTTTACCGCTATAAAGACCCTGGCGCCGATCGGAACGCGGAATATGAAGGCCGCGGTCACCATCTGGAGAACCACGGCCCAGCCGATCAGCCGGAAGTTCATATTCTTCCGGTCGGCCGAGAACAGCCAGGCGATGCCCAGCAGAGCGAAGATGCCGGCGAAGCTGATGAGGTTGTAGATATCCATATCCACTCGCGTCGTCCGTCTAACCGTGACGGGCGTTTATTGCTTTCATAATCCTGCTCTTGCTGTGTTCGAAAGAGAGCTTGTCAATGTTATCCAGGATGGCTTTCTCGGCGGCGGGACTGAATTGCGGGTGGTTGATTAATTCCATCAGAACCGCTTCCTGTGAGTTCTCGAAGCTCAAATGCGATAATGCGGCATGCACCAGGTGGACTTGCGGCGCGTCACAGAGATGCTTTCGATGGGCTATGTCGATGTAGGCCTCGCGTTTCTTCGAGTCGAACGACAACTGTGAGACCGCGTCTATGGCCGCGATTGTGTCCTCGGCATACGGGCAATCGGCCGGCGGCGGGACCGGCACCGGCTCGGTTTCTTCTTCACTGACGATTACGAGGCACCCCGGCAGGATCAGAACCAGGCAAATCAGAACTGCAATCTTGGAAAGGCTGCTCATGTTCGTGCACTCCACAACTGAAGATATCGGAGGTTCCACCGGCGATCCCCCGCCGGCTCCCCTGCCGAGCCGTTCACCGGCCGTTGCGCCGTGCAGGGTCCGCCTGCGAAACGGCGGGTGAACATGATGCGAGAGAGCGTCAGTCTTCTTTGAGTACTACGTCGTCGTATTCGATTTCGAAGCGAAGCTTGTGCTTTGCTTCTTCGGCGGCCATAGAGAGAAACAGATCTTCCTGCTCGCCGCTGTCCGACAGGTAGGCCAGGTCGCTGTAAAGCTTGTAGGCCGCCTTCTCCTTTTTCATAGCCAGAATCAGGGCTTCGGGATACGTCATTTCGGCCTTTGGCTCGACATTCACCACATAATCGGCGATTTCGAGCGTCTGAACCTTTGTCGCGCGATTCACCTGGATTTTGCCGGTCTTGACAGCTTCGAGTTTCTCCTTGTGGCCGAATTCCTCGGCGGCGAATTGCTTGAAAACATCCGCCATAGCCGGGTTATCCATTTTTTGGGCCAGATCCAGATAGAATTCTCTGGCTTCGATTTCCCTTTCTATTGCGAAGTCGATTGCCGCATCG
Source organism: uncultured Pirellulales bacterium (assembly GCA_964406945.1). Lineage (GTDB taxonomy): Bacteria > Planctomycetota > Phycisphaerae > Sedimentisphaerales > Anaerobacaceae > UBA2266. Next base: position 88,452 of record CAYOTO010000009.1, read on the forward strand.
AACCAGTTGTCGTGCTCCATATCCT